>CAYYOS010000019.1:2144-23609 GCA_964473355.1 uncultured Burkholderiales bacterium | reverse complement strand
ATGCTTATTTCGCGTGGGATTACGGGGAGTGTATAAAGGCGGCTATTGTTAGCGACTCGCGCTTAGCGCGAATACGACACTAGTACTTTTGGCCTATGCCTAAAGTTATATGGGCGCGAACCGCTTTATTTTGTACTATTGGAGTCAGGAGGTCCGGGGTTTCTACCTTCAGTGCCTATCCTTCCACCTATGCTAAGATTACCGAAGATGAAAAATGCCGGGAGCGCTATGACCACACGTGTCTTTAATGTCTTGAGCTTGGTGTGCCTTAATTTGTATTTAACGCCCGCCCGGGCCGATTTAGTCAATCTTATTCCGGGTCTTTACGGCGGCGATGGTATCACTCTCGCCACGGGGGCAGGCGGTGGCGGGGGCACCGGGGGAGGCGGTGGGGGGGGCGGTGGTGGTGGCGGTACTTCCCCCTGCGGGCGAGTGCCCGACCATCAAGCCCATTTTGCAGTGCAAAGTGCAGCCAATATCAATCAGTTAAACAGAAACATTACCGCACAAGTGGGCATTTTTCCTTTTAGCTCAATTTCCTCCGCTTTTTCGTTCGCCTTTGATCCCGGCCTAGGGACTTTTCTTAAAACAACCGAAAGCCTGGGTCCTATTTTCGCGGAACGGCCACGTACCGTTGGCAAAGGCAAATTCAACGTGAACCTTTCGTACACCACGTTCAAGTATGACAAATTTGAAGGTGCTGACCTAGATAATTTGCAGGCCCCGGCGTTACACGACGCTGATTCATTAGCCCCACCCAATACGCGTACCTGTTTTGATGAAGTCGCCTTAAATTTTAATATTGATATTAGGGCCAACATTTTGTCCCTGGCTTCGACGTATGGCGTGACTGACGATCTGGATATTGGCATCTTAATTCCCTATGTCGATGTTCGCGCTAAGGTGCGCAGTCATGCCACTTTGCAAATCTCACCCAGTAACCCGACCCCCGGCGAGCATCGATTTGGTCCCGAAAGCCCCGATGACCAGGCCAGCGGCAAGGCCAGAGGTATAGGGGACATCCTCTTGCAAGCCAAGTACCAGTTACACCGCAGCGATACCCACAACTTGGCTGGGGCGGTCCTTGTTAAAACGAGCACCGGCGACGAAAAAAACTTCTTAGGGACAGGAGATACGACCGTGCGACCTTATCTTATCTATGCTAGGTCGTTTGGCAATTTTTCGCCTCACCTGAATTTAGGCTACAAATTCAATCTGGACAATTCCGGCAAGAGTGGTATCGAATACGTGGCGGGGTTTGACTACGGGCGCGAGAACTATACGGTGGCGTTGGACGTTATCGGCACCCATCAAAGAGCGGATGGCATTGGCGATAATATTATCAATGGTTCGTTGGGAATAAAATGGCGGCCTGCAAAAGATTATGTCTTATCCGCGAACGTTCTCGTTCCTTTAAATGACTCAGGCTTACGCTCAAACCTAATTAGCACCATAGCGCTGGAGCGGAGTTTTTAGCCAGCCGTTCGGTGCTCCGATCAATATATGAAGGATCTGCCGTGCGCGCTTCCCGGGCTTGGCTTTTGTACTCCTTGGGGGCCTGCTTTTGTGTGAGTGCGCAGGCTGCGGGCGGTATTGCGATAATCAAAAGCCATGACATTAATCCTTATAATCAGGCTATCTCCGGGTTTTCCGAAACCTGTTCCAATAACGTTACTCAATACAACTTAGGCGGCAACAAAGCCAGACAAAGCCAAGTGGCAGAGGAAATACACACTGCCCGGCCTAAGCTCGTGCTCGCCGTGGGATTACTGGCAGCCAGGATGGCTAAGGACATGCTTCGGGATTTTCCCATACTCTACGTCATGGTTTCCACGCCTAAAAAATATGGCCTCGTCGGCAATAACATTGCGGGCATCTCACTGAATATCCCCGTCGAATCCCAGTTTAAGACTTACAAAACCTTATTGCCGGGCTTAAAAACTATCGGGGTAATTTATGACCCGGAAAAAACGGCTGATTTGATTCGTGACGCTCAAACCACTGGAAAAAAATTAGGATTACAAATTGTAGCGGTTGCCGTCTCATCCCAAAAAGAAGTACCCGATGCGCTCCGTAAATTAGTAGGCAAAGTAGATACCTTATGGATGATTCCCGATGAAACTGTAGTCACGACCGAATCATTTAAATATTTTTTGGTAACTACGCTTGAAAATAGTCTGCCCTTTCTCGCGGCCTCGGATATTTTTGTGGAAGGTGGTGCTTTAGCCTCTTTAAATCCCGATTACGCGGATGTCGGCCGGCAGAGCTGCGAACTAGCGGCGGCGTTGCTAAATGGCCAACTCCAGCTTTCAGACCTAGATGAAATTTCACCTAAAAGGGTGCACTTATCTATCAACCTTAAAACTGCAAAGAAAATTGGGCTAACCCTACCTAGAAGTGTGATCGACTCCGCCCATGTGGTATACCAATAAAGCCGCTCCAAAATGAACCCCTCGCAAACCAACCTACTAAAAAAATACGGGCGGTTTTCCTTAAAGGTAAAAGCCATTTCGTTTATCGCTGT
The DNA here is from genome assembly GCA_964473355.1 of uncultured Burkholderiales bacterium. Lineage (GTDB taxonomy): Bacteria > Pseudomonadota > Gammaproteobacteria > Burkholderiales > REEB80 > CAYYOS01. Next base: position 21,085 of record CAYYOS010000019.1, on the reverse strand, counting down.
AATGATTTTATTCGTTGGTGGCGTTTTAAGCTGGCGTTTTTTGACACAATCGGAAGAAATACTAACAACAGAGCTTAATAAAAGGGCACTGTCTTTTAGCAAACAACTGGCACGTAGTAGCAAGTACGGAATCCTAACAGAGGACGCCGAGATATTAAGCGAGGTGGCCGATGGGGTTTTAGCGGAAGATAGCGTTTTATATGTACGCATCAGCAATGCCCAGGGACAAATTCTTGTAGAACGCTACAAACAAACTGAGGGCATGCCTTTAAGTCAGATAAAGGCGCATGCGCGTTTATTGGATCACGCGCCGGATTCGGGGGGTAATCCAATACACCAACATGATTTTTCCGGAATCGGCGTGTACCACACCACGGCAAGCGTGGAACGCGCGAGCGCCACTACCACGCTGGATAAGCGCTTGTCAGCAGCATTGACGGTTTTTGGCGAGGAGCCTACCCCCGCCATGGAACAAGGTGATATCGGTACGGTGCAACTACTTTTCTCTTCGCAAAAACTCATCGATGAAATTCACCGTATTCTGTTAAGCGGCGCACTCTTAACACTGGTTATAGTTGGGATTGCCGTCAGTATTTCCTGGTTTGTAGTGGGTTTTATTTTAAGCCCGATACGTGCTATGGCGGCGGCTGCCACGAAAATTGCCAGCGGGAATTTATCCCAGCGGGTAGTCGTGGAATCTCGCGACGAGATTGGTGTTCTGGCAAGCAGTTTTAATTCCATGACCGAATCTTTGGCGGAAATGACCGAGGCCCAGAAGCAACAATTGGCACGATTATCGGCACTACATGATATCGGTCTGACGCTTAACTCCACCTTGGATCGCGATTATTTAATAGAAGTTATGTTGGAAGCCGTTACAAAAAAGCTGGGTTACGATTGCGCGATGTTTTTTGAAAAAGATGAAAATAGAGAATTTTTGATAAACGGCAAAATTGCCGGTGTCCCGCCGGACATTCGCGAGGCGGTAGGCGCCACAAAAATTCCACTGGATCAGGGCCCCTGCGCGGAAGTGGTCCGTAGCGGCAAAACCAGTTTGATTCAAGCGGACACGCAAGGCATCAATATTTGTAGCCCCTTAGCAGGCGAACTTCATGCCCGCTCCCTGCTAATTGCCCCGGTACATTTCGAAGGAAAAATTTTGGGCGTGCTGGCCGTACAGACGCTCAAACGTGATCGCGAGCTTGATCACTCAGACGAAAGACTCATAAGCACGCTTTCCAACCAGCTCGCTATAGCGCTATCTAATTTGGGTGCGTATAAGAAAATTGAACAACTAAATATCGGATTAGAACAAAAAGTAGTTCAGCGCACTCAAGAATTACAAATTCAACAGCAAAGACTCAGAGAGGCTAACTCTGCGTTAAAAGAAGCGACTCGTCACAAATCGGAATTCTTGGCGCGTATGTCTCACGAATTGCGGACGCCATTGAATGCCATTATTGGTTATAGCGAAATGTTAATGGAAGAGGCGAACGTGCCTAGAGCGCAAATGCTGTCTGATCTGGAGAAAATTTATTCCTCCGGTAAACATCTCTTGTCTTTAATAAATGACATTCTGGATTTGTCCAAAATCGAAGCCGGAAAAATGGATCTGCACTACGAAAGTGTGAATGTTAAGCAGCTGACCGGCGATATCGCAATGAGCTTTAAGTCCATCATCGAAAAGAAAGGCAACAAATTTACCCTCTTATGCGGGGACGATGTTGGCACTATGCAGGTTGATATCACCAAACTGCGACAGATCCTGCTTAACTTGTTAAGTAACGCCAACAAGTTTACTGAAAACGGATCTATTACACTGGAAGTGAACGCATTCGAGCAGAATCAAGCAAAATGGCTGCTGTTTAAGGTTAGCGATACTGGAATTGGGATCACCGCCACCCAAATGCAACGGTTATTTCAGGAATTTGCCCAGGCAGATGTTTCCACCGCTGCGAAATACGGCGGGACAGGCCTAGGGCTGGCTATTTGCAAGCGCTTTTGTGAAATGATGGGCGGGCGCGTTGAAGTAGATAGCACACCGAACCAAGGTTCAACATTTACCGTGCGCCTTCCAACTAACCCTTTGCCCGCCGTGTTAAGCGATCAAACTTCAGTCGAGGTAGAACTGAATGAACGATTGGATGATATGCGGCTTGGGGCCGGCAGCACCATACTAGTGATCGATGATGATGCCGCCACCCGTGAGCTCATCTCGCGCTTTCTAAATCGCGAGGGCTTCGCGACAGTTAGCGCAGCGGACGGAGAAACTGGGTTACAACTTGCTCGCGACATGCGGCCCGACGCCGTTACGTTGGATGTGATGATGCCGGGAATGGATGGCTGGTCAGTATTGACAGCGTTGAAAGCTGACATGGATCTCGCTGAAATTCCAGTAGTCATCATGACCATCCTTGATGAAAAGAATCTAGGTTATGCGCTGGGCGCGAGCGAATATCTGACTAAGCCTGTGAGTCGCGAGCGATTAGTCACAACCATCGAGCGCTACTGCCGACACATTGAACCAGGGGAAGTGCTAATAGTGGATGACGAATCCAACGCAAGAGAAATTCTACGGCGCCTGCTGGAAAAAGAAGGATGGCAGGTGGCGGAAGCGGATAATGGTCGGGTCGCTCTAGATTGGCTCGTTACACACACCCCCAAGTTGGTATTGCTGGATTTAATGATGCCAGTAATGGATGGGCTGCAGTTTATCGAAGAATTCCGTAGCGTCGAGCGTTGGCGTGATATTCCGTTAATCGTATTAACTTCCAAGCATCTTACCCAACACGAAATAGAAAAGCTGAATATGGACGTTCAGAAAATTATCCAGAAGGCCCATTTCACGCGCGGTGAATTACTGCATGAACTTAGAGAAATGCTCAACCTCGTGACCCATTCCCCTGCTACAAGCGTCACGTTGCCTCTCACTAGAACTTAAGGTTTATCATAATGTTAAAAATACTTTTAGTGGAAGATAATGAACTAAACCGTGATATGCTCAGCCGCCGCCTTACAAGCAGAGGTTTTCAAATTGTAATGGCAATGGACGGGATAGAGGCATTGAAAATGGCACAAATTGAAATGCCCGATTTAATCCTGCTCGATATGGGCTTACCCAAACTGGATGGCTATCAAGTTGCCGCTCAACTCAAAGCCGGCCCTATCAATGCTATTCCAGTTTTAGGTTTATCCGCACACGCCATGGAAGGTGACCGAGAACGCGCACTTTTGGCCGGGTGTGATGATTATGATACTAAACCCATTGATATAAATCGTCTCATGGGAAAAATAACCAACTTACTTCAAGCAGGTCCTTCGCATGCGCACGAATGACCAAGGCTCGCTGTTAGTTGTTGACGATAACGCCTTAAACCGCGACATTTTAACTCGCCGGCTCGAGCAGCGGGGCTATGTCGTGACAGTTGCCGAAGAAGGCCAGCAGGCCTTAAATATTATCTTGCAGAAAAAATTTGATCTTGTGCTATTAGACATTGAAATGCCGGGAATCGACGGCATTATGGTGCTGTCTCTTTTACGCAAGACTTATAGCATGGCGGAATTGCCGGTGATTATGGTCACCGCAAAAGGCGAAAGCGCCGACGTTGTACGCGCGTTGGAATCGGGCGCAAACGACTACATTATGAAACCCATAGATTTTTCAGTGGCGTTCGCACGCATAAGGACACAACTATCACTGAAGTATTCTAATGATGAAATTAATAAGCTCGCCGAGGAGCTTGAGCTGCGCAACGTCCTCTTACGAAATGTCTTTGGTCGATATGTGGATACCGACGTTGTGGAAAGGTTGCTTCAGTCTCCAGAGGCCCTCAAAGGTGAAGGCGAGCAGCGTGCCATAACGATCTTGTTTGCCGACCTACGAGACTTTACCTTGATATCGGAAAGCCTACCGCCAGACCGGGTCTTAGCCATGCTCAATAACTTTCTGGGCCCTATGATTGAGATCACGAGCAAATATGGTGGTGTCATTGACGATTTTTTCGGTGACGGCTTGTTGGCTTTTTTTGGCGCGCCCGTGCCGAGTGCGGACCATGCTCAGCAAGCCATTGCCTGTGCCATAGAAATGCAGCTTGCGATGGATACCATAAACGAACAAAATCGCCGGGCAAATCTACCAGCTCTTAAAATGGGCATTGGGATCCACACAGGCGAAGTTATTGTGGGTAATATTGGGTCCGAAACGCGATCGAAATACAGCATAGTGGGCACCAGCGTAAATTTCGCCTCTCGTTTAGAGTCGTACTCAGCCGGCGGACAAATCCTAATATCCGAAGCCACGCTAGCCGAAGCCGGTGCCGTGGTGCGAATTGACGCTCGCATGGCTATACACCCTAAGGGATTGGCTAACCCTGCTACCGTCTACGAGGCGGGCGGCATAGCAGGGGCCTATGGCCTGTTTTTACCCACTGAGGAAGGGTTATTAAAAACATTAGAGGAAGAGGTGCCCTTGGTCTTCATGCTGCGGGATAAAAAGCATGATAGCAATGCCGCGATGCGCGGACACTTGGTAAAAATTTCAGTAAACGGTGGCGAAATCCGGTGTAGTGACCAGGTCCCGGCATTTAGTGATATTGAAATCTACCTGGAGGACGATCCGGATAGCATGCCCTTTTGTGGGAAAGTCTTAAGCCGGACGACAAGTTTGAGAAACGGCTTTTATGTTCGTTTTGCCAGTATGCATCTTAAGGTTCTGGAGCGATTGCATCAACTATATAAATGACAAGCCAACACCCGCACCGAGGAGCTCAGCCCGGTAATACCGGCTGCCCTTCTATTATCTGCACCGTCCCGCCAGCCCCGTTATTCGCTCAGCAAGTACGTTATTCCTGAGTGAAATCACCATCTATATGATTTTCCCCCATGAAAACTTATCGGATCGGGTAATAAATCACATCACCCCGGTGACATTTTTCCTATAAAACTTCGATTGCTTTCTCCACAATGGGAACCATAGTAGCAATTTTGCTACATCAAACATTAAGGAGCATTTATCATGAAAAACTTAGTTTTGATGTCATCGTCTCTTAGCCAAGTTAACTACGAATCCCCACAGCCCATGTGGAAGATGGTACCAACGCGGGACGAAACAGGGAATTTATTAAGCGACTTTATGATACTAATTCCACATCTGCGCGAACAATCTGAGAACTTTATCCAAGCCACTCTAAATTGTATTGCCGGTATCTTGCATCAACATGGGAGTGAGGTTAAGTTCGCTAATTTCAATCTTCCGCTAAACCTTCTTTGGGTTTCACATCGCAGCTTGCCTGGTGTAGGTCCGGAGTTGGTGGCCAGTATCCAAAGCCACATCCCTCAAGCCTTATTGGTAGCCAACCAATAGCTTCCCCTAATAGGGCCTGACAAATGAGTTACTTTTTACTTTTAAAGCGCTTGGTCGGGGTGAGAGGATTCGAACCTCCGGCTCCTGCGTCCCGAACGCAGTACTCTACCAGGCTGAGCTACACCCCGAAGATTAACTAATAGGTTCGCGCGACGGCGAATTCAGTTAATTGTAGCAAAGATTCTTTGTAAGCATTATTTTTCAGATGCGCAATCGCTTGTCGGGCGGTGGCGGCCTCCCGCTCAGCTTGGTGCCGCACATACGCCAAAGCGTGGGTCGTAGCCAGCGTCTCTATGACGCTCGGTAATTGGTCTAGCCCTCCCTTTAAAATGGCATCACGGATAATTTTTCCTTCCCCAGGCGGCGCTTTCTTAATGGCATAGATTAACGGCAAAGTAGGTTTGCCCTCAGCCAAATCATCACCAATGTTTTTCCCGGTACTACTTTTATCCCCGGAATAATCCAAAACGTCATCTATTAACTGGAAAGCCGTACCCAAATGCATGCCGTAGTTCGCCATGGCTTGCTCATCCTCCTCAGAGGCTTTGGCGATAATCGCGCCTAAGCGGCTGGCAGCTTCAAAAAGTTTGGCGGTTTTAAAGCGAATAACTTGGAGATAGTTTTCTTCCGTGATATCGGCATTGCGATTATTTAGTAACTGTAACACCTCCCCTTCGGCGATAATGTTGGTAGCGTCGGCTAATACCTCCATAACCCGCAATTGCCCGATGCCAACCATCATTTGAAACGCCCGGGAGTAAACAAAATCTCCTACCAGCACGCTGGCGGCATTACCGTATAAGGCGTTGGCCGTGGCGCTTCCCCGTCGTAAAGCGGATTCATCTACCACATCATCATGTAACAAGGTCGCGGTATGAATAAATTCCACTATCGCCGCCAAGTCATGATGCGATTTTCCCTGATAATTAAAAGTCCCGGCACTTAGAAGCACCAGCGTGGGGCGTAGCCGTTTACCACCATTTTTTACGATATATTCGCTAATATTGCGTATGAGTTCTACGTCAGAGTAAAGCCGCGCGCGTATAACTTCATCCACAGCACGCAAATCACTTTCTATTAAATGGCGTATACCATTGATCAACATGTAAGGCTCAGCAGAAAAAAGAGAATGTTAGGAAGAGGCGAGCGCAGGTGTCAAGCTCAATATTCAATGACACATATTAGACTAGCTAATTCGCCGGAGCGTGAGCTTACCGCATTATAAGCGTGCTGGTTATGTTTTTGACCAGAAAACTTAGATAAGGTATAATCCGCGGTTTACTTAAATTCGTAGCGAGCATCTTATGTACGCAGTCATTAAAACTGGTGGCAAACAATATCGGGTCGCCGCTGGCGAAACCTTAAAAGTCGAACAGCTTGCCAACGACGTGGGCAGCGAAATCATTTTAGACAATGTGCTATTTTTCGCCGACGGTGACAATATTTCCATCGGCGCGCCACTTATTAATGGCGCAACCGTTAAAGCCACCGTGGTTTCCCATGGACGCGGCGAAAAAATTCGCATTTTTAAACTGCGTAGACGCAAGCACTATCAAAAACATCAGGGGCATAGGCAAAATTATACCGAGCTACGCATAGACGGCATTGCCTTAAAGTAATTCCGTTGCCAAATCAAAACTGACTTTGTTGGCTTCGCCTTGCCGTATTATTCATACTGTCTGTGGCTCGCCTTCGCGTCATTTTTTATTTGGAAACGGAATACGGAACAAGGAGACTTACACATGGCACATAAAAAAGCTGGGGGCAGTTCACGCAACGGTCGTGACTCGCAATCTAAACGTTTAGGCGTAAAACGCTATGGCGGCGAAGTTGTCACAGCCGGCAGTATCATCGTGCGGCAACGGGGCACTAAAATGCACCCCGGGGACAACGTAGGCATGGGCAAGGACCACACCTTGTTCGCTAAAATTGACGGCCAGGTCGAGTTCCGAGTCAAAGGTGCATTGCAGCGAAAATTGGTTAATATCGTCGCGCTTTAATCTTAACAATTTACCCGCCCAGCCCTATCACCTTGATAGGGCTTTTGTTTTTGCGCTGAGTGCGATGCCTTCATGAAATTCATAGACGAAGCTAAAATCGAGGTAGTCGCCGGCGATGGCGGGGATGGTTCCGCGAGCTTCCGTCGCGAAAAATTTATACCTAAAGGGGGGCCGGACGGCGGCGATGGTGGCAAAGGGGGCAGTATTTATGCTCTCGCCGATCGCAATATAAATACCTTAATTGATTTTCGCTTCGCTAGGCTGCATCGCGCCGCGCGCGGCGGTCATGGTCGTGGTGGCGACTGTTATGGTCGGGGCGCGGAGGACATCGAATTGCGCATGCCCGTAGGCACCGTAATTAGCAATCTTGCCGATGGCCGCGTTATTGCAGATCTTGCTGAGCATGGCCAACGCGCATTAATAGCTAAAGGTGGGGCCGGCGGTCAGGGAAATCTCCACTTTAAATCTAGCGTGAATCGCTCCCCAAAAGAATTTACGCCCGGAGAAAAAGGCGAGCACTTTGAGCTTAAATTAGAGCTAAAAGTACTGGCTGATGTCGGTTTACTTGGGCTACCCAACGCCGGAAAATCCAGTTTTATCCGTAAGGTTTCGGCTGCTACCCCGAAGGTGGCGGATTATCCTTTTACGACGTTGCACCCTAATCTAGGTGTGGTACGTGTAGCGCATGATCAGAGTTTTGTGATCGCAGATATCCCCGGCTTAATTGAAGGTGCGGCGGAAGGCGCAGGCTTGGGCCATCAATTTCTGCGGCATTTAAGCCGCACCAGTTTATTATTGCATTTGGTGGATATCGCCCCGGATGATCCGAATGCAGATCCAGTGCGCGACGCTCGGGCCATCGCTGCGGAATTGCGCAAATACGACGAAGCCTTGTATCAAAAACCTCGCTGGTTAGTTCTAAATAAAATAGATAAAGTAGCGAATGAAGCGCAGCAACAAACGGTTGAAAATTTTGTCGCCGCCTTTGGCCAGGTTCCAAAATATTTCGTAATTTCCGCTTTGACGGGCGAAGGTTGTGAGAGGCTAAGCTACGCAATTATGGCGCATCTAATGGAGACAAAAGCTAAAGCGAACATATGAGCATTGCCAGCCAAGCTAAACGTGTTGTTGTAAAAATCGGTAGCAGCCTGCTTACTGCCAACGGGGTGGGGCTAGATCACGCGGCGATTGCACACTGGGCCGAACAAATTGCGACCCTAAAAGCTGGCGGCCTAGAGATTGTCTTGGTCTCTAGCGGCGCCATAGCAGAGGGCATGCAGCGCTTAAACTGGAAAAAACGCCCCCACGCTTTGCATGAACTGCAAGCGGCGGCGGCGGTCGGGCAAATGGGGCTGGTTCAAGTGTATGAAAGCAGTTTTCGTAAACATGGCTTACACAGCGCGCAAATTCTCCTAACCCAGGACGACTTAGCCAACCGCAAGCGCTATCTTAATGCCAAATCTACCTTACGATCGTTGCTTAGTTTAAACGTCATTCCGGTCATTAATGAAAATGACACCGTCGCCACCGATGAAATTCGCTTTGGCGACAATGATACCTTAGCGGCTTTAGTCACCAATCTTATTGAAGCGGATCTTATGGTCCTCTTGACCGACCAAGCAGGGTTATTTTCAGGTGATCCCCGCCGGGACCCGAGCGCACGACTCATTAGCGAATCGCTCGCTCAGGACGCGTCCCTGGAAAGCATGGCGGGTGGCGCGGGTAGCGATATAGGGCGGGGTGGGATGTTAACGAAAATCAGAGCGGCCCGTTGCGCAGCCAAAAGTGGCGCTCACACCATTATTGCTAGCGGCTTAGAGCCCAACATTTTGCTACGCTTGATCGCTGGTGAAGCTTCCGGCACCCTGCTTCGCGCAGAAACCCCGGGCTTAACCGCCCGCAAGCAATGGCTGGCCGATCATCTGCCGGTGCGCGGTCAATTGATCGTGGATGCTGGCGCAGTCCGCGCATTAAAAGTCGAAGGAAAAAGTTTGCTGCCTATTGGTGTAATCGATGCGCAAGAGAATTTCGAGCGCGGCGAATTGATCGTATGCGTAGACGAGTCCGGTGCGGAAGTTGCCCGCGGCTTGGCGAATTATAACGCCCACGAAACCCGACAAATCATGCGCCGTAAAAGCGGGGAAATAGAAGCAATATTGGGGTATGTGGATGCCCCAGAATTAATTCATCGCGATAATATGGTGATAACATAGCGCGGCAATAAGCCTGCTTAATAAGCTGCCGAAGGGTCCATGGACGCGCGCGGATGCATGCCATGATACTTTAACGCATTAACCGCTTCATCCGCTGTCTTAATAATAATATTGCGAGGACAAAAGAAATCGTCGTAGAGTACATGGTGTTGGCGATTGTATTCTTTAAACACGATGTCACTCCATTTGGGGTCGCGCACCTTGCTCCAAACACCGTTCGTCCCCGCGTAAGCGTATTGTTTTACCATGCGCTTGTCGCAACGTATTCCTTCAAACGAAACATTGACGGCACCGCCCGCAGTTTTTATCACCAGCGTATAACGCACAACGCCGTCAGACCCAACATTGATGGATTTCGCGTCAATGTAAAATTTATTGGTGTTGACCGGGCTCACCATAAATGCTAACAAATCGTCGTTTTTCGGGTAGCCCGGCATTTGCGTCTGCAATTCCAGCCAGGGCTTTTCGTTATCGAAATCATACTCAAACTGCCCCCAATTTACCGGCTGCCCAAAAACAGGCAAACTAAGAAGGCAGAGTAGGTAGATAAAGCTCAATTTATTCGTAAACATGATCACGCGTTAGAGGGTACGGCACTGTGCCATCTGCTAAGGGTTTAGCGCATAAAACCTGATAGATAGACATCCAGCCGCGCTCAAAGGCGTGCGCCGAGCCGGCCATATAGATACGCCAAATTCTAAATTTTTGCTCACCAACCAAATGCTTGGCCTCTTGATAGTTTGCTTCCAACCGGCTGACCCATTGCCATAGCGTTTTAGCGTAGTGCGGACGCAAGGATTCTACATCCAGCGTTTCCAATTGTGCCGCCGCCATTTCAGCCAGCACTTCCGACACGTGAACCAACTCCCCGCCAGGAAACACGTAACGATCGATAAAATCCCCCATGTCGCTGCCCAGACCCTGGGTAAATTTAGTCGCCGCCGTTATGCCATGGTTTAATAATAACCCCCCAGGCTTAAGGAGAGAAAAAATTCGATTAAAGTAAAGGTTTAAATTTTTCCGACCGACGTGTTCAAACATCCCGACGCTGGCAATTTTATCGTAATTTTCGATATCGGAAATATCCCGGTAGTCACATAGCCGCACCTCACACCATTGACTCAGTCCGCGCTCATGGATTTGGTTTTTTATATAATCGTACTGATTCTTGCTTAGCGTAACCCCTACCGAGCGGGTACGATAGTGCGTTGCCGCCCACAGTATTAAGCCGCCCCAGCCGCAGCCGATATCCAGAAAACGTTCCCCGGCCTGAAGATTTAACTTACGACAAATGTGATCCAGTTTCTGTTGTTGCGCGACGTCTAATGTATCACCGTCCTCTTTAAAATAGGCGCAGGAATAAACCCTATTTTGATCTAACCATAGCGCGTAGAAATCATTGGAGACGTCGTAATGATAGCTAATAGACTTTTTATCAAAGAATTTACTATGGCGTAATCGCTTAAATAAATTAAATCGCTTGCTTAACACTTGTGCTTGCGCATTGCAAAAATCTTCACCCAATACCAGAATGTCCCGCGCGTCTCCTACTAAATCGATTTGTTGTTCCACATAGGATTGCGCCAACTTTCCTAAAGTTGGCTTCACCAATTGACTGAGTGCCGCGGGGGTGCGAAATATCACCTTCACGTTTGCCGGCTGGCCTAAATCAAGGGCGAGACCATTCCAAAGCTCAACTCGTAAGGGCCAAGGTTTTTTGCCAAAGCGTTTTTCTACTAAATTTAAGAGATAAGCATCGGACATTTTTACCTCAATGAACTGGCCGTGGATCGCCCCCGAGCCGCTTAAATCAAACCTACCCCAAACCTTATTGAAAATCAGCGGCTAAGGCGAGTCGCGTAGCGGCGTTGGCCACTACTTTAGGCATATTCAATGCGGGGTGATCAATGCCCGCGGTTAACTCGGCGCCTGCCTTAATGGCTGTCACCATGGGATCGCTGAGCTCGAAGCGCAGAAAATGTACCGCCGAAGTTTTGTTATCCGTACTACGTTCAAGATCCTCGTCGGCAATACCGTATACTTTATCGTAGCCGGCAACCTGCACCCATACTTTATGCTCCACGCCCACTAGCCCTGCCAGTTTTTTCTTGCGCTCTTCAATGTCTGGATAAGACAGCAGCATAGTAGCCTTCCAATTGCGCCCATCCGGAATCAGCGGATTGTACGCATTTAATTCTTCGAGTATGCCTTCCTCCTCAAAGATCCGCTCAGAACGCAACATTTCTTGCACTTGATAACGGATGGTTAGGTCATCCTCAAAAAGCAAGGATATGTTCGGGTCTAAATTGAGCTGGCGATTCTTTTTGTGGGCAATGACTTGCGCTCGGAATTCCGCACGGGTTTTTGCATACGCCTCAAGGCTTAGCAAACTGTCACGCGTGAGCTTAGGCATCATGATCATCCTCGTGATCCCCGGCAATGGGGCCGTCTTTAAATAAGATTTTGCGTAACTGTTTATCCATTTCCGGGTCGCGGCGGCGTATCCATTCCAGCACCATCACGGCGTGCTCTTTTTCCTCGTCGCGATTATGCTGCAATATAGCTTTGAGCTCCGGGTCGGTACATGCGTCCATGCGTTGGCTATACCAATCGACCGCTTCCAATTCTTCCATTAACGACTGTACCGCGCGGTGCATATCCAGCGTTGCAGCGCTTAATTTATCTAGCGGTTCGTGGTAGCCTTCATTTGCCATTTTTTTCCTTAATTTAATTTACACAATTCAAGTACGATAACTAGATTGGAGCGCGCCTGTTACCCGCTATGGTTGGCTTGATTTGCCTAAAGACCATACGCCATTTTTAGCAAAGTAATAGGATGGTGCTTAGGCGGCGCACCGTCTCCCATGCCTTGTTGTATTTGCCGCGCGGCAATGGCGCAGTCCGAACTAATAAAATCGGCTTTAGCTTCGGTCATAAGTTTAAATACTGGTTTACCAATTTGCATGGATCGCGCGAAAAATTCAGATTTTACGCCCCATGTACCATCGTGACCGGAGCAGCGCTCCACCGTGGTAAAGGTCGTGCTCGGGGCCATTTGCAGCAATTCGCGCGTGCGTAATCCAATGTTTTGCACGCGCTGATGGCACGGCACATGGTAAGCAATGTTACCCAAGGCCTGGGTAAAATTAGTTTTTAAAAGCCCATCCTTGTGGCGCATTAACAAATAATCAAAAGGATCGAACATCGCCTGCGCTACGATTTTTACATCGGCGTCATTAGGAAAGAGCAGGGGCAGCTCTTGTTTGAACATCAGCACACAAGAGGGCACAGCGGCCAAAATCGCATATCCCTCTCGGGCAAGCTTTGCCAATAGCGGAATGTTTTTTTCCTTTAGGCGCTGTACGGCCTTAAGATCGCCCAATTCCAATTTTGGCATCCCGCAGCAAGCTTCCTTTTCAACTATTCGTGTGGGAATTTCATTATGCTCTAGGACACGCAGCAAATCTAACCCGATGCCCGGTTCATTAAAATTAACGTAGCAGGTGCTATAAATGGCTACTTTTCCGGGAACCGTACCTTGCCTTAAGGGAAACTCGTGATTACCGCGCGCTTGTTTGCGAAAAGTTGCGCGATGATAATGCGGCAAGCGTCGATCTCGGTGAATACCCAAAATCGTATCTGCGGCAACGCGGGTGAAGCGAGTCTTTAAGGCTGCATTAACGAAATTTACCACCACCGGGATGGAAGCAAGTTTGCCCACAAAATCGGTGCTGGAAAGCATTCGATCGCGAAAGCGCGCGCCCATCTTTTGGTGTTTTACGGCTTTAGCGCGCAACATTAAGTGAGGAAAATCAATATTCAAAGGATGTGGGGGCACATACGGGCATTTGGTCATAAAACACATATCGCATAAATAACATTGATCTACCACCCGGCCGTATTGTTCCTTAGCTACGCTGTCTAGCTCGCCTGTTTTGCTCTCGTCTATCAAATCAAATAAGGTAGGGAAAGCGTGACAAAGATTAAAACAGCGGCGGCAGCCATGACATACATCATAGACACGATGTAATTCGTCATTTAACAACCCTTCGTCGTAGTAATCTGGATTTTGCCAATCAATCGGATGCCGTTGTGGTGCCTCTAGGCTACCCTCTCGTGCCGTCATTTATACCTCTCCAATGAGGGCGGCGTACTGCCGCCCTTCTCACAGTATTAGTCGCTTAAACTATCCAAAGCCTTTTGAAAGCGGTTGGCGTGAGAGCGCTCCGCTTTTGCCAGCGTTTCAAACCAATCGGCGATTTCTTCAAACCCCTCATCGCGGGCTGATTTAGACATACCCGGATACATGTCCGTATATTCATGGGTTTCGCCGGCTATGGCAGCTTTTAAATTGTCGCGGCTGGGGCCAAACGGCAGGCCAGTCGCAGGGTCACCGCATTTTTCTAAATATTCCAAGTGACCGTGGGCATGGCCGGTTTCGCCTTCAGCGGTAGAGCGAAAAACCGCCGCTACATCATTCTGGCCTTCTACATCCGCCTTCGCTGCAAAATAGAGATAACGACGATTAGCTTGCGACTCCCCCGCAAATGCGTATTTTAAATTTTCCTCGGTTTTACTTCCTTTAAGTTCCATGGTTTAACTCCTTGTTGGTTGATAATAGACGACGACTTAGACTTAATCTAAATTGTGTACCAAGTATAACTGGCGAATTTTATCCTGTCAAACGGGATATTAATCGGGGTGATGCTTAGGTTCGCGGCGTGAGTTTTTGCGCGATGAGTAAAGCCTGAGGAATGCGATTCTGAATGCGCGCAACCAATTCAAGGCCTACACCAGGCAAGCTCCGATGCGAAATCCACAAGAGATTTAACGGTACATTAAGATTAACGAACCTCACTTCGGCGTGGGCTCGTAGTATGCCGGCAATACAGTTCAAGGTGTGCTGAACAAAATCCAGCGGTTGTTCCCGAAGCTTAGGGATAAGCATCATGAAGTCGCTGAGTAAGCGGCCGTTTTCATCGCGAGTAGGCACAATCTTCCACATGGGTTCGGCGGTTTCGTTGCCGGTGTAAATAACAGTAGGAACGGCTGCCGGAACCAAGTTAGTCATTATCCGCTGCTTAATAAACGCGATTCAATTTCCGCAAAAGTTTTTGCAATTTCGCTAACGTTAATTTCCACGCCCAGTTGTGCGGCTATCTGTTTGATTGAAAAAATGCCGCGGATAATTTGCTTGCCTTGGGTAGAATCCACTACGAGCGCATGTTGGCGCCCTGCCTTCCTCATAGTGGCAACGATATTTCCGACGCTGGCGCGTTCTACATCATGAATACCAATCGCTTCCAGTTGGGCACTGGACGTCATAATATCCCGCACCTCAATATCGGACCGATTAATTCCGTGCGTTTGCATAAACAAAACTGGTTTTTCACTGTTAATATCAGTACACGTAATGAGTCCTATCACCTCGCCTCCCTCCACTACGAATAATAGGCGTATGCTGCGACGGGCCATGGTTAAACTTGCGTCATCAATAGTGGCATCGGGTTCAATGGTAAAGGCGCGCACCCGCATTAAATCTGTCATTACATCCTGCGCAGGATTATCCAAAGAAACGCTTTGTGGGAGTAGCGCGGGGGGCTGGGCAATTGTCACGCCCTTTTTTTCCAAAGGAATTGAAGTTAGCGCAGGATAATGATTTTGCATGGGGGCCCTAAATAGTCGCGATAACAGTGTCGATGGCGGCACGTATGGCGGCATCCGCGCCAGGTCCATAATAACATTTACCCCATTTAAAATCATCGGTAAAGGCGTAATCAAACTTCAGGTCTTTTAAGGCGAGAGCGCCAAAGAGGCGGTTCTCGAATGAGTCGTCGTCGGCATGGCGCACTAAAGTGGGTGAACCTAACGCGCAATCCAAAATCGGCCCAAAAAATATAATCCCGGGCTTATTTTTGCATCGCAGCGCACAACTTCCCTTAGTGCGGCCCGACATGGGAAGAAAATCGATGGTGCGGGAAAATCGATGTTCGCGCCCTAAGGTCTTATCTATCGCTTCGATCGCTGCTGCTTCCTGCCCATAGGCCATCGTTTTGGCGCCGCTGGCCCCCTTCCAGGCTGTGACGTCCCGCGCACCAAAGCGACTCGGGAAAAAGATATAGTTAAGCGGCCCGACGTTACGAAGCCCTTCTAAAAGTTCGGGGCTCCAGGCAGGCGTATTTATGAGAATACCCCCACCTTCTCGATCGTTGATATAAAAGACTGCGGGGTGTGTTTCTTCTAAGTAAAAAACGTCTCGGTCAAAAAGGGAAATTATCTTTTGCATGCAGACTTAAAGGGTGTGGCAGGTCCGCCCCCAAAGAGGGCTTCGCTGTGAAAAGACTATAGCGAAGCGGACTTTTGCCGCGCCGGGCTCTTGAGATAAGCCGCCAATTCGTGTAATGCCCGCAAATAAACATCGCGCTTAAATTCTATTACCGAGTCCAGCGGCACCCAATAATTATTCCAACGCCAAGCGTCAAACTCGGGATGCGCGCTCGCCCGTAAAGAAACGTCGCAATCGCGTCCGATTAACCGCAGCAGATACCAAATTTGCTTTTGTCCGCGATAACTGCCTCGCCACTCTCGCTTCACCCATTGCTCCGGCACTTCATAGCGCAGCCAATCCTTGGTTCGGCCAAGTATTTTCACATGACAAGCCTGCAGGCCGGTTTCTTCTTTTAATTCGCGAAACATCGCTTGCTCGGGGGATTCGCCTACCTTAATTCCACCCTGCGGAAATTGCCAAGCATGCTCTTTGATGCGCTTGCCCCAGAACACTTGATTCTTCGCGTTGCAGACAATGATTCCGACGTTGGGCCGGTAACCTTCGCGATCTATCATAGTTAACCCGATAATACATTAACGTTATTTGTGATTTTTTCATATTTCGTGCCCGAAGAATAGCTTTCTGTCACTTTTATTTCAAAATTGAAATATTGAAATAATCGATTTTTCTTTTGGAAAATAGGGATTTGTGCATAATGTCTGCTTGCGGTTAGACGGATTTACAGCGGCTAAGCTTAAGGATGCGAAACAAAATAGCAACACCCCCTTTATATACGCACAGCGCTATGCCTGAATTCACGGCAATACTATTGGTGGTTATTAGTTTTCTAGCGGGGTGCGCTAATTTGCAGCCCGCGCAACAGGCCGATTTTTCCTTCGACGACGCGCATCTTTTCGGTGTCACCGCCGTGGCTTTTAGCCCGGACAATAAACTGCTGGCTAGTGGCGGTTATCGGGGTGAAATCAAGCTTTGGCAGCTTCACCCGCCACACCTCCTGGAAACGCTGCAGACCCATACTGATAGCGTACGCGCGTTGGCTTTTCATTCCCCGAATTTACTAATGAGTGGCGCCGATGATGGTCGCTTGATTGCTTGGGACTTAGATCGCAATACTAGAGCAGTGCAAATGACAAACTCGGCTATCACCAGCTTAAGTCTCCATGAGGGTCTGGTCACCGCGGGGCATGCAGATGGTTTTTTACGCCGCTATCACATTTCCAATTTGGTCCCGGAAAAAACTGCGCAAATCGGCGCGCCCATTGTGGCGCTCGCACGCCATGGCCCTACTTTGGCGGCAGCCAGCGAGGCAGGCATTACTTTGCTGGATTCAGATCTGAGAAACGTGCGGCAAATTGATGGTCACGGCATACACCCCCGTGACCTGCGTTTTAGCCCCGACGGCAGGCTCCTGGCCGCAGGAACTTGGTTTCGGTTTGTTACCTGGGATGTGGCAAGCGGCAACATACAAACCGTTTCCGCGGAACATAATGGCTTAATCACCTCTTTAGATTTTAATCCCCAAGGCACGCAATTGGTCACTTTGGGGCGCCATACCGATTCTGCCATTCGCCTCTGGAACACCGACACGCTCAGTGTGGCCCGCCGCTACGCCGCCCATGAGCTTTGCGGGGCAATGATACGATTTAGCCCAGACGGACAGTTCATAGCGTCCGCTTCGGACGACGAAAGTATCCGGCTCTATGATCTTCGCCGTCCCTATCGACCACAATGAACCCTACGGATGTCGCGGCCAACTATAAAAAACTGGAGTTAAAAGAACGCATGGCGCTTGCGGTCGCAGAGCCCTTAGACCCCGCGTACCGGCGCTTTATTTTGCGCGACCAGTGGATGCAAATTCGCGTGTACTTTGCGCGCCGCGCTGATCTTAGCCCGGCAGAAATTGACTTGCTGGGCGCCGATGAGGATCACGTGATCCGCTTATGTATCGCTAAACGCCATGATCTGACGGCGGAGCTAGTTTCCAAGTTTGTCTCGGACCGCGACCCCAATGTGCGTTACTTTATCGCGCGCAACCCCCTCATCACGCCTGCGCAGCGTCAACTACTGCTTGAAGATAAAGATGGACTAGTGCGCCAGGCCGCCAAAAAAGGCCCACGCGCGATGACGTTTCGTCAGCGCCCTGACCAAGCAAAGTTAGTCAAATAGCGGTAAAATCCTTAGCTTTTTGCAGGATGTTTGCATGCGCGCCTCGCGATTTTACATTTCCACCCTAAAAGAAGCGCCAGCCGAAGCCGAGCTCATTAGCCATCAACTGATGCTACGCGCAGGCCTAATAAAACGCGAGGCTTCGGGTTTATACACCTGGATGCCGCTGGGTTTGCGCGTCTTGCGAAAAGTTGAAGCAATTGTTCGCCAAGAAATGAATCAAAGCGGCGCCTTAGAACTGTTAATGCCTGCGGTGCAGCCGGCGGAGTTATGGCAAGAATCCGGGCGTTGGGACTTCTATGGGGCCGAATTGCTGCGCATGAAAGATCGCCACCAACGGGACTTTTGTTTTGGCCCCACCCATGAAGAAGTCATTACTGATGTCGCGCGCCGCGAAATAAAAAGCTATCGGCAATTGCCTGTATGTTTCTATCAAATTCAAACTAAATTTCGCGACGAGATTCGGCCACGTTTTGGTGTGATGCGGGCGCGTGAATTTCTTATGAAAGACGCCTATTCCTTCCATGCCGATAAGGAAAGTTTAGTTGGTACTTATCAAATAATGTTTGAGACCTATACGCGAATTTTTGCACGCCTAGGTTTGAAATTTCGGGCAGTCGCTGCAGATACCGGCGCGATCGGCGGCACCGGCTCCCACGAGTTTCACGTATTGGCAGATTCCGGAGAAGACGCCATTGCTTTTTGCCCGGACTCGGACTATGCCGCGAACTTAGAATTAGCTGAAGCCGTACCACAGGACCCCCACACCGCCGTACTAGAAGATTTACGCAAAGTTGCAACCCCCGGCCAACACACAATTGAACAAGTAAGCGATTTTCTGCGCATTCCGCCAGCGCAATGTCTAAAAACGCTGTTGGTGGAAGGCCAGGATGGAAACCTGGTTGCGCTCT
>CAYYOS010000019.1:0-2134 GCA_964473355.1 uncultured Burkholderiales bacterium | reverse complement strand
GGGGCGACCATACCCTTAACGCGATTAAGGCCGCTAAACTGGAGCTGGTTGCGAGCCCGTTGCGTCTCGCGTCCGATGAGCAAATTCGGGCTTACGGCCAAGCTCCTGTGGGCTCGATAGGGCCACTTGGCCTGAACATCCCGCTAGTCGCGGACCACGCGGCGGCGAGTTTAGTAAACTTCGTGTGCGGGGCTAACGAAGCAGGCTATCACTACCAGGGCGTCAATTTTGGCCGCGATATAGCGAAACCCGTGGTTGCGGATATTCGCAACGTCGAGGCGGGCGATCCCAGCCCGGACGGTAAGGGCAGCTTGGAAATTTGCCGCGGCATCGAGGTAGGTCATATTTTCCAGCTAGGCCGTAAATACTCTGAGGCAATGAACGCGCTTTTTCTAAATGAAGCCGGAGAAAGCCGAGTTATGGAAATGGGCTGCTACGGAATAGGTATTTCGCGGATCGTGGGGGCAGCCATTGAACAAGGCCACGATGCTAATGGTATAATATTCCCCGGGGCAATTGCACCTTTCGAGATGGTCATCGTGCCGATCGGTTACCAAAAGAGTGAGGCAGTAAAAAGTGCGGCGGAAACTCTTTACCTCGCATTGTTTGAAGCGGGCATAGACGTACTTTTAGATGATAGGGATGAACGTCCTGGCGTACTTTTTGCTGAAACTGAATTGTTGGGCATTCCGCATCGCGTTGTAATCAGCGATCGGGGATTAAAAAACGGTGAAATCGAATACCAAGCGCGCACTGACCCCACCTCGCAAAAGTTGCCGGGGGACAATGCAGTAGCCTTGTTAAAATCCTTGGTTTGGAATAAATGAAGAGCTTAAAGCAAGTAACCGCAGCGACGTACTTTCCACAATGGGGCTTAATTATGCTGCCCTTGATTGCCGCTTTGTGCCTGTACGCGTCACCTTTAATAGCTGGTAGCCAGCTCGAAGAGCCCTTAAGTGCCAGCGTCAGAGCCGCGTTAAGCAAATCCGTTAGCGATCGTGCCGCCCCCTCACTTGCTTTTTCCTCTGAACATGAAGGGCGCACTTGGCTAAATGAAATGTCTAAGCGCTTGGAAAAACGCATGCCGGACGCTTCCAGCCGACTGGACTTTCTAAAAAGCGTGCATTATGAGGCAACGCGCGCCGGGTTAGATCCACAACTGGTCTTGGGTTTAATTCAGGTCGAAAGCGGATTTAAAAAATACGCCGTATCAATTGCTAATGCACAAGGCTATATGCAAGTTATGCCTTTTTGGGTGAAAGCTATTGGCACAAAAGAACAAAATTTATTTCACCTGCGCGTAAATCTCCGCTATGGATGCACCATACTGCGTCACTATCTGGACATCGAGAAAGGAAACTACTTTCGGGCGCTGGGCAGATATAATGGCAGTTTAGGACGACCAGAATATCCTAATCTGGTACTCGGCGCGTGGCAAAACTTCTGGGCTTATCCAGACAAGCTCAATCTTGCGAAAAGCGCGCCTGAAGCGGGCACTTAAACAAAGTTTGGCCCTAACGTATTATCTAAAACGTAATATCTAATCCCAAATCTTAGTCCAGAGACGCATCTGCCGCCCCGATTGCATCCGGCGCACTTTCTTCTTCCTTAAATACCAAACGAATCTTGTCGTCATCGTCAATATCGACGGTAACTTTGCCGCCAGTATTTAGGCGCCCGAACAATAATTCATCGGCTAATGCCCGGCGGATTAAGTCTTGTATTAGTCGCGACATGGGACGCGCACCCATCAGCGCATCGAATCCGTTATCAGCGAGATAAGCTTTAAGTGCCGGCGTAAAGGTTGCATCGACTTTTTTCTCGTGGAGCTGATCTTCCAGCTGCATCAAGAACTTATCGACAACCTGTAAAATAACTTCATTATCTAAGGCGTTGAACGAAATAATTGCGTCCAGGCGATTACGGAATTCCGGAGAAAACATCCGTTTAATTTCCGCCATTTCATCGCCAGCTTTCTTCGAGCGCATAAAACCAATTGCTGTTTGGCTAAGGGATTCAGCACCGGCGTTAGTGGTCATGATTATGATCACATTACGAAAATCGGCTTTGCGGCCATTGTTGTCGGTTAATGTGCCGTGATCCATCACTTGCAACAGAATATTAAAAATATCCG
>CAYYOS010000018.1:0-24784 GCA_964473355.1 uncultured Burkholderiales bacterium | reverse complement strand
GGCGGCCGAAATGGCCATGTCTAAAGGTGTTTGAAGTATACCAGGGTATGCCACCTGGTTCAATTGTAAAAAATATAAAAGGTGTGATTTGAAAACCCAACTCCTAGCGCTTTTTCGTCAGGCAATTGCACAGGTGTTACCCGACTATGCAAATGGCGCAATCGAGATCAGCCAACCCAAGCATGCCGAACATGGAGACTACGCGTGCAACATCGCCTTGGTGCTCGCAAAAAAAACCGGGCGGGCCCCACGTGAACTAGCCACCGCGATCTTAGCTGCTTTCCCCCCATCATCCTTAGTTGCCAAAGCTGATGTTGCGGGCGCCGGTTTTATAAATGTCTTTCTTACCCATACCGCGAAACATGCGGTCTTAAAAGACATTTTCGCGCAAGCCGAACGCTATGGCTGCAGTCTAAGCGGCCAGAATAAAAAGGTTTTAGTGGAATTTGTTTCCGCTAATCCCACCGGTCCTTTGCACGTGGGCCATGGACGCGGGGCGAGCTTTGGCGCGAGTCTGTGCAACGTGCTGGAAGCCGCGGGCTTTAATGTCAGCCGGGAATATTATGTCAATGACGCCGGTCGGCAGATGGATATTTTAGCCATCTCCACTTGGCTGCGTTATTTAGAACTGAGCGGCATTAACGTGCCCTACCCCGCCAATGCGTATCAAGGCGAATACGTTAAAGCAATGGCAAAACAGATTTATGCAGCGCACGCGGATCGCTATGTGCACCAACCTTGGACCGTGCTCAAGGGCCTCGCGGCGGAAGAAGGCGAAACCTACTTGGATGGCTTAATCGCTAATGCCAAGGCTCTGCTGGGTCAGGATTACGCCTACATCCATGATTTTGCCATGACCGAGCAACTGGGTGACTGCCGCAACGATTTAATGGAGTTTGGCGTTACGTTCGACTCGTGGTTTTCTGAGAAATCTTTATTTGATAGTGGCATGGTGCAAGATGCAATGTCCCGGCTTGAAGCCAGCGGCTATGTCTATTCCCAAGAAGACGCGCTGTGGTTGCGCTCCTCAGCCTTTGGCGACGAAAAAGATCGTGTGCTGCAACGTGCCAATGGGCAATACACCTACATTGTTCCGGATATTGCTTATCACTTAAATAAGTTTCAGCGCGGCTTTGATCAGGTCATCAATGTCTGGGGCGCGGATCATCACGGCTACATCGAACGCCTAAAAGCCGCGCTAAGTGCGTTGCAGTGCCCGGTTGAGCAATTCAAAGTTACCTTAGTGCAGTTCGCCGTTTTATATCGCAATGGCGTGAAAACCCCCATGTCTACTCGCTCGGGCGAATTCGTGACGCTGCGTGAATTGCGTGAAGAGGTCGGCAACGATGCGGCGCGCTTTTTTTATGTGATGCGTAAATCCGATCAACACTTGGATTTTGATTTGGATTTGGCCACCTCGCAAACGAATGAAAATCCGGTTTACTATATTCAGTACGCGCATGCTCGCATTTGTAGCGTGCTAGCGCTGTGGGGCGGGGACGTCGCAGCGTTGGCCGATACCGATTTGGCAACGCTGACTTCCCCACACGAGCTAAACTTACTGCAACGCCTGGCCCAATATCCGGAAACCGTGGGTTCCGCCGCCCAAGAACTCAGCCCGCATTTAATCGCCTATTATTTGCAAGCGCTCGCCGGCGATTTACATAGTTATTACAATGCGCAACAATTCCTAATTGAAGACGAGCAGGGTAAGCGCGCCAAGCTCGCTTTGGTCGCCGCCACCCGGCAGGTATTGGCGAACGGCTTAACGCTCCTGGGCGTGAGCGCGCCCGAGAAAATGTAGAGATGAGTAGAGATTATAAACCCGGCGTAAAAAATAAGTCCCGCAAAAGGCCTAATCCCGTATTAACGGGAGTGGGTTTAGGGGTAGCTGTCAGCCTGGTCATCGCCGTGGCACTGATGTTTTTGCTAAAACCGGGTGACACAGGATTCAAGGCTGCTTCCCCCAAGACCGATGTACGCGCGGTAACCCAGCCCGCGAAACCTCAGCCAGCGCAGACCTTGGGCGAGGCTGCGAATAAAGCGGAGAAGCCGCGGTTTGATTTTTACACTATACTACCGGGACTCGAGGAACCGATTAGCGAACAAGACATCCAACAGGCAGAGGCGAGTAAGGAACCCACCAATTATTACCTCCAGGCGGGTTCCTTTCAAGTTTCGGAAGAAGCCGATAACCTTAAAGCGAAGTTGGCCTTATTAGGGATAGAAGCGAAGGTGGAGACCGCAACTATTCCGGAAAAGGGCGTTTGGTATCGGGTGCGGGTGGGACCGTTTGATAGCGTCAGTGACTTTACAAAAATGCGTGAGTCCCTGGCACAAAACGGGGTGACGGCGTCTCCCGTTAAAGTGCACCGCCGCTAATGTAACAAATGCGGTTATTCCGGCTTTGCGAACCTAGTAAGGGCGGTCATTCCCGCGAAAGCGGGAATCCAGTTTTTATAACGCACTGGGGTTACGCCGCCATTGGGGAATGACGATGACCAATATTCACGAATTGCGATAGGAGATCAAGACATGCCCGTTCTAAGCCGCTTAAATAGTTTACTCTCGCACTTTTTTCTGTTGCTGGTTTTGACCGCCGCTAGCGTAGCCACAGCCGCTGAGCCCAACAAAACATTTACCTTAATTACGCCACCTCAACCTACCGAGACCGGGAAAAATATTGAAGTTTTAGAAGTGTTTTATTACGGCTGTCCGCACTGCTTCGATCTTGAATCTTCTCTCACGCCCTGGGTAAAGCAACTACCCAAGGACGTGACTTTTCGGCGCATGCCTGCGGTTTTTCGTGACTCGTGGGTGCCCCTCACCAAAGCCTTTTATACGCTAGAAGCGTTGGGCCTTACTGAAAAGCTTCATGGAGACATCTTTAACGCCATGCATGTGGAAAATATTAATCTCTCTGATGAAAAAACCTTACTGGAATGGGTCGCTAAACACGGGGTGGATGGCAAGACCTTTAACGATACTTATCAGTCTTTTTCCGTGCAAAGCAAGGTCAACCGCGCAAAGCAGCTCACCAAAGCTTATGGCATAACCGGTGTGCCGTCTTTAATTATCGATGGTAAATATGTCACGTCGGGTAGCACCGCCGGCTCCCACGCCGCTTCGCTACAAGTTGCCGACCAACTTATTAAGCAAGTACGGCAAGAGCGCAAAGCCCCGGTCAGCCAAAAAAAGGTGTCCGCGCAAAAACCCAAGGCTTGAGATAGAGTACCGTTCTAGTTATTCCCTGAGCCAATTCTCAACCTTAACGCCAGGGTAACCGGTAAAATCGCGCTCGTTATTAGTCACCAGCACGACGTCTAGCGATACCGCGTGTGCCGCTATGAGTTTATTGAGGTGGTCCTTCTTGCGTTCGCGCGTGGCTTCCCGAATCGGACCATAGGTGCTCGCAGCAACGTTATCAAAAGCCGCTACCGGAATGTCTTTAATTAGGGCGGCGAGGTTGCGGCGCTCTTGCGCCCTGTTCGCGGAAACAAAGACCCCATACTCCAACTCAGCGAGCGTTATCGCTGACATCACCACGTCGCCGACATAGCATTTAGAGAAGCGCTTGGCGACGGGCTCCGGCTGGTTTTTCATCAAGTAAATACACATATTGGTATCGAGCATGTAACGCGGCATTACAGTACCTCACGCTCGGCTTGCTCATGGTCCCCGCGTCCTTTGGCCATAAAATCTGGCCCAAATTTTGCGAACTTCTTTAATACGCCAGTTAATAGCCGACGCGCAGGACGAATGCGCAGCTCAACGCCAACACGTTCTATTTCTAACTCTATATCGGTCTGCTCATAAGCAAGTTCGGCGGGAATTCGCACCGCCTGCGAATTACCATTTCGGAAAACTCTGGTATTGTGCATTTCAATAACCCTTAAGGATGTACATGTATGCACTATAGCCTGAAAATCTCGGTATGTAACTACGTGTGTGTACAAGATATCTGGCACTATCTATACTGAGTCGGCGCTACAAATCGCCGCCTACGCGGATTCTTGACCATAATGTGGGCGGCCGTAAACCAATTAATCATAATGGTCATTATAGTTAGGAAGCCCCCATACAAATAGGCGCGCTCCTTCTTTGACGAACGTGGAGCAGAACAGAAAATCGGATGATCAAAAAATATGCCGGCCGCGAAACCTGGTCTGCCGGATAAAAACACAAACGCGCAGGCCTAGAGCCAGTTACATCAGCACAATATCGTATTGTTCTTGGCTGTATTGCGTCTCAACTTGCAAATAAATAGGTTTGCCGATGAAGTCGCCGAGTTGCGCTAAGCCTTGCGACTCCTCGTCAAGAAATAAATCGATCACTTGTTGCGAGCCCAAAATTCTAAATTCGCGGGCGTTAAACTGCCGGGCCTCGCGCACCAATTCGCGGAGAATTTCGTAACATACGGTACGCGGGGTTTTTAATTCACCGCGCCCCTGGCAAGTGGGGCAGGGTTCACACAAAATGTGCGCCAAGCTTTCACGGGTGCGTTTGCGCGTCATTTCCACCAAACCCAGGGAGGAGAAACCATTTATGGTGATGCGCGTGCGGTCTTTTTCCAGTGCCTTTTTTAATTCTTCCAATACCGACGCTTGATGATCTTCGTTATCCATATCGATAAAATCGATAATGATGATTCCGCCTAAGTTGCGTAAACGGAGTTGACGGGCGATGGCTTGCGCGGCCTCTAAATTCGTTTTATAAATCGTGTCGTCAAAGTTGCGGCCGCCGACAAAGCCCCCGGTGTTAACGTCTATCGTGGTTAGCGCTTCGGTTTGGTCGATGATAAGCGAGCCCCCGGATTTCAGCGTGACTCGCCGCGACAGCGCTTTTTCTATCTCGTCTTCTATTCCGTATAAATCAAATAAGGGACGATCCCCCGGATAGTGTTCCAACCGGGGCAAGACGTTACGGGTATATTCGGCGGCAAACGCCTGCATTTTCTGGAAGGATTCGCGCGAATCAATGAGTATCCGCGTGCTGTCGTCATTAACAAAATCGCGCAATACCCGCAGCGGTAAGTTGAGATCTTCATAGAGCAGCGTTACCGGCGTGGCTTTTTTTGCCGTATCAAGAATACCCCCCCACAGTTTTTGCAGAAACGCAATGTCAGCGGTTAGCTCTTTGTCGCTGGCGGCCTCCGCCATGGTGCGGATAATGAATCCCCCGCCCTCCAGCGCGGGCAGCAATTGCTGCAACTTGCCACGCAAAATTTCCCGCTCGTTTTCATCCTCGATGCGCTGGGAAATGCCAATTCGGCTCTCCTGCGGCAGATAGACCAAAAAACGGCCGGCGATCCCGATTTGTGTGGTAAGCCGCGCACCCTTACTGCCTATCGGATCTTTTAACACTTGCACGACGATGGTTTGATCCGGGTTTAGCAGTTTTTCAATGGGCTTAGTTTCGATCTGCCGGTCTTGCCATATGTCGGCGACGTGCAAAAATGCCGCGCGCTCCAATCCGATATCGACAAAAGCGGATTGCATACCTGGCAGTATCCGGCACACCCGACCCTGATAGATGTTTCCCACCAAGCCGCGCGCGTTACTGCGCTCTATGTGTAGTTCCTGTGCGACACCCTGCTGGATTACCGCGACCCGCGTTTCCTGCGGGGTCACATTGATTAAAATTTCCTCGGGCATGGGTCTTCCAATATTATTTTAACAATGGATAATCCGACTTCTAGAATTGGTTCGGTACGCGACACCGCTAACGAATCTGTCGAGGTGAGGTTAATCTCGAAGTGGATTATATTTCAATTCCAAACTGTTTGAGCAATTGCGCAGTTTCAAATAGGGGTAAGCCCACTACGCCCGAGTAGCTGCCTTCTAACATAGATACAAAAGCCGCGCCTTTTCCCTGAATTGCATAGGCGCCGGCCTTGTCTAAGGGTTCGGTGCTATCAATATAGCGCGCAATTTCGGCCTCGCTCAATTTTTTAAACTGCACTTGGGTAGTTGAAGTTTGGCTTAACGTTTTACCTTGATACGCTATCGCTACCCCTGTCAGTACTTTGTGTTTTTTATCAGACAACTGCGCCAGCATGTCAGCGGCATCTGCTTTGCTGGTGGGCTTGCCTAATATTTTTTTATCCGTCGCAATGACTGTATCCGCCGCCAATACTGGATAGTAAGGTAGCCGGCGATCCAGCACATACTGCCAGCCAGCCTCCGCTTTTTTCTTGGCGATACGGGCAACATAAGCATGTGCAGGCTCGTTTTTTAAAATTTGCTCATCCACGTCGGCAATAATAATTTCAAAATTTACCCCCACTTGCTTAAGCAGCTCACGCCGCCTCGGTGAGCGCGAGGCCAAGTAAATTCGATTTTTACCTAAGCTCATTGCAGCGCCCGGAGACGGGTGGGTGATGGACCGGGAGTAATCCGGGCAACGCCGCCACTTTCACTGAAAATTTCACGCACGGTGGTAGGGGTGATTGTGCAGCAAGCTTGTGGCGCGATACAGCTGCTCTACCACAACAATACGCGCCAAGCCATGCGGAAGCGTAAGCGGCGAGAGTGACCATACCGGGGTGTCAATTTTAAGCGAGGGATGCAGCCCTTCAGCGCCGCCTATGATAAACACGAGGTCCTTACCATGAGCCATCCATTTTTCTAGCGTCGTTGCTAACGCTTGAGTAGTGTAGCACCTACCTTGGCTATCCAGCGCAACGCGCGTGCAAGATTTCGGGCAGGCGGCTTCAATTTGTTTGCGCTCTGCCTCTAAAATCATAGTCTTGTTACTGTGCTTTGCTGGTTTTAAAGCTATTAACTCTAGTTGCGGTAAGCGCTTCGCGTAATCCTCAAAGCCGGCATTGACCCAGGCCGGTAAGCTGTGGCCGACGCTTAAGATTAATAGGCGCGGCACGGGGAAACCTAGCGGGGCTCGGGCGTTGCAGTCGGGTGCAAGTTCGCCAATGAGGCCACGTCCAAGGCCTCGACCCCTCGTGCAAAGTAGAAAATTTTAATCATGTCAAAGCGGGTTCGCTGTCTTATAATCTGAATTTATTAATTTTAGCGTATTTATGGCTAGCTACCCTGCTTACTCTTCTTACTTAAGCCAGCTTAATCCCGAACAATTAACGGCAGTCACGCTGGAACAAGGCTCGGCCTTGGTCCTAGCGGGCGCTGGCAGCGGCAAAACGCGGGTGTTAACGACCCGCATTGCGCATTTATTGCACGCCCGTGGTATTAGCCAAAATGAGGTGTTGGCTGTAACTTTTACCAATAAGGCTGCCAAAGAAATGTTGCTGCGCTTATCTTCCATGACCGCCGCTAACTTACGTGGGGTTTGGATAGGCACTTTTCATGGCCTTTGTAATCGCATGCTGCGCGCCCACCATCAAGCTGTGCGCCTCCCCAGCACTTTTCAAATTTTGGACAGCCAAGACCAGCTGGGCGCGGTTAAGCGCCTGCTGAAACTATTGAATGTTGATACCGAAAAGTTTCCGCCGCGTGAAGTGCAATATTTTATCAATGCTGAAAAAGAAAAGGGGGTACGCGCGGATCGCGTAGTGGCAGCGGATTCCCGCAGACGAAAGCTGCAAGACCTGTATGCGGCTTACGATGAGCAATGCCAACGGGAAGGCGTGGTAGATTTTGCCGAGCTTTTGTTGCGCTGTTATGAGTTGGTGAGTCGCGACGACGTGCTGCGCGCACACTATCAGTCGCGCTTTAAACATATTTTAGTAGATGAATTCCAGGACACCAATCGCTTGCAATATCTCTGGTTAAAATTATTAGCGGGCGGCCATTCGCAAATTTTTGCGGTAGGTGACGACGATCAATCCATCTACGCGTTTCGCGGTGCGAACGTCGGCAATATGCAGGCTTTTCAACGCGACTTTAACGTGGAAACCATTATTCGTTTGGAGCAAAACTATCGTTCGCATGGCAATATATTAGACGCCGCCAATGCGCTGATTAGCCGCAACGAAAAACGTTTGGGCAAAAATTTGTGGACCAGCGAAGGTTCTGGCGAAGCCATACGCGTGTTCACCGCGGAAAATGATCAAGAGGAAGCCAGCTTTATCGTAGATGAAGTTAAGTTCTTGCAAGCTGAAGGGGTCGCCCTCGATCATATGGCTGTGCTATATCGCTCCAACGCGCAATCCCGGGTTTTAGAGCACGCTTTGTTTAGCGCTGGAATATCGTATCGCGTCTATGGTGGGTTACGATTTTTTGAGCGTCAAGAGATCAAGCACGCGCTCGCCTATTTACGCCTCATTGCAAATCCTGATGATGACAATGCCCTGCTGCGCATCGTTAATTTCCCGGCTCGGGGGATAGGCGCGCGCAGTTTGGAGCAGTTGCAAAGCGTTGCCGTGCAGCAGGGCAGCAGCCTTTGGCAAGCCGCCCTGCGCGGGGCGGAGGGCAGCACGGACGCCGCAAAAAAAGGTATTGCCGGGTTTGTGCGCCTCGTTAGCGATATGCGCACCGCCGTGGAAAATTTAAGTCTGCCCGAGATCATCGATCACGTATTGATGGCGTCTGGTTTAGAGCGGCAGTATCAAGCTGAGAAAATAGACGCGGACCGCTTAGAAAATCTGCATGAGTTAGTTAACGCCGCCACGGCCTTCATCCATGACAATGAAGACCCCAGCTTGTCCGCCTTTCTTAGCCATGCGGCGCTAGAAGCCGGTGAACATCAGGCGGGTGTCGGCGAACATGCCCTGCAGCTTATGACCGTACACTCGGCCAAGGGCTTAGAGTTCCACAGCGTATTTATTAGCGGTTTGGAAGAGGGGTTATTTCCCCACGAAAACAGCTTTAATCAAATTGATGGGCTGGAAGAGGAACGTCGGCTCATGTACGTCGCATTAACCCGCGCGCGCCGCCGCGCTTATCTTAGCTTTGCCGAAAAGCGCATGCTGCATGGGCAATTTCGTTACGGCATCCCATCGCGTTTTGTCAGCGAAATACCGGCGCAATTGCTGCAAGCCATGAATCGCAAAAAAGTTGCACACACCGCTTTTTATAGCCCCAGCAGCACCCCGGCTAGCCCCCGGGCAGGCGCTAGTTCCCCGCTAGATTCTTCACCGTGGCGCATCGGACAAAACGTATTGCACGCCAAATTTGGTAGCGGCGTAATCATTAATTGCGAAGGCCGGGGGCGAGACGCCCGCGTACAGGTCAATTTTGCCCATAGCGGCGTTAAATGGCTGGCACTCGAGTATGCCAAATTAAGCGCCACCGCATAATTCTAGTCCCGGTGGCATGCCTTTGTCCGTTCACCTCACGGACACAACCTGTATAGTCCCTCGGGTTTCGGTTTCGGTTTAATTTTGCCTTTTGATTTTGGATTTTAAGTATCCCTTCCCCATCGCCGAGCAGCTAAACCCAGACTTTTTACCCCAAATCCGCGCCGTTAAAGTATCGCTGCGCTAAAAGCATCGTATAAAACATCAGCGCCGGTACGATATGCAAGGTAGCGCGATTCACCGTTGTAAAATCTGTGACCCAGGCTTCTGCCATTGTAAAAAAGAAAACCACGCCTAAAAAAGCTAAGCCGGTTAACACCAGTACCGTTTTAGCCCGCAGAAACGGAGCAAATAGCGATTTATACGAGATCAACGCCAACCCGACAAACAAGAACCAAAATAGATGCCAGTTATCCAGAACAAAATAATTTTGCAGGAGCGGCGCCCAAACGGGACTGAAATTAGCGTGCAGCTTGTAACCCAAAATGATGGGGTCGGTTTGCGCAAGAATTCCCAGGAGAGCTAATGCCAAAGCGGCAAGCGCACCCGCAAGCATTAAGCCAACACGCGGCAACAATACCACCAAGGTCGCTGGAACAAAGGTGAGTGCCCAAACAATGCCGGGGGTTTTAATTAAAGGGCAACTTAAAATCAACACAAGCGCTAAGAGACCCCGTCGGCGGTCCCGCGACTCGGCCCACCGCCAAAACGCTATAGCCGCCAATCCATATACCACGGCCATGAATAAGTCGGCGTAACCCGCTAAGGCCACGTGCACATTTAAAATTGGTAGCGATAATAAAAAATAACTAAAAACGATTGCCAACAAAGGTTGAATTTCTGAGTCGCGCGCTTCACCATAAAAAACCAAACCCGCGGCAACGGCACATGCTAGCCAGGGAAAATTAATGAGTGTGTCGTCCCAACGCCCCAGCGCGTAACTCATCCACGTTTGAATCAGCGGAATGGTGGAAGGATAGTGCGGCGCCGAATCGGTATACGCAGTGCCCGCAAACCAAGCGTGCGCGGGTACAAATTGCGCCATGCTCCCTAGCTCATACCAGACTCTCGCCTTGGTCGCCCACTGTGCCCACGCATCCCATGGGAAAAGCGGCCGCCACATTATTTCAAAGCCCAGCGTAAGTAGCCGCACGCTAATGAGTATTAGAAGAAAATAAAAAATCGCCGCGACCGCTGTGGTTGCCAAACTGCTTGCGCGCAATTTTGGCCACCGCGCACCCCGATTCAACCATACCCCCGCCGCGATGAAGATCAATAAAGCGACGCTAATAGTCACGAGACTAAAGCGTATGCCAGCCAAACTTAAAGCCCGCATGATAAGTGTGGTGGCCACCATGCCCACAACGTAGCCATAACCCAACAATAACGTAAGCTT
The DNA here is from genome assembly GCA_964473355.1 of uncultured Burkholderiales bacterium. Taxonomy (GTDB): domain Bacteria; phylum Pseudomonadota; class Gammaproteobacteria; order Burkholderiales; family REEB80; genus CAYYOS01. The sequence continues at coordinate 14,177 of CAYYOS010000018.1, read as the reverse complement.
GGGCACCACAGTTTTATTCCAGCAGAAGCGCACCCATACACTGCCTAGCGCCCATGGCAACACGATTCCCATCAACACGCGTATTACATCCATTCACCGCACCTTAAACAAGGCATTGCCATTGGCAACTAGAATCGGCTCGACCGGAAGCGGCTTGCCGTTCCACAATAATTCTTTTTTCCCGGGGTGATACTGCACGCCACGTTTTTGATATAAAAATAAATATTCGCCGGGGTGAAGTAACCCCGCGTCAGGCAAGGATGCATCTTTAATCAAATAATAAATATTGTGTGGATAAAGATGATAAGCGGCGCGGCCACGGAAATAGTCCAAATCAGAAAATACCAGAATTCTGGCAGGAGCCGCGCCCAACTTGGCCTTTGTAGCTTGGGTAAAATTAAAAAGATCGCCGTCCTCGGCCGCGCGATGTTTCTCTGCCCAATTCTTGCCAGCGTAGCGAGCGTGCGTTTGGCTAAGCTGCACAAACAAATTGCCTTGCCACCGTAAATCCACTAACACCCAACTTAGCGCCACCAAAACAGCAATTACAACGGGATTAATAGCATGATGCCGCCACTTAGCCCATAGTCCATAAATAATCAGCGCTAAAGTGATCAAGGTGGTTGCCGCCAAAATGATGGGAACGGCCGCATCCTCCTTACCGCCGTAAATATAATTGATGGAGCCGCCGTGCCACGGCTCGACGTATCCCCAGCCTTCCAGGAGGTTAGCCAATATCGCAGTACTGCTGTTGGATTGCAGCGTGAGATTTTTTATGATTAGCGGTGCATGGATAACGCCGCGTATTACCAAGGCCAGGCCGATAATTTCCCCCTGCCACTCGGAATCTTCCCCTAAGGGCAGTCGGGCGAGCTGATTGCTTTGCCAGACCAGCCGCCGCGTCGTCGTTGTGCCCGGGTTTTCGGCCGTGCGCCACAACAACAACACTTCCGGTGGCGCGGCCGCCGCCGTACTCACGTTAAACGTTAATTGCGGGTAGTCTTGCGCATTCAGTCCATACGATTGATATGCGGCAATGGCAATCCCGTCAGCGCCGGGTTCTTCTACAAATAGTACATCGCCTTCTGCGTGCCCGACGCCTCGTGCCATATTAAAACTGGAGCCAGGAATAGTCTGCGCCGCTTGACCTAACCATTGAGTGGGCGCATTGGCAAGCAAATACACCACCGTGAGTATCGTTGCGCTAACGAGCAACAGCGCGGTCGCCGCTAATACACTCTTTTTAAAATGCATGGCGGCTATTGAATATTTTAAAAATGGTGAGGAATATAATGCGTAAATCAAACCACACTGACCAGTTTTCGATATAAAACAAGTCGTACTCAATGCGCTTATGTAAATCGGAATCACCCCGTAGATCGTTCACTTGCGCCCAGCCTGTGATGCCGGCTTTTACCAAATGTTTTTGCATGTACCCCGGCACTAGATCTTTAAATTTCTCTATAAACTCGGGGCGCTCCGGGCGCGGTCCGACTATGGACATTTGGCCTTTTAGGACGTTGAAGAGCTGCGGTAATTCATCAAAGCTCCAACGACGCAACAGCGCGCCGAATGGATGCGTTCGCGCGTCATTTCGTTGCGCCCAGACGGGCCCGCTATCGCGCTCCGCCCCTACCGCCATAGAGCGAAATTTATAAATTTCAAAATGCTCGCCATTCCAGGTCACGCGACGTTGCCGATACAACACCGGTCCCGGCGAACTAAGCTTAACGCCGACTGCTACGGCAAGCATCAAGGGTGCAAGTAAAACTAAAAATAGGATGGCTAAAATTTGGTCTTCGAGTAATTTTAAAACATGATTTATCCCGCTCATGGGGGATTCGGTCAAGTTAATTACCGGCAAGCCCGCAACTTCAGTAATGGAGTGGTTAAGCAACTGAAAACCGTATATGTCGGGTACGAAGCGGATTTGGATATTATGATGACGAAGATTATGCAACAAACTTTTGGCACGATCCTCTGCACGCAAAGGCAAGGTCATCCAAACTTGATCGATATCTGCATGTTGAAGATTTAGCGGCAAATCGTCGAGCGTACCTTGCACAGGAACACCCGCCACCATGGTTTTTTGCAATGCTGGATTATCGTCATAAAAACCCGCGACGTGTAGGCCCATCCACGGCGAAGCGGCAAGACGACTCGCCACTTCACGCCCTAAATCGCCCGCACCGACTATGTAAATATGCCGCAGGTTAAAGCCGCGGCGGCGAAACGAACGCAATAGCATACGCACTAAGCTACGAAAGATGGCGAGCCCCGCAAACCCCAGCAATGCCCACAGCCCTATCCATTCTCGCGAAAAATTGGCACTGGATTTTGTGGCAAACATTAAAAGAATAAGCAGCATTACCACGGCGCCCCAGGCGCTTAATAGCCGTTGCGTTTCCGCCCACAAACTCACGCCCCGATAGGCGCGATAAATATTAAAAAAAGGAAAAAGTATCAAGACAAAAAGATAGGCGGCCACCAGCGCGAGGAGGTAATGGGGGGGCAAATTCAGGGTCGCGAATTTGTAGGTAAACAGTGCCCAGCCGATAAACACCAAAATTAATGGTTCTACAAACCGCATGGCTTGCTCGATTACACCGGCATTTTCCTTGAGTAAACTATGTTTCATAGGGGGTGTGGCGGCTTAGCGCATCCTCTACGAGTGCCATAAATTCGCTTCTAAAGCGCTGCGGTGAGTAGCGGCTGACGTTGTCCCGTATGCGTTGCGGATCAAAGCGGGCGACGTTTTCATCAAACTGACGCACGGCATTTTTAATCGCGTCGACGGACTGTGTTTCAAAAAATACCGCAGTGGGGTGGGCATGCTCCAAACCTAATAGGGTTTCTTGGGCGCCACCTTTCTTATACGCAATGACTGGCGTACCGCACGCTTGCGCTTCCAGGGGAGCGATACCAAAGTCTTCTTCAGCCGCAAATATAAAAGCTCGGGCGCGCTGTACATAGCCGGCTAACTTTTCGGTAGGTAGGTGCCCGAGCAGTTGAATATTGGGCGCGCGTAGCTTATCAATTTTTTTAAAGTCAGGGCCATCGCCGATCACCATCAGCATTTTGTCCGGCATTTCAGCGAACGCCGCCACGATTAAATCGATTTTTTTATAGGGAACCATGCGCGAAACGGTGACGTAGAAATTTTCTTTCGGCGTAAAAAGTTGAAACATCTGCACATCTACCGGTGGGTAAATCAGCCGGGACTGCCTGCGATAGGTTTTCCATATACGTTTGGCTACAAACTGAGAAATAGCGGCAAAGTAGTCCACGCCATTTGCGGTGCGCACGTCCCAAAGACGCATCTTATGCAACATCCATTTGGCCACCCAACCCTTGAGGCCAGTATTGAGCCCGGCCTCGTTTAAGTGTTGGTGCTGCAAGTCCCACGCGTAGCGTAGTGGCGAATAACACATGCACAGATGAGTCTGGTCTGGGCCGGTGAGCACACCCTTAGCAACCGCGTGGCTGCTGGAAATAATAAGATCGTAGCTGGATAGATCAAACTGCTCGACCGCCAACGGCATTAAGAGTAGGTATTGCCGATAATAACTTTTAGCTTTGGGTAACTTTTGTATAAAAGAAGTCCGGACGGCCCTGTTCTGCAGAAATCCGCGCTCGGCTTCGGGCATGAAATCCACCACACAAAATAAATCCGCCTGCGGGAAACACTGTAGCATTTCTGCGAGCACGCGCTCGGCGCCCGCGAATACGGTCAGCCAGTCATGCACGATGGCAACCTTCAAACGCACAGCCTATCGATGACTTGCAAGGTTTGCTCCGCGCATTTTTCCCAACTAAAGCGGCGAACTCGCGTATCACCTTGGGCAATCAACGCGGCTCGCAGCGTGGTATTCTCGATTAAAGTAGCTATTTTTTCGGCGATGTCATGCGGCGCCAAGGGGTCACAGTAAAGCACTGCCTCCCCGCACACTTCACGCAATACCGGAATATCGGAAGCCAAAACCGGGCAGCCACATGCCATTGCTTCCAAAGCGGGCAAACCGAAGCCCTCATATAGGGACGGCAACACCAACATTTCGGCATGCGCGACATATTGCTGCAGAACTGCGTCGTCAACTTCTCCGGTAAGCATGACACGCTTGCCCATCGCTCGCGCTTTTTCTACCACGGCGACGTCGCCGGTCCTAAATCCGCTCTCTTTTCCGACTATTACTAGATCATGAGGAATCCGATCCAAAATTAGCTCGAAGGCTCGCAGTAAATTAATGAGATTTTTGTGCGGCTTGACGTTCCCAACAAAAATCAGGTACGGCTTCGGATGCGGCTTGGGGCCGCGCTGCGCTGCCTTAAACCACGCGGCTTCCACACCGAGATGTGCAATGGTTATATTATCGATCGGCCGCTCCGTAAGTCGGGCCAATTCTCGGCGGGTAAAATCAGAATCGCACAACACCGCGGAGGCACGCTCTGCCAGCGTAGCAAACATAAATTTAGCATAGAGGCGGCGCTGCCAGCCGCCCACAAATTCCGGACGCGCCAGATGTAGCACATCATGTACGGTCACCAATAGCGCCCCTTTATAGTTAAGCGGAATATTATAATGCGGCGACCAAAATAAGGCGCTGGCTCGCGGGATTTTTTTTGGCACCCACCACTGCTCGGTGATCGAATAAATTGGCACATCACAGTGAATGATGTTGACTTGCTTGGTTTGAGTCCAAGGCAAGGACGCTAAATAGGGGCTGTTTCCCAATAGATTAAATCGATACGCGGCGCGTTTATCGACCAGCAACGGGATCAGATTTTTTAGGTAAACGCCGATCCCTGAGGAATTAATCATACGTACGTCTATAGTACTCGTAGACACAAGCGAGCTTAAACTAGCAATGTACGGTAGACGTCAACGGTAGCATTTGCCGTACGCTGCCATGAAAAACTTTTTGCCCAAGAGAGTCCATCCGCACGTAAATTTTCGCGCAGCGCTTCGTCGAGCAGTAATGATGACAAAGCTTCGTCAAAGCCCGAATCATCGTCGGGGTCAAAGATTGCGGCGTGGCCCCCGGTAACCTCAGGGAGGGCGGCTCGGTTGGACACCAATGTAGGTATGCCGCTGGCCATCGCTTCCAATGGAGGCAAACCAAAGCCTTCATAAAAACTGGGGTAAATAAAGGCGTGGGCCGCCGAATAAATATAGGGCAGGTGCGCCGCCGGTACAAACCCTAAAAAAATAATTTGACCCCGCCCGACCAGCTGCGCACAACCCGCGGGCAGCTTCTCTTGGTGCCAGCCAGGTGAGCCCACAACGACCAAGGGGTGACGGGAACGCGTCCCGTCTGGCAGACGCAAGTATGCACGCATTAAACCCACCATATTTTTACGGGGCTCCCGGGTCCCCACTGCCAACAAGAAAGAAAAGGTCTCCAAGCGGTAGCGTTGCAGAATTTGCATGCACTGCGCGCGTGGCCGCACCAAAAACGCGTCATCCACACCCAAATGAATTGCCGTGATTTTATCCGGGGAGACACCCAGTTGTTTTATTATTTCGCCCCTTATAAATTCCGAGTCGGTAATAAAGTGGTTGCCCTGTTCCAGCGTTTTCGGGAGCAGGCGCTCAAAACGACGGATGCGTTCCCGGGGATGAAATTGAGGATAGTTGATAAAGGAGAGGTCGTGAATAGTCGCAACGCACGGGCCGGCAAAGGGCATAAGTAGAAAATTTGGTTGGTGATAAAGCGTCGCTGCTTTTGGCTGGAGCTCGCGAAAGCGACGATTTTTAATCAGATCATAAATCTGTTGTGCACCCGGAAGAATTTTTAAATGTTGCCGTAAGCTCATCCACTGAGTGGTAGGGCCGGCTGAGGGCAGCCGGGTTAAAAAACTCAGCTGTGAAAAGTAATCGAGGCTTGCGACTTCCGGGTGGCGCTCCAATTCTTGCGCAAGACGCAGCGTATATCGCCCGACCCCCGCAAACGCAGCCGCTAAACAACTAATATCGAGAATAATATTCACGCAGCGTGAGGGCTAAGATATTGCAGACTAACATATCCAGCTTTAAGCCCTACCCAATTCTAAACTGATTTGACTCCCGGCCCGGAATTGAACACATTCTGATAGCTAGTGTAGAGGCTGATGACGAGCAAAGGTATTAACACCAGAAGGCCCAAAACAGTTACCGCGGCAATAAACATTAACACCAGCATAATCAATCCGTAAATTAGAAACGGCGTCACATTTTTTAGGCTAGCTAAAAAACTGAGTTTCATAGCGGATAACGCCTTAACATTGCCAAAATAAACCAATGCGGGCGCGAACCAATAGGCCATAATCAAGGGTACGAATAGGATCAGTCCTGGCAATAACAAGGTTAGCATTTCTCGGCCCAATTGCATGGCCATTTCTGGGTCCGGCGTGGTATCAGTCTGTAATTCCTGGAGCTGGGTGACTTTCTCTAGCAACGTGCCGCCCGACAACATCATCATCAAACCAAAAATCACGATCGCCCCGACCATATAAACGCCACCAACCGTAATGAGTTGCGCCGTGTTTGTTTTAAATCCGGCGAAAAGATGGGGTAGCTCCAGCTCGCCCCCTTGTTCCACTTCCCTGGCTCCCGCCATTAAGCCTGCATAGAATACCGGCGTTAATAAAGCAACGATAATCGGACCAAACATGGGCAGCGCTGTTGCCCCTAATTGCATAAATATGAAAATAAGGGATAGCGTAATCCAAATTAAAGGGTTTTTCTTAAATAGGTTAAAGGCGTCGGCTATCCAACGCCACCCTTGCCCCGCACTGACGCTGTTGATTTGCATGTTTGCCCTTAGTGCGCCCAATCATTTTGTAGCGCTAACGATTGCGCTTGATGGGACCGTAAAACTCTTTGAAAGTGCGCCGGATCCTTGGCATGAGTTAGTTCACCGCTGCGCGGGAAATAAAGATCATAAGCTCTAGATAGCCAAAAGCGCAATGCCGCGGCGCGCAACATGACCGGCCATGCTCCGCGTTCAATTGCCAACAACGGGCGCAGTTTGTGATAGGCATTTAGCATCGCGGCCATTCTTTTCCGGTCTAGTTCGCCCGAGCTGGTGACGCACCAATCGTTAACCGTAATCGCTAAATCGTATAACCAGGCATCATTGCAGGCGTAATAAAAATCAATCGCCCCGGCCAGTTGTTGCGCATTAACGAACAACACATTATCGCGAAACAAATCGCCATGAATGACGCCGCGCGGCAAATCTTCGAAACGATGCAATGCCTGGTAGCGCAATTCCTCGTTAAGCATTTCCGCGCTGGCCGTATCCAAATGCGGTGCTATTTGTTGCGCCGTGGTTTTACGCCAATCCCAACCTCGCGGGTTAGGCATCATCCCCTTGAAGGATTTTCCCGCGAGGTGCATGTCAGCCAGCATTTCCCCAACCAGCGAGCAGTGCGCCTCGGTAACATCGGTAACGGAAGCGCCTTCTAAACGGCTTACCAAGCTCGCGGGCTTGCCATTAAGTTCGCCCAGGAAAGTATTTTCTAAATTAGCAATAGGTTGTGGACACGGGATGCCGTGTCGCGACAGGTGGGCCATTAAATCTAAAAAAAAAGGTAAATCTTGTCGGCTTAACTTTTCAAACAGCGTCAGAACATACAGCCCGTGCGTTGTGGCGACAAAGTAGTTGGTGTTTTCAATGCCAGAGGCGATGCCTTCTAGGCTGAGCAGGCGACCGATCGAATAATTTTTTAAAAAAATTTCTAGGTCGCCAAACGCCACCGAGGTAAAAACAGACATGGCAGTTATCGACTAAGAAATTAAAACTTAAAAAGCACCCATTGCGGCACGCGCACGCCCGAGTCCAAATGATCTTGACGGGAAAACTGGCCATCGCCCTTATGATCAATTAAATAATACGATTTGCCGTGAGATGGTGTGACTTTGACCATATAAAGCCTGCCTTTAATACGGTATTCTTCAACTTGCTCCGTGCCACGTTTAATAATGGTGATTTGCGGTTCTAAGGCTGGGTCATTTTGCACGCCCGGGCCGTCGGGCACCTCCGGTAGAGGTATTAGATTAGGTGGTGGCGCATCCACGCGCTGCGCGAAACTTAAACTCGCAAAACCAATAAAGACCATAAAGAATAGGTATTTCATCGCGCGTCCCGGTTTTTTTGTTGATACATTATAGCGCCTCTTATAAGTTTAATTGTATTTCGCGCTCCGCGGGAGATGGCTCAAAACCGCGGGACTCGTAGTGTTTAAAAATGGCCTCGACCACCGCCTTGGGTTCATCAATAATTTGAATTAATTCCATGTCTGCCTTGTCTATCATCCCTTCTGAAACGAGCGTGGTTCTAAACCAATTAACCAGGTCGCGCCAAAAGGGTTCGTGGACTAAAATAATCGGAATGCGTCGGGTTTTCCCGGTCTGCACCAAGGTTAGTGCCTCCATGAGTTCATCCATGGTGCCAAAGCCGCCTGGCATGACCACATAGGCCACGGCAAATTTCACAAACATAACTTTGCGGGCAAAAAAGTGGCGGAAGGTTTGGCTAATATTTTGATAGGCGTTTTCGTGCTGCTCAAAAGGCAATTGAATGTTCAACCCAACGCTCGGCGATTTACCGAAATAAGCGCCTTTATTGACAGCTTCCATGAGGCCCGGGCCGCCCCCCGAAATGACGCTAAATCCAGCATCTGACAATTGTCGGGAAATTTGCTCCGCCAGTTGATAGTAATGATGCTCGCTGGCGGTGCGTGCGCTGCCGAACACGCTTACGGCGGGGCTGATGGCGCTTAAGCGCTCCGTAGATTCGACAAACTCTGCCATAATCTCAAACACGCGCCATGATTCACGCGCGGAGTAAATTTCTTGCATGGCCTCCGGCTCAAGCAAATGCGAAAATTTTTCTGTGGCTCTCATAGGGAATTCCTAGCTCAACTAAAATGAAAACATTGTTATTAATAGACGGTTCTTCTTATCTTTATCGTGCTTTTCATGCGCTGCCGGATTTGCGCAACGCCAGGAACGAACCCACCGGCGCCATTTATGGCGTGTTAAACATGCTGCGGCGCTTACATAAGGACTACCACCCTGATTATAGCGCCTGCGTGTTTGATGCAAAAGGTAAAACCTTTCGCGATGACTGGTATCCGCAATACAAAGCCACGCGCTCCGCCATGCCACCGGATTTGTCTTGCCAGATTGAACCCTTGCTAGCGGCGATACGCGCCATGGGTTGGCCCTTAATCGTGATGGATAATGTCGAGGCCGATGATGTGATTGGTAGCCTGACCAAGCTTGCGCGGGAAGCCGGCTTACAGACGATTATTTCTACGGGCGATAAGGACATGGCGCAATTGGTGGCACCCGACGTCACCTTAATCAACACCATGAGTAACGAGGCGCTAGACGAAGCCGGGGTGCTGGCAAAATTTGGGGTTCCGGCCAACGCCATTGTCGATTATTTATCGCTGATTGGCGATGCGATCGATAACGTACCGGGCGTGGATAAAGTAGGTCCGAAAACGGCGGTTAAGTGGTTAAACCAGTACCAAACGCTGGAAAATGTAATGGCCCACGCTGGCGACATTGGCGGCTTAGTGGGAGAAAATTTGCGCGCTACCTTGGATTGGCTGCCACAAGCCAAGCGTCTTTTAACTATACGCCAAGACTTAGCACTGCCCCTTAGCTTGGAGGAACTGTCCTTGCGCGCTGCGGACGTGCCGGCGTTGCTGCAACTTTTTGAGCGCTTTGAATTTAAAAATTGGCGCCGCGAATTGCAAGAGGCCGGGGGTGCGGCTCCGGTCCCACAGCCTGCGCCGAGTAAAACTTATGATGTCATTGTGCAAACCGCTCAGCTGGAAGCTTGGCTGCAGCAAGTGGCGGCGGCGCCGTGGTTTTCGTTGCACTTGGCCACGACTAGCCAAGATCCCTTAAGCGCGCGTATTGTGGGGATTGCTTTAGGGCTCCCTGAGGGCCAAGCCTGTTACATCCCGCTGGGGCATCGTAATCTCAACCAGCTACCAGAAGACGTCGTTTTCCCGTTGCTAAAAATTCTATTGGCCAACGAGAATTTGCCCAAGCTGGGCCACGACTTAAAATTCCAGAAACACGTGTTGGCCAATTATGATCTCGTCCTAAATGGCGTCCTCGACGACACGCTGCTGCAATCTTATGTACTGGAAAGCCATCGGCCACACGACATGGAGGCGGTGGCGGCACGTCACTTGGATCGCAAGCTAAATCCTATGTCCAGCCTGACCGGGAAGGGCGCCAAGCAAATCAGTTTTGCTGAAGTAATTATCGAAGCCTCCGCCGCCCACATGGGGGACACCAGCTGCACGCTCTGTGAGGCCTATGACATACTGAAAGGAAAAATCAGCCAGGATCCGGGGTTGGCGTACACCTATCAACACATTGAAATACCGCTGACCAATGTGTTGTATCAAATAGAGCGTAACGGCGTGTTAATTGACGCGCCCCTTTTAAATGCTCAAAGCCTGGAGCTCGGTACGCGCTTGGCCCAATTGGAAACTCAGGCTTACGAAATGGCCGGCCAGTCATTTAACTTAAATTCGCCCAAGCAAATTCAAGAAATTTTATTTGGCGAGCTAAAATTACCGGTCAAGAAAAAAACCCCAGGTGGCACGCCATCTACCGACGAATCGGTGTTGCAAGAGCTTGCTCTGGATTACCCCTTACCAAAAATTTTGTTGGAACACCGGCTGCTGGCGAAACTTAAATCAACCTACACCGATAAATTGCCGCGTATGATCAACCCGCAAACCGGGCGTGTGCACACTTGGTATTCACAAGCCACCGCAGTGACGGGTCGCTTATCCAGCACCGAGCCTAATTTACAAAATATACCGGCGCGCTCCGTCGAAGGCCGTAAAATTCGCGAGGCATTTATCGCACCGCCCGGCAGCCATATTGTCGCGGCGGATTACTCGCAAATTGAGTTGCGTATCATGGCGCATTTATCCAACGACGCGAGTTTAGTGGCTGCATTTACCGAAGGCGAAGATATTCATCGTGCCACCGCTGCGGAAATTTTTGGCATTGCCCGCGACGAGGTCAGCCCTGAGCAACGCCGTTACGCAAAAATTATTAACTTTGGCTTGATTTATGGCATGTCGGCGTTTGGGCTGGCCACACAGTTAGGTGTGGATCGCGCTGCCGCACAGGCTTACATGGGCCGCTATTTCGCGCGCTTTGCCGGCGTGGCGGAATATATGCAGCGCACTCGCGAGGCCGCGCGGCGTCAAGGATACGTAGAGACGGTGTACGGCCGCCGCTTATGGCTACCGGAAATAAATTCCGCCAACGGTTTGCGCCGCCAAGCCGCGGAGCGCGCCGCTATCAACGCGCCTATGCAAGGCACGGCTGCGGACTTGATTAAGCTTGCCATGATCACGGTGCAAGCTTGGCTGGAAGATCAACACATGCAAACCCGACTAATTATGCAAGTACATGATGAACTGGTGTTAGAAGTGCCGGATGCTGAGTTGGCTACTGTTAAAGAAACGCTGCCGATATTAATGTGCAGCGCCTCGCGCCTTAGCTTGCCTATCTTGGTCGACTTAGGCGTGGGGCCAAATTGGGAACGGGCGCATTAACGCTTATCAGATACACTTGGTTTATAAAATATCCCCACACGTCCCGCGCATGTTTCCCCGCTTTCTTTTGGCGTCAGCTTATATTGCGTTGGTAATCTATGGCTCGCTTTTTCCGATGCACGGATGGCAGCAGGCGAACTTTGATTTCTCGAGGCTGCTTAGCGAACCCTGGCCCGCGGATATTCCGCGCGCCGACCTATTGACCAACCTATTAGTTTACATTCCGGTAGGTTTATTGGTTGCATGGGTATTGCGCCTTCGACTGACTTTGTTCTCCGCGTTCGTCTTAGCAAGCGTTGCCGGTATTTTATTAAGTCTAGGGCTCGAACTGATACAACTTGCTCTTCCCAATCGGGTTTCTTCTAGTTTAGATTTGCTCGCCAATGGAACAGGCAGCGTGATTGGCGCGTCGCTGGGTATCCTGCATGCCGGTGTGCCCATAGCCGCGCCATTGTTTGCTTTGCGACGCCGTTGGTTTCAAGCCGGCCCCTTGATCGACGTGGGACTCGTTGCGGTGTTTTTATGGACTTTGTCTCAGCTTAGCCCGTTTGTGCCCTCCATAGATATCGCCAACTTACGCGCCGGCCTATCCCCTTTATGGCAAACTTTAAATCACCCGGAACGTTTTCAACCTTACCAAGCCGCCTCTTATGCGTTTTATATCGCCGGCCTAGGTTTTTTTATAGCGCGTTTGCTGCGCCCCGAACGGGCGTTTTATCTACCGTTTTTTATGTTTATCGGCATGGTATTGCTCTTTAAAGTCCCGGTAGTCGGCAGGCAATTATCACTGGAAGCTTTAGGCGGCATGGGCGCGGCGATGGTATTAGTGGCACTTTTTAGACAAGGGCCTAAGGTGACAATGTTTGCAGCGGTGGTGACTATCATAGCGGGCTTTGTTACCGCATCCTTGTGGGCGGAGCAAGGTGCATGGTCGCAAATTTTCCAGCCCTTTAATTGGGTGCCCTTTAGCTCGCAAATGACCAACATTATAGGTTTGCCGGACATTCTCGCTGATCTTTGGCCGTTCCTAGCGCTTGCTGTTTTGGCTAATCTTGGCACTCGAGGCTACGCACGGGTTGTTTTGTTTATTGTGGGCGGAGTCGCGCTTTTTTCCTTAGCCTTAGCGCTGGAATTTCAGCAACAGGCCATAGCGGGGCGTAGCCCAGACATTACCGACGCCTTGTTAGCACTTATTGGTTGGATGCTGCCCTGGTTGTGGCGGCCCGAACCGCCCGGGCCTGAAAAAGCGTGGGCGCAGCCACACGCCGATGAAGACGGAACGCTTAGTACCAAAGCTATGCGGCGCGCCGCTCGACCTTCTTAATAAAATAAGTTTGAGACTTATTCGACTGTCACAGATTTGGCCAAATTGCGCGGCTTATCGACGTCCGTTCCTTTATTTAACGCTGCGTGATACGCCAATAGCTGCAAGGGAATGGTATGTAAAATTGGGCTTAAGCGCCCAGCGTGATCGGGCAGTTTTATAATATGTACGCCGTCTTGCCCAGGAATTTGACTCTCCTCATCGGCAAATACATACAGTTCTCCACCGCGGGCGCGCACTTCTTGGAGATTGGATTTGAGCTTTTCCAAAAGCGCGTCGTTGGGCGCAATCGCCACGACCGGCATGTCGCTATCCACTAGCGCCAACGGGCCATGCTTTAATTCGCCCGCGGGATACGCCTCAGCATGAATGTAAGAAATTTCTTTGAGTTTTAAGGCGCCTTCCATGGCAATCGGATAGTGCATGCCTCGCCCTAAAAAAAGCGCGTGATGCTTGTCGGCGAAACGCTTGGCCCATTCGGCAATCTTCGGCTCTAGATTTAACACCGTTTGTACGCGCGCCGGCAATCGCCGCAGCGCGTCCATTTGCGCAGCCTCGTCTTGTTCGTCTAAACGCCCCCGTTGTTTAGCCAGGGCTAGTGCTAGTACATAAAGGGCTGCCAATTGGGTAGTGAACGCTTTCGTCGAGGCAACGCCAATTTCCGGGCCCGCGTGCGTTAAAAAGCGCATGCTCGCCTGACGCACCAAAGCGCTTTCCGCCACATTACAAATCGCCAGCGTATGCGCATGACCTAAACTCTTGGCAAACGCTAAAGCAGCCAAGGTATCGGCGGTTTCTCCTGATTGGGAAATGGCAACGACCAAGCCATCGGGACGAGGCACGCTATCGCGATAGCGGTACTCACTGGCAACCTCAGCAACACAAGGCACCCCACACAGGCTCTCGATCCAATAGCGCGCAACTTGCGCAGCATGATAACTGGTGCCACAGGCAATGATGGTAACGCTTTCAATCCCGGAAAAAATGGCGCTGGCTTGCGGCCCAAAAATATCGGCATCGATACGCCGATTGTTAACCACCCCCTCTAAGGTATCCGCCAGCGCGCGGGGTTGCTCATGAATTTCTTTTTGCATAAAATGCCGATGGCCATCGAGCTCGGCCATTTCCGCGCTGAGTTCGCTAATAAAAGTCGGGCGCTCCACGTGCTTACGATCGCCATCATAGATTTCTACTTGGGTTAGGCTTAACGCCGCGACATCGCCTTCTTCTAAATACAACATTTTTTGTGTGACGGGCAGCAGCGCGG
>CAYYOS010000017.1:3518-25323 GCA_964473355.1 uncultured Burkholderiales bacterium | reverse complement strand
TTCGAACAATGCTCGCCGACTACTCCTGGCTTGGTTGCGCTGCTCGGCGGTGGGGAAAGGGTCCGTCAAAAATCAAAAATCAAAAATCAAAAATCAAAAGTCAAAAGTCAAAGGGCAAAATTAAGAACTGAAAAACGAACCGTATTATTTACTTGGCTCGCTACCTTCCGGCGAAATCAGCTTCCATTGCGCTGGCCAATACTCCAAGGGCTTGCGCCGAAATCCGCTTTTGGCGTATTGCTGCCAGCGGCCGATTACCCAGCATAAAATTAAATTTGCGCGGGCGTTAACGTCGCCGGATGATACGTCGGGGCTATCTGCCATCCGTAACGCCTGGCGCAGACTGGCTTCCAGTCGGTCGTGCAATTGCGTCATGCGCGTTTTAAGGCGCTCGTCCTCGTGAACGATGGCGTCTCCGACCAATACCCGCGTTAAACCCGGATTTTTTTCCGCGAACCCCAACAGCATCGCGATAATTTTTTCCAATTGCGCTACACCAACGGGTTCGTCCGCAGAAATTTTGTTGATTAAGCCAAACAAGGTCTGCTCAATAAATTCAATCAGACCTTCAAACATTTGCGCTTTACTGGAAAACTGACGATAAAGCGCCGCCTCGGAAATGTTTATAGCGGCGGCTAATGATGCAGTTGTGATTTTTTCGGACTGCGGTTTCTCAAGCATCGCCGCAATGGCCTCAAGAATCTGTAGTTTGCGTTCTCCCGGTTTGGCGCGCATGTTTTTAGCTACTTAACCTGTCATCGCTTCAGCGCTAATTAAAGTTCCCACGCCTTCATCGGTTAACACCTCTAAAAGTAGAGCATGCTCGACCCGGCCGTCGATGATATGCGCGGTTCTTACTTTATGCTTAATCGCCTCCAGGGCGCAATTAATTTTTGGCAGCATGCCGCCGTGGATGGTACCGTCATGAATGAGTGCATCGACTTCGCTTGCGCTAAGATGATTCAATAGTTGTTGCTTATTGTCCAACACGCCAGTGGTGTTGGTGAGCAAAATAAGCTTTTCCGCTTGCAAGGTTTGCGCTAACTTTCCCGCCACGATATCGGCATTAATATTGTAAGCTTCGCCATTCTCGCCCACGCCTATGGGCGCGATAACGGGAATAAAATCTCGGGTGTCCAGTAGCGCTACCAGTTGCGGATCAATACTTATGACTTCCCCAACTTGGCCTATATCCAGCCATTCTTCACGCTTATCGGGATTTTGAATTTTCAGTTGGCGGGCTTTAATAAAGTGCCCATCTTTACCGGTTAAGCCCACCGCGCTGCCGCCGTGCTGGTTAATAAGGTTGACGATTTCTTTATTCACTAGGCCGCCCAACACCATTTCAACGATGGACATGGTTTCGGGGTCGGTGACGCGCATCCCCTGTACGAATTCACTCTGCTTACCGACACGTCTTAACATCTCCGCGATTTGCGGGCCGCCGCCGTGGACGATGACCGGATTTAATCCCACCAATTTCAGTAATACGACGTCGCGGGCGAAGCCTTGCTTTAAGCTTTCGTCCACCATGGCGTTGCCGCCGTACTTAATGACGATAGTTTTGTCGTGAAAGCGCCGAATATAGGGCAGCGCTTCGGCGAGAATATTGGCCTTCATAGACGCAGAGGTGGGCTTCATGTTTTTAATTCTACCGGATTAAAACAAAAAGGCTATGTGGAAAGGAGGCGACTAACTGTTTTCTTATAGGAGCGTGCGGGCGACCGCCCACACACTGACCTCGCGGGCGCCGCGGCCATGCAAAACGGTAGCCAGCGCATCTACCGACGCACCCGTGGTGATCACGTCGTCAACGATGGCAATATGCATACCGGTAAAGTCCTTGGTGCAACTAAACGCGTTTTTCATATTTTTATGGCGTGCCTTGCGCGGCAAAGTAATTTGTGGCGGTGTATCTTTTATTCGCCTGCACGCCTGCCAGTCTAAGGGAATTTTTAATGCTTTGGCGATGGGTCTGGCAATTTCTAAGGCTTGATTAAAACCCCTATTCGCCAAGCGCTTAGGATGTAGAGGCATGGGTATGATGAGTTGAGGAAAATCTACGTTTTTAACCCGGCCCATAAGCGCCTGCGAAAGTAAGGGCGCGAGACTTAGATTTTTTTCGTATTTCAAACCGTGGACTAACGCGTCCACGGGAAAGCTATAAGACCACACGCTTAATGTACGCTGGAACGCGGGCGGCGAGGTTAAACATGCCCCACAGACCTCGCCGGTAGGGCTGGGGGTTGCGCAACGGGGGCAGGTGGCGGCGCCTAAATAAGGCAAGCTTGTAAGGCAAGGCCCGCATAGTGTTTGATTGCCGCTATGGCCCTGGCATAGCACGCAGCCAGAGCTGAGCAGTCGGTGCCCAAAATTTATACAGCTGTTTAAAATCTTCGCTTTAAAAATTGACAATTAATCAGAAATCCATGAATATAAACAACTTATGACAGTTTATTGGTTCTCTTATGCCCTACACCGTTGCTGAAATCGAAGCCCTTTTGGCCCTGCCATTTAATGATTTGATGTTTAAAGCGCAAACCATACACCGCCAAAACTTTGCTTCTTATGACATTCAGATTAGCACATTACTGTCGATAAAAACCGGCGGTTGCCCGGAAGATTGCGGCTATTGTCCACAAAGTGCACGTCACCCGACAGCCGTCGCCGATGAACCGATTCTGGACTTAACGCAAGTGGTCAGCGCCGCGCAGGCTGCAAAGCTTCAGGGCGCCACGCGGTTTTGCATGGGCGCTGCTTGGCGCGGACCTAAGCAAAAAGATTTGGAGCCCGTGTTGACAATGATTAAAGCCGTACGCGAGTTAGGCTTAGAAACTTGCGCAACCTTGGGCATGTTACGCGACGGCCAGGCCGAACAGCTAAAAGATGCGGGGCTGGATTACTATAATCACAATCTGGATACCTCACCGGAAATGTACGGAAAGATTATTCATACTCGCGACTATGAGGATCGCTTGGCAACACTAGAACAAGTGCGCGAAGCTGGCCTTAAGGTTTGTTGTGGCGGCATAGTAGGAATGGGCGAGAGCCGGGCCGCGCGTGCGGGACTGCTCGCCGAGCTGGCTAATTTAACGCCGCAGCCAGAATCCGTGCCGATTAACCTACTGGTACAAGTGCCGGGCACGCCGCTATTTGGCGAGCAAGTTTTAGATGAGTTTGAATTTGTTCGTACTGTTGCGGCCGCCAGAATCACTATGCCCGCCGCGCGCGTACGTCTATCTGCAGGCCGCAGTCAAATGTCCGAGACCATGCAAGCGCTATGTTTTCTAGCGGGCGCCAATTCCATTTTCTACGGGGAGAAACTTCTAACTACCGATAACCCCGCGGCCGAATCGGACCGGCAGCTATTTGCAAAGTTGGGTTTAAGCTTAGCTGTCACCGAGGAAGGTGTCTCAGTCGCCCCCTAAAGTGAGTTTCGATTTTTTTCAGCCGCTCGTACAAAAATTAGCGTCCCGCCAATCTCAAGGCTTATCCCGTCAGCGATATAGCGTCGAAGCTGTGCAAGGTACCCGCCTTGAAATCGACGGGAAGCGTTACCTCGCTTTTTCCAGCAATGACTATCTTGGTTTTAAGCAGCATCCTCGAGTTATTGCCGCGGCACAAAATGCGGCCGCGACCTTGGGGGTGGGCGCGGGGGCGTCACATTTACTCGGTGGGCATTTCGCAGCGCATCATGACTTAGAGCATACCTTGGCAGCCTTCGTAGAAATGCCGCGGGCGCTGTTATTTTCTTCGGGCTACATGGCGAATATTGGAGTGGTTACAGCATTGGTCGGGCGAGGCGATGCAATTTTTTCGGATAGGCTTAATCATGCTTCTTTAAACGATGCGGCAGTTTTATCCCGAGCGAAATTACACCGGTACCCACACTGCGATTTGCCGGCGTTAGAAAAAATATTGAGTAAATCTGTGGCGCCTAGAAAATTAGTGATGAGCGACGCAGTATTTAGTATGGATGGGGATATCGCGCCCGTCCGAGAGCTAGTGGAATTATGCGAATGCCACAATGCATTTTTATTGCTGGATGACGCGCACGGGTTTGGAATACTAGGAAAAAACGGTAGAGGCACGCTTTCTCATTTTGAGATCCAATCGCCGCGGGTGATTTATATGGCTACGTTGGGGAAGGCCATGGGCGCGTTTGGTGCGTTCGTCGCAGGCAATAGTGCCATCATAGAAACCCTGATTCAATATGCGCGCACCTACATTTATACCACCGCAATTCCGCCGCTCTTAGCCAGCTCAGTGGCGGCGAGCGTCGCGCTATTGTTAGATGAGCCGCAACACCGGCAACACTTGCAACGCTTGATCCCGTATTTTAAAAACAATGTGAACCTTTCCGCGTGGCAGCTATTGCCATCATCCACCGCCATTCAAGCAATCGTTGTGGGCGATAGCCAACGCGCTAGCGAAATCAGCGCGGCGTTATTAGAAAGAGGCTTGCTGGTGCCTGCCATCCGCCCACCCACGGTACCCCAGGGCTCGGCGCGTTTGCGCATCTCCTTATCGGCCACGCATAGCCTCGCCGATGTGGCACTATTAATAAAACACCTTCATGATTTAGATGTGAAGGTCGGTTAATGCAAATGGACGGGCAGTGCCCAAGCTTATTGTTAATCCATGGGTGGGGTATAAACCAAAAAGTTTTTCAACCCATGGCAGCTCGGCTGGAAAAGTATTTCACGGTGTATATCGCGGACCTCCCCGGGTATGGCGCGAGTGCCAATATCTACCCTTATACCTTAGACGGCATCGTGGATGGCTTAGCTAGCCGGATAGCGGGTGACGTGTTCGTGTTAGGGTGGTCGTTAGGGGCGAGCGTTGCGCTAAAATTTGCGCAGCGTTACCCCAATAAAGTAAAACGCTTGCTGTTGATCGCGGCCACCCCAAGTTTTGTGCAACGGCCAGGCTGGCCACACGCCGTGGAAGCGCGAGTACTCCAAGACTTTGCCGGGGATTTACAGCAAGACTACGCCGCTACCTTAAAGCGGTTTTTTGCTTTACAGGCCCTGGGTAGTCAGGCTAGTCATGAGGTGATTAGTCAGCTGAAAGCTTGCTTAGTCCCTGCCCCCGCAACGGAAGTTTTGCAAGCCGGGTTAAATTTATTGTTGACGACGGATTTACGCGCCGAGCTGGCAGCCATTACACAACCCACTTTTATCATCCATGGCAAGCAAGACAAACTCGTACCCTGGCAGGCTGCGGAGAAACTCGCAGGGAATTTAGAAAATGCCCAATTTTTTAATATTGCCAAAGCGGGGCACGCTCCGTTCGTATCTCATCCTGACGAGGTGACGAAAGTATTAAAGGAATTCGCTGGCGTGCTATGAAACCCGAAGGCGAAGAATTTAATTTAAATAAGCGTTTAGCCCGAATGGCGTTTGAACGTGCGGCTGCAACTTATGACGGCGCAGCAGTACTGCAACGTCAGGTCAATGACTGTATGCTGGCACGCTTGGATTATGTGAAAAATTCGCCAAAAATTATTTTGGATGCCGGATCCGGCACGGGGTACGGCGCTCGAAAATTAAAATCCCGTTATCGTCAAGCGCGCATCGTAGAATTCGATCTAGCGCAGGCCATGCTCGCGAGGTCGCGCTCATCGACCCCATGGTGGCAACGTCGCTTAGTGACACACGTCGCCGTTTGTGGCGATTTGGAAAGGCTCCCTTTTAAGGCTGGGCGTTTTGATATGGTGTGGTCAAATTTAGCCATGCAATGGGTGAATGACCTTGATCATGTATTTGGTTCTTTGCAGCGCGTGTTACGGCCCGGCGGCTTGTTTATGTTTAGCACGTTCGGCCCCGATACCCTAAAAGAGCTGCGTGCCACGTTTTCAAAGAAAGATGGCTACACCCACGTGCATCGATTTATCGATATGCATGATATTGGTGACGCCTTAATGCGAACCGGTTTTGATGCGCCCGTTATGGATGTCGAATATTACACCCTAACTTACGATACCTTAACCGCGCTGATGAAGGATTTGAAAGCGATAGGCGCACACAATGTCGCTTCTGGCCGACGCCGGGGGCTAGCGGGCAAAACGGCCTGGCTGGAATTGCAATCTGAGTATCAACGCTTTGCGCAGAACCACAAGTTACCGGCCACATTTGAAGTAGTTTACGGCCACGCGTGGGTGAGAGATCATCAACCGGTGTTGCATGATCAAAAAGAATCGGTGATCAAAGTTTATCCAAAAATAGAAAAGCCTTAAGGAAACATAGTGACGGCGCGCGGATTTTTTGTTACTGGCACCGATACAGGAGTGGGCAAGACGCTCGTGGCTTGTGCGCTATTGCGTGCGTTTGCAAAAAATGGATATAGCACGGTCGGCATGAAACCGGTTGCGGCGGGCGGCGGGACGTTGAATGAGGATATTGGTCGATTGCGCGCAGCCAGCAGTGTAGCCGCCCCCATCGAGTTAACTTGCCCTTACCCGTTAGGTGCTGCCATAGCCCCGCATATTGCCGCCAAACGTGAAGGCGTGTACATCGAGTTAGAAAAAATTTTGCATAGCTACGATCGCTTACAGGCGCTCTCCGACATAGTCATCGTTGAAGGCATAGGCGGTTTAAAAGTGCCGATAAACGACAGCGAAGATAGCGTGGATCTCGCAAGACAACTAAAGCTCCCGATAATTTTAGTGGTGGGCATGCGTTTAGGATGTTTGAACCATGCATTGTTAACCGCAGAGGCCATACAAAAAAGCGGCTTACCGCTCGCGGCATGGGTGGCTAATTACATTGATCCTAATATGGAAGCGCTAGATGAGAATGTCGCTGCTCTTAAACTAAGAATTTCCGCGCCTTTAATGGGTACGCTACCTCACCGCTTAGACTTATGTGCTGATATAGATGACGTGGTAGATATCAAGGTGTTAAGGGAAGCGTAGCGTCACGGAATCCAGTACGATTTTTCCTGGAGAGCCTTGCGCGTTCCAGCTAAGTCTAATTCTATCTAACATTCTACCCGGCGCTTTAGCAAAGCTACATTGCCATATCCCTTCTTTATTTTTTAGCATCGCGCAATTAAGACGAGCCCCATTGTCCATTATAAGCTCTGCATAAGGCGGCGTTTCCAAGGGGTCCGCGATGGTGCTCACGTTCAACGTTGCGGCTCTATCCAATGCTACCGCGGCCCAGTGGGGAGAAAGGACTGACAACGGCACATTTTTACCGCTAAGTTGCAATTTGCCTGGTTGGGAATCGACTTGTACACCTGGCGTACCTTCCCACCCGTCTTTGCTTTTTACTTGGGAATTGCCGAAGGGATAAAAAAAGCTATCTAAGGGCAAACCGCGTAGCGCGTGCAACCACCACACTAATTGATACTCATAAGCGGTGCCTTCCATAGCGTCGTAGGACTTAAAATTGCTGGGACGCACCACGCGATCACCGACAAAACTCCCCCACATGGGGGATAGGAAGCGCGCGCCGCCATTTAAGATATTAAACACGGTGGCGTAAGATTCTTCTGCTGAGGGTAATTTCTCGGGAAATGAGATAGTAGCGGGATGGTATTCAACGACCGCCCACTCGGGATCCACCAAGCGGATATTATTAATCAAGGTATTTTGATTGCGAGACGGGCCCTGATTACGGCTCGATGGTCCATACAAAATGGCGCCCAAATGTCCGGCCTTTGGTTTGGCGCCCGTAATCGACACCCCTGCTTGGTCAGTCCAACCGGTGGCAATATCGGTGACAGAAAATGCGACATCGGTTTGAATAAATGTTTGCGCGGTGTAAACACGATCCATAGGCAAACCTGCTGCAACCGCCCAGGCTGCCAAGTCATCATAGTGGCGTGCCACGAGATGGCGCTTAAATTGCGTCCAGAGTTGCTGCCAGGGATCGGTGTAGTCCAGCGCGCCTCGAGGCGGTTCTACTTGATCTAATACCGTCCAAGTGGCGCGCCCCATCTGATTAGCCTCCGCCAGCGTAAGTTTAGGTGCGTGTCGCGTTGACGCCAGTTCTCCACCATCGGCGTAGGGCCCGAGATGAAATAACCACTCACGATATTGACGCAGTGTATCGGGGTTGTAGTCATACCATTGAGTAAGGAAAAACCAGGGATTAATGTAGAGATCCGGCTCCAGCGTGATAGCAACATAAGTGCCGGGATGAAGTTTCGAAAAGCGCACGATCTCACGAACCGCGGCTTGCAAGTTACGTTTTTTATAATGACGAAATCGGGTGTTATAACGATTTAAGCTCATTACGCGGGCAAGTTGCGGGCTTTCTGTCGCCCCCGGCAAATGCTGTAAGGCGTCATCTGCCTCGGGCCGTCCGAACTGATTCCATTGTACGGTGCGTGGATCCTGCTCAAGGTTATCCACGATATCGACATCAGGTGCGGAAAATTTTGCGTCTGCCCAGACGCCGCCGTCCAAAGTTATCAAGAGCGGCGCTTTGAACTTTAAAGCGGTATCTAAAAGTTCGTTTAACGATTCCCCCGTCATGCCGCCATTGCGGCCGCGTAAATTTTCCGGGAAAGCGGGATCAAATTCAAAATCTGCGCCTTTGCCCCGGGTCGTACGTAAATATTCCACGCGCCCACGTACCCCGACTTCCACGCAACCGGTGCCGACTAACGCCCGCAATTCCTTCATTTGACGAAAACCGTCACGAAAATCCACCGCGCCTCCCGGATAAAAAACGCGGCGTTTCGCGCCGGCACAAGTCCTCAGTGGCGGGGTAGCTTGGTTTAATACCAGCGGTCCCGGCAATAAGGCTTCGCGGGCATTATTGTCTTTCACACGCACTATTAAGCGATGTAATCCAGGCGCAAGCTTGCTACCCGCTAGCCTAGCGCGGTATAGATTACCCAATTTTATTGGCACATCGGGCGATGGTGCCGTACCAAAGCGCGGATCCGGTAACGCCGTTAAGGGCACTTGCGCTTGAGACATATGCAGCTCGTCCAAAATAACGCCGTCTTCCGTTTCCGCGCGAGCGGATTGGATACCCTGTTCATCGGTAAGCCATGCAGTTAAATCAATTTGTTCCGGGTTGAGCAAGCGTTCATGCTGCGCCAATACCTTCCCAAAAGGCAGGTCGTTAATGACCTCCGGGCCACGTACTTCACGTATATGTCCGCGGCCGTCGTCATAAATAATCTGCAAGTGATAATGGCCACGTGGCAAATTTTTCATGGAGAGTACTTCGTCAAAGCCGGATGTTCTGGCTTGCGGCCAGTCCAAAAACAAATCGGCAACGTCTTGGCGAGGCAGTTTTGCGTAAACCTCCATGATCTGTTTACCTTGTGCCAAAACCCGTAACTTGACTGGACCATCACGCGCGATGGCCCAACCGCCGATTAAGTTTCGACCCTCTAACTGAATGGTTTTGGGCCCATCTAAATGGGCAAATGGTAAAGTCAAGTCCACAGGAATTTTACCTAGGCTGAAACGGGTGCCTTTGGTGTTTAACGCGTAAACGTCCAACTCTGTTGCCCTGGGATGCAGCGATGATAAAGGCACGCTTAACGCGAAAGACACGGGAAAATTAAGTAGGCAACCTTGTAATCGTTGCGGCCTCCCAGGTGAGGGAGTCATTACAGCGCTGGCGGCAATCTTACGATTTTTAGCGTAAACCTCGATTTGACGTATATTCGCGCGAGAGATCAGCCATCCCCGAATCGGAACCAATCTATCATCGGTATTAATCGGTTGACTAAAGTAGAGCCCGCCATTTGCCCAACAAGTACGCGGCGTTATGGCCTTACCTTGCGCCCAGTAAAGCCCAATGGACGCAAGCACGACTAGCGCCGTAGTCAAGACCACAAAAGTCGATGTTGGCGATAGGGTCATACGTAAGGGGCTTAAGCGAGACAGAGATGATCCTCGAGCGGGTGGCGACTATGCAGTGCGTTATATCTTTGTATCGCCATTGGGCTGGCAGAAGGAAAATTCAACGGGGTCAGTATAGCGCAAAACCTTGCTTTCAGACCCATCTCCTAGCATTGCGTATACCTATCCTAGCTTTCACATAACTGTAACCGCAGTGTCAACTTAGGTGGTTACAGTCAAGGCCATGCTAGCCCATAGGAGAAACGCAGTGCCCTTTCAAAAAACAACACTATTCTTTGCCCTGGTTCTTTTTGTCTCCGTTCTGGCGTTTATCAGCGCACCTACTCTGGCTGCAAACGTGCTTACCGGCCGCGCGATTCTGCCTACCGACACATTTGCCGCCGGGCCAACATCCGGTCAATATATTGGTGGCGGCGCTAATGGCCGCACTGCACCATTTGTAAATAAGCAACCGATACAGGGTTTCTCGGCGGTGTTAAAAAACAAAAATGGCAGCTTCTATGCGATGTCGGATAATGGCTTTGGCAGCTTGGAGAATTCTGCCGATTATAATTTACGTGTCTATCAAATTGTTCCGCAGTTTAAAACCGCACGCGGCGGCTCGGGCAACATTCAGGTTTTGGGCTTTTTTGAACTGCGTGACCCAGACAAAAAAATTCCTTTTGCGATCACAAACTATTTCTCTAAAGAGCGCATTCTGACGGGTGCGGATTTTGATATTGAATCCATGCAGCGCGCCGCCGATGGCACGTTCTGGTTTGGAGATGAGTTCGGCCCATTTTTGCTGCATACCGATGCAGCCGGCAAAGTTCTGGAAGCGCCCCTGCCGCTACCGGATTTTGCCAACCCCGGAAAAGAAATCCGTTCCCCGCAAAATCCTCTTAATGAAGAAACCAGTGCGCTACGCATTATGAATGCGGTACGCGCTCACGCGGCAAGCACCGGGGCTAATACCAAGATCGTGTTCTCACCATGGCATGTCATGCTGGATGACAAGAATCCTTTAACGTTGGTCGACAACCGTCAAGCACCCCCGCCGGGCTCAGGGCTAGCGCCCGCCTCTAGTGAAATATTTAATGTGCAATCCCTAAAGAGCGCCGGCTTTCCCACCGTCACGTGGACAGTAAACGATAAACCACGCATGACAGAGCTCATGAAGTTGGGTGTGGCGGGTATTATTTCCGACCGCCCGGATTTACTATTAGCCGCCGTGCGCGAGTATGACGCCAACAATGATGGCGTTGCGGGCGATTTTTTAACCGCGGATGGTTTAATAGATATCACAAAAATTGATGCACAAGGACATCGCGGTGCGCGTAATTTGCGGCCTGAAAATACTTTGCCCGCCATGGAAGCGGCTTTAGACTTTTTAATGACCACCTTGGAAACCGATAGTGGTGTCAGTCGCGACGGCGTGCCCATGCTTAACCATGATCCTTCTATCCAAGCCGCTAAATGTCGGCGCCAAGACGGCACGGCTTACACACAGGCTACAGAGGCGCTGGTCAAAGATTTAACCCAAGCACAAATTCAAGCGCAGTTTATCTGCGATAAATTATTAGCGGGCAGGGTTGATCAGAAAAATGATGTGAGTTTATCGCCAGTGACCTTGGCATTTTCATCGGCGATGGGTTTACCTCACGTGTATATCATGCCCAGCCTGCCGCAGCTATTCGACTTCGTCGAGTTTTATGCGAAATATTATAAGGTGGGAGCGGGCAGCAGCCATCCCGAGGCGGCTAAGCGTTATAAAAATGCCATGCAAGTGCGCTTTAATATAGAAACAAAAATTAATCCGCGCAAGCAGTTTGCCGATCGCACCATAGCGCCAGCTCCGTTTGCCGAGGCGGTCGCGAAAGTTATAAAAAATGAGGGTTTAATTCCCCGCGCGGACATCCAATCCTTCGACTTTCGCACGCTTTTACACGTACACAAAACTTTCCCCACGATACGCACCGTATTTCTGTTTGGGGATTTCCCCATCTTTGCAAACCCCGCCATTCCGGGTTCGGATGACGGGACCAATTTGCAAGATGAAAATGGTGCAAACACACCATGGCTCGCGGGCTTAACCTGGCCATACCGCATTACCCAGCTCAATGCACCATTCCGCGCGGAACGCAGTGGTGGTTTTGAAGGTATGGCGATCGACCCCAAGGGCCGCACACTCTATCCCTTGCTGGAGCGACCCTTAGTTGGCGGTGAGGCCAACACATTATTAATCCATGCGTTTGATATTCAGCGCCGGCTGTACACGGGGGACATTTTCCGTTATCCCCTGGATGCGCGCGGCACCAACATTGGTGACTTTATACTTTACAACGACAAAGAAGGTTTGATCATTGAGCGCGACGGCACGCAAGGCGACCTAGATGGCTTTAAAAAGATTTTCCGCATTGAGTTGCAAGGGCCGGGCCAGTTGGTAGCGAAACATGAATTGGTGAATCTGATGCATATTAGCGATCCATCAGGCGTTAGCCAGCCAGATATTCCAGGAGATGTCGGCACCGGGCCCGTGTTTGCCTTTCCCTTTGTAACGATTGAAGATGTGGTGGTGATTGATAAACAGACTTTGGGTGTGATTAACGACAATAATTATCCCTTTAGCGTAGGTCGCCACGTAGGCAGCAAACAACCGGACGACAGTGAATTTATACTAATTCATCTCGATGAGAAGCTCGACGTCGACAAGGCAAAACCTGGAAAGCCGGGTAATGACGATGATGATGACGAAGATCACGGGGACGATTGATCAACGTCGACCGGAATTACAAATATGAGACAACGATGCCGATAATAATTAATCCCGCGCCGATAAAGGTATTGTAGTTAATGGGCTCGTTTAGAATATAGTAAGCTCCTAGCGGAACCAAAAAAAACGCCAGCGCCATCAGCGGATAGGCAATATACAGCGGTGTGGTGCGCAATACCCAAACCCACAACACCGTGGCAACCCCAGAAATCACTAGCGCTGCTATCATCGGTGCACTCAGCCATTGCTGCCACTGCATGGGTGATTGCAAAGTGTGGCCGGCCATTTTAAATAAAATCTGCCCCAAAGCCATCATCAGCACACAGACTAGACCTAATAGGGTAGAGCCTAAACTCATGATGATTTATCTAATGACGCCGGGGTACTTACGTTCATAGCAGGAGTGCCTAATAAAGGCCGCATGGCGGTCAGCAAACTCGGAAACAATTTTTTATTGCCGGCTTCCAATTGTGCCAAGACGGTTTTCATATGCATACGTTCCATGGGCATTGCAAAACAAGCTGGACAATTTTCAGCAATCACAGGTAAATCGGCATCTTTAGCAAACGCCGCCGTCTGGCGCTCGCGCGCGTAGACTAAGGGGCGGATAATGCGAATATCGCCAGCGTCATTGGTGTAAGACGCCTTCATGGTGCGCAATTTTCCGCCATAAAACATACTCATTAAAAAAGTTTCGGCGGCATCGTCTAAGTGTTGTGCTAAAGCTAAAACATTGTAATTTTCTCGCCGCGCGGCGCCATACAGTAAACCGCGGCGCATACGCGAACAAAATGCACAAAAAGATTTACCCTGCATAGACTGCTTTGCTTGCTGCAAAATCGGAAAGGACTCGTAAAAGTAAGGAACGCCCAGTGCGCTGATATATGCTTTTAATGGCGAGGGATCAAAGTCCGGAGATTGTGGGTCGACGGTCGCTACGCCTATCTCGAATCTCACCGGTGCCCGCGTTTGTAAATTGAGCAACAAGTGCAATAAGCTCAGGCTATCCTTGCCGCCGGATAAGCCCAATAGTATTCGATCGCCCTCTGCTATCATCGCAAAATCGCCAATTGCCTGGCCGACCAGCGTGAGCAATGAGCGCGGCGGTTTAATGCGTTTAAAGTTTAATACTGCGTCCGCCATCGACTGCAATCACTTGTCCTGTGGTATACGTGGCGCCGCTGATTAGAAACGCCGCGGCTCGCGCAATCTCTTCAGGCTCACCTGCTCGCTCTAGTATTGTTTGCGAGATAATGCGTTGTTGATTACTTTTATCAAAGTGAGCATTATTTTCCGGCCATAAAATCGGCCCAGGGGCGATGGCGTTAACGCGCACTGTGGGTCCGAGTTCTAGGGCTAGCGCGCGAGTCATCGCGGTGAGCCCGGCTTTGGCTATGCTGTACACCACATAATTTTTTAAGGGCCGATCAGCGTGGATGTCGCTAATATTAATAATGCATCCAGACACCTTACTAAGTGCCGGCGCGGCAGCTTGCGACAAAAACAACGGCGCTTTTAAGTTACTGCCTATTAGGTCATCCCAGGACGCCTCGTTAATCTCGCCCACGGGTGTGGCAAAAAAACTCGATGCATTATTAATCAACACATCCAAACGTCCAAACTGCGCGACAGTCTGCTCGATTAAACTGGGTAAGTTGGCGGTATCTAAAAGGTCCCCTGCGACCGTGCTTACCGAATTGGGGCGAACTTTTGTGAATTCTGCGGCGAGGTTTTGGGCTGCTGTGGCCGATGCGCGATAATGTATCATAAGCGTGGCGCCCCGTTCATGAAGATGTCGGCATATAGCCGCTCCCACGCGCCGAGCGCCGCCCGTAACTAATACAACTTTACCATGCAAGTTTTTTTCCACTAACCCTCTCTTCCGGTGTTAATTTAACATACCCGCCATGCCGACACTACCTACGCCTAGCCCCGATGCACTGGCGCACAGTAATACACTTCGTAAGCTGATACAAGACGAGATCCTGACGCATGAAGGATGGATTACCTTTAGACGTTTTATGGAGCTCGCGTTATATGCGCCGGGCTTAGGGTATTACAGCGGCGGGGCAGTAAAATTTGGCGCGGCGGGCGATTTTATTACCGCGCCTGAACTCTCACCACTTTTTGGGCGCGCCTTAAGCTGCACGGTGGCCCCCGTGTTGACCGAAACCCGTGGCGATATTTTAGAATTAGGACCAGGAAGCGGGCGGCTGGCCATAGATATGCTACGCGAATTGGAAGCTAACAATTGTTTGCCCGGGCATTACTATATGTTGGAAGTCAGCGCGGCGTTACAAAGTCGTCAGCAACAGGCCATACAACAACAGGTACCGCATCTTGCCCCCCGGGTTCACTGGCTAACGCAATTACCCCGAGAATTTTCCGGTGTGATTGTCGCCAACGAAGTGTTTGACGCGCTACCCGCAGCCGTTATTCACTGGAAAGCGCAGACTGTTTTCGAACGCGGCGTCGCGCTGCACGGCGGCGAGTTCATATGGTGTGACAAAAACGTAACGTCTACCGAGTTGTTACAAGTGGCCCAAACCTTGTCGCCGGCTAAGGCGTATGTCAGCGAAATAAGTTTAGCCGCCCGCGGGCTCATAACAAGCTTGGCATTGATTTTACAACAGGGTGTGATCTTAGTTCTGGACTATGGCTTTCCAAAAAACGAGTACTACCATCCCCAGCGCAGAGAGGGCACGTTAATGTGTCACTATCGGCATCATGCGCACGACAATCCTTTCTATTTACCCGGCCTCCAGGATATTACGGTTCACGTAGATTTTAGCGCCTTGGCCCAGGCAGGTACGGAGCAAGGTTTGACCCTGGCAGGCTACACCAGCCAGGCTCAGTTTTTAATTAATAACGGGATATTAGAATTACTGTCTGCGATATCGCCGGATAATCCGGAAAAATATTTACCTCTGTCAGGCCAAGTGAAAAAGTTGTTAAGTCCTGCGGAAATGGGCGAATTATTTAAGGTATTAGCATTGGGCCGGGGGGTCGCCGCGACGCTACCGGGATTTACCGCCAATGATAGAAGCTATCTCTTATAGTCTTTCGGTTATAATCCATTATTTATCCCCATGAAGCTTAAATCTCTCTTACTTCCCCTTGTCGTTGGTCTGAGTTTAACCCTAGAAATAAACGCGGCAAATTTGGCGGCGCCCTCGGCACCCCCCGTTGCGGCTAAGTCTTATCTTTTAGGCGATTTTACGACCGGCAAAGTATTGGTGAGTCAAAACGCCGATACGAGAATCGAACCCGCATCGCTAACCAAGCTAATGACCGCATACCTGACGTTCAGTGCTTTGAAACAGGGCCGCTTACAGCTTACCCAAGCTTTGCCGATTTCCGACGCCGCTTACAAAGCGGAAGGCTCGCGCATGTTTGTAGAAAAAATTAAACCGGTTACTGTGGACGAATTATTACGCGGCATGATCGTGCAGTCCGGGAATGATGCGTCCATTGCATTAGCCGAAGGGGTAGCGGGGAGCGAAGCCGCCTTTGCCGACATGATGAACAAGGAAGCGCGGCGTTTGGGAATGCAAAATACCAACTTTACTAACGCCACCGGGCTACCCAATCCTCAGCATTACACTACCGCTACGGATTTGTTCCGTATCGCGTATGCGATCGTGCGGGACTTTTCGGAATACTATCCCTTATATTCGCTAAAGGAATACACTTATAACGGCATAACGCAACCCAATCGAAATCGCTTGTTGTGGCTGGATCCCTACGTAGACGGCATGAAAACCGGGCATACTGAAGCAGCCGGGTACTGTTTAATCACATCCGCGAAGCGGGGACCCATGCGTTTGATTTTGGTCGTGCTAGGCACCGGCTCTGACGGTGCACGCGTGCGGGAAAGCCAAAAATTATTGAATTACGGATTTCAATTTTTCGAGACGCACAGGATTTATCAAAAGGGTGCCGCCATCGCCCAGCTGCCGGTTTGGAAGGGGAGTGAAAAAATGGTAAGCGTCGGGCTGCCGCAAGATTTACACCTTACCTTACTCAAAGGCGAATACGCGGGTTTAAAAGCGAGCCTACTTAGCAAGCAGCCACTTTTTGCGCCCTTAAAAGCGGGTCAGCCCATTGCCACCCTGCGTCTGACTAAAAACGGCGCGGCCCTGGCCGATTATCCCTTGGTGGTGCTAACTGAAGTCCCCGTCGCGGGCTTTTTCGGCCGAACATGGGACAGCATCAAACTATTTTTTAAGTAAAAGAGCATGGTCTATTTAAATGGCAAGTTTATGGAGTTAGCAGACGCGTACGTACCGGTCTTGGATCGCGGCTTTATTTTTGGCGATGGGATATATGAAGTTATCCCGGTATATTCGCGTCAACCATTCCGTATTCATGGGCATTTGGCGAGGATGCAAAATAGCCTCGATGCCATACGCTTAGAAAACCCGCATAGCGCAGCCGAATGGATAGCCTTAATCACCCAATTGATTGCACACCACGATACCGATGACCAGTATTTATACGTGCATATCACGCGCGGCCCAGCCAAACGCGATCACGCTTTCCCTAAAGAAATTCATCCTACCGTGTTTATGATGAGTAGCCCCTTGGTAACGCCGCCCTTAGCGCAGCGACAAACGGGGGTGAATGCCATCACTGCGAATGACAATCGCTGGCTGCGTTGCGATATAAAAGCCATTGCATTGTTGCCCAACGTATTGTTGCGCCAACTCGCTGTCGATGCTGGCGCAACGGAGGTAATATTATTGCGCGAAGGTTTTTTAACTGAAGGGGCGGCAAGTAATATTTTAGTAGTACATGATGGGATCCTCCTGGCACCGCCAAAAAATAATTTAATGTTGCCGGGTATTACTTATGATGTCGTGTTGGAGTTGGCCACGGCAAACAAGATTCCTTTGGAAGTTCGTAATATTTCCGAATACGAAGTTCGCCATGCGCAAGAATTATTGCTGACCTCCTCGACTAAGGAAGTGCTACCTATTACCGAGCTCGATCAAAAAAAAGTAGGCGACGGCAAGCCCGGTCCGGTTTTTTCCCGCCTCTATGATTTATATCAAGACTATAAATCTACCGTGATGCGCAGCGGTGTTTCTGCCCATGACTGAAAAAGAGTCGCTCTTAACCTTCCCTTGTGAATTTCCCATTAAAATGATGGGCAGAACTCAAGATGGCTTTGCAGATGCCATGTTGCAGATTATATTGCGGCATGTGCCCGAATTCGACGCCGCAACCATGGAAATGAAGCCTTCACGCAAGGGCAACTATATTTCCCTAACTTGCACTGTCATGGCCACTTCGCAAGCGCAGTTGGATGATATCTACAAAGAAATTTCCAAACATCCTATGGTGTTGATGGCTTTATGATTTTAATCAAGCCTCTGGGTTTACAAGATTATTTGCCGGTCTGGGAGGCGATGCAACATTTTACCGCCACTCGCGACATGGATACGCCCGACGAAATGTGGTTTTTAGAGCATCCACCCATTTATACCCTAGGGCGAAAAGGCAAAGGAAGCACCAAACCAAACACCCCAGTCCAGGTCATTGAGGTTGATCGGGGCGGACAGATTACTTACCACGGTCCCGGGCAATTGGTCATCTATGTATTACTCGACTTAAACCGCCTGGGCATTGGCGTGAAAACACTGGTTGCCATGCTGGAAGAGGCGGTTATTCTCCTGTTAGCCGGCTATGGCATTGTTGCTGAGAGGCGGGCGGCGGCACCCGGCGTTTATGTGCACGGCAAAAAGATTGCGGCGCTCGGCTTGCGCGTAAAGCACGGCTGCACCTATCATGGCTTAAGTTTAAATGTAGCCATGGACACAGAACCGTTTCAGCACATTCCGCCTTGCGGCTATCCAGGGTTGGAGGTAACGCAAATGCGCGATCTCGGTATAACCGATGATTTCGATAGTATTGCCGATAAGCTTAAACATATTTTAAACGAAGCGTTAAATAAATATGGACACTGAGTTTAATAGAGCGCGCAGCAAAACCTCGCGCATTCCCATCAAAGTGGTGTCGCAACCCGCGATAAAAAAACCCGCCTGGATACGTGCTAAATCGCCCGGCAGCCCGGAAGTGTTGGCGTTAAAAGCCATCCTGCGCGCACAAAATTTACATACTGTCTGTGAAGAAGCCTCCTGCCCCAATATTGGCGAATGCTTTCGTCACGGCACCGCTACCTTTATGATTTTAGGCGACCTGTGCACGCGTCGCTGCCCCTTTTGCGACGTGGCGCATGGTAAACCTTTGCCACCGGACTTAGACGAACCGCGCCATCTCGCGGAAACTATTGCGGCAATGAAGTTGAATTACGTGGTTATCACCAGCGTCGATCGTGATGATTTACGCGATGGCGGCGCCCAGCATTTTGTTGATTGCATCGCCGCTGTGCGGATAGTTTCACCCCCAACCCGCATTGAAATTTTGGTGCCTGACTTTCGCGGGCGGCTGGATGTAGCCTTACATTGTTTGTCAGACAGCCTACCCGATGTACTCAATCACAACTTAGAAACCGTACCGCGTTTATACAAAGCCGCGCGCCCGGGCGCTGATTATCAAAACTCCTTGCAATTACTTAAACAGTTTAAGATCTTGCATGCGGATATCCCTACCAAATCCGGCATTATGGTAGGCCTGGGTGAAACCCAGGAAGAGGTGATCTCAGTGATGCAAGATTTGCGCGCCCACCAAGTTGATATGCTGACCATAGGGCAATATCTGCAACCCAGTCCTCATCATTTACCGGTATCGCGATATGTCAGGCCTGAAGAATTTGACAATTTGCAGCGGGCAGCGGAAGCCATGGGATTTGTCAACGCCGCCTGCGGGCCCATGGTACGCTCCAGCTATCATGCGGATCAGCAGGCATTGAATATCCTTGCGTAAACCCGTGGTTCCCGCGAAGCATGTCCCCGCATGCTTTCAGCGGGGAGCGGGAATCTAGAAGTTAAAAACTCGGTACGTTAGCAACGCCAATTTTGCCCAGTTCTCCAAAAAAGAAAAACACCAAATCAACGGAGGCGACGCGTCCCGTCACACCCACCTCTTCCCGCTACCCCGCTATTGATATTTTACGGGGCATAGCCATCGTGCTAATGATCGCTTATCACTTTGCGTTTGATTTAAATTATTTTGGCCTGGTCCAATTTGAGTTTAATACTGATCCGTTTTGGCTAGGATCGCGAGCCTTGATATTAAGCTTATTCCTAGGCTTAGTTGGCGTCAGCCTGCAAATTTTTTATACGCGCGGGTTTAATGGAAAAAGCTATTTAAAACGCTTAGGGATGATTGCTGGCTCGGCTGCGTTAGTTAGCTTCGCCAGCTACTTGATTTTTCCCGAGACCCTCATTTTTTTTGGGGTTTTACATTTCATCGCGGTCGCAAGTGTCGTGGCCTTACTATTTGTGCGCTTCCATGCTTTTAATTTACTGCTGGGGAGCGTAGTTATACTTGCCGGTCTGTGGTTTAAACATCCATTTTTTGATCAACCCTGGGCGCAGTGGCTAGGCTTTATGACCCATAAACCGCTAACCGAAGACTACGTGCCATTGTTCCCGTGGTTGGGCGTGGTGCTGATAGGCTTATTTTTTGGTAGTTTAATCGGTAAATCACCGCGGCTTAGCATGCTGTTAAGCAAGGGTCCTAAGCACAGTCCCGAGGGCGCTTTGATTACGGCAGGGCGGCATAGCCTTATCATTTATCTCGCGCACCAACCGATTCTAATAGCGCTCATTTATTTATTCATCCAGCTCTTCTAGGCAAAAAAATGGGCATCTTCGATGCCCATTTAATTGAAGCGCTATCGTTTAGCTACAAGTTAGTGTTATTAACCTGCTCGATCCTCCGGAATCCGACACGTTAATCGTGTAAGTGCCCGCTGAATTCACCGTCACGGTGAAGGTATACGGCGCCGATGAGGATACGGGGGTCACCGTGGCGCCGGATGGCGAGATTCCTACAAAGTATGGTGCCGTACCCCCCGTGACCGTGTAGTTGATAGTCCTCGGGAAGGCCCCGGTTGGGCAGGTCGTGCCGCCACCAGCTTGGGCTACCGTAAGGGCGGCAGGCGGAGGGGGTGACGTTGGAGGTGTAGTAGGTGGCGTTGTCGCAGCCGCGCTTAATTTATTATCCAGGGTGGCTGTGATCGTCCTGCCCGTGGCATCCGTTATGACAAATGTGGCCTCTCCGCATAACGCCCCAACGGTGGTAGCAGTAAAACCTCCACCATTGCTCGTAACAGAAGTGGGTGAAACGGTAGCAATCTGCGGCGAGCTATTAACAATTCTATACGGGGGCGTGCCGCCCAAAATAGTGTAGAACGCCTGCGCTCCGGAAGAGCAGGAACCGGGTGCGGTGGTTTCGATGGTTACTTTGGCAGGCAATACCGTCAGCGTTCCGGCACCGTCAGTGAACTGCGCAATGGTAAACGCGGTTTGCAAAAATGCCCCGCTGCCAACGTCGGTCGCCCGGATGATAGCGGTCTGTGTAGGTGCGTTTACATTGGCTCTAAGGCGTACCGTGGCCAATCCATTAACGTCTGTCACAGCTGTTATGGAGCTGACAAACGTCGTGCCGGGCACATTTGAAGTAAATAGATAGTCGCCTTGTACCACGTCAAAACGCACCGTACGGCTGGGCCCGACGGTTTGTACCGTGACTGCAGCGTTTTGGCCGCTACAAACTGCCGGCGTACACCCAGTGCCCGGCGCGGCCGGATCAGGGGTGACCGTTAAATTCACTAAGGCTGGTTTAACGGTGACGGTGGAGGTACCGATTGCACCATTGGCATCCTGCGCGGTGATGGTTACGATAGTATCCGCCCCCACTGGACTGGGGTTAACGACAAAACTATTGCCGCTGACGGAATTTGAGGCCAGGGGAATAGCGGTCTGATTGCTGGAGAATACGGTGTAAGGTCCTTTGCCGCCAGATATGCCAAATACGACTGGATTGCCTGCGAAAACATCCGCGGTGCCCGGCTGGACGGAAATGGGGGTGTTTGAATTACTGACCCCTCCGCCGCCGCAACCGCCTAAAATCCCGGATAAAATTAGTAAGGCAAAAAGATAAAAACGATTAAGACTGGGCAGGGTATTCAGCATAGTAATAGGCTCCAGATTACTTTTAAGATTTATAGACTCTAGTTTAACTAGGGTTAACCGAGCGCGAACGGATTTTACTATACTATATTTGCATAGAAAGTCCAATATTTTAGG
>CAYYOS010000017.1:0-3418 GCA_964473355.1 uncultured Burkholderiales bacterium | reverse complement strand
GAGCGCGAACGGATTTTACTATACTATATTTGCATAGAAAGTCCAATATTTTAGGTCGACTATTTAAGAAATCGCTGCAAGTGCCGCTTATTTTAACAAGCGTCGTCGCGTTAGGCCCAAAGATACGTAATAACCGACCCCGCCGTAAATCGATAGCACCAATAAATGAAGCAGAAGATCGCTTGGTACCGATCCTAAAACCAGGGGCCGCACTAAATCGATAGCGTGCGTAAGTGGCAGCAATTGCGCAACATTTTGCAAAGCCGGCGGCAACTGCTCCACCGGAAAAAATACTCCGGACAATAGAACCATGGGCGTGACCAGCAAGGTGAAGTAATACATAAAGAAATCATAGCTGGGCGAAACCGATGTCATAGCCAGGCCCATCCCCGCGAAGCATAGACCTATTAATGCCACTATCGGAATGACCCAAAGGCTGATTAACGCCAATTCCGCGATATTAAATATCCAAATAATGAATAGAATGGCAACACCGGAAAGCAAACTCTTGCTCGCTCCCCATAGCCATTCTCCTAATAGCACATCATCCAATACCAGCGGCGCATTTAAAATTGCATCCCAAGTTTTTTGCACGTGCATGCGCGAGAAGCTTGAATATAAGGTTTCAAAGGTCGCGCTATTCATCGTGCTGTAACACACGGTGCCTGCGGCTAAAAAAGTAATATAGGGCACGCCCTGGATTTGTGGCAGCAATGTACCTAGGCCGAAGCCTAAGCCCAGCATATAAATCATGGGATCGGCGAGGTTGCCCAATATGGAGGGGATGGCGAGTTTTTTCCATACCAAGAAGTTGCGCCGCCAAACGGCGAAGGCGCGGGTGCTAAATAGAGGGACACGGAAAAAAGCCGGCGCCATTAATCCCGCAACTCCCTGCCCGTGAGTTTTAAAAATACGTCTTCCAGGTTGGCTTGCCTATGCACATAGCGCAATTCACTCTCCCCACGCAATTGTGCAATAGCGGCGTTACCGTCTTGCCCGTAACAAAAAAGCGTTTCACCTGTAATCTCCCAGCGCTCGCATAATTTTTGCCCCTGGTTTTTTGCCCAGGCATTCAAATTTTCCCCGTACACTTCCGTCACTTGCGGTTCGATATGTTCTTTAATTAAACTTTGCGGGGCACCCGTGGTGATAATGCGCCCCTGGTCCATAATACTTACCCGGTCACACAAGCGTTCCGCTTCGTCCATAAAATGGGTAGTCAGCACAATGGTTTTGCCCGCGTTTAGCAATTCGCGTAGTCCTGCCCACATCGTATGTCGCGCCTGCGGATCTAAACCCGTGGTTGGCTCATCCAGAAAAATTAAATCCGGATCATTTATTAAGGCCCGCGCCAGCGTTAAGCGGCGTTTCATGCCCCCAGATAAGGTTTGGATGCGCGCGTTTTCACGATGACTCAAATTGGCGAAAGCCAGCAATTTAGGTATGCGTTCGGCCAATACGTTATGCGGCAGCTTAAAGTAACGCCCGTAGACGATTAAATTTTCGCGGACTGAGAAATCTGGATCGAGGTTATCAAACTGCGATACTACGCCAATGCGCTGCCGCGCTATTCTTGCCTCATGCGGGACGCGAAATCCCAGCACATCTATTTCACCGGCATAGGGCTCGGTTAAGCCTAGCAGCAACCTTAAGGTGGTAGTTTTGCCCGCGCCATTAGGCCCCAGCAGGCCAAAGCATTCGCCTTTTTCAATCTGTAAGGAAATGCCGGCAACGACTTCTAAATCTTGATATTTTTTTACTAAGCCTGTGGCGCGGATGACTGCCATGCAGAAAGGAGAAGTTGTTTTAGTAAGTCGAGCTTACCATGGAAAAAATGATCGGTTGCGGGCGCCACTTTTAAAACCGCGCCGTGCTCACGGGACCAGTTTCGCACCGCAAAAAGCGGGACTAATTCGTCGCGTTCGCCGTGTATCACGAGCGTATTCTCGGGTGCGGCGCCAAAATCATACATATTTACGGCGGGCGCCACCAATACGAGGCGTTCTGCAGTCAGTCGCCGGCTGAGTTGACATTGCACATAGGCGCCAAAAGAAAAGCCGGCAAGCACAATCGGTAACGCAAATTGCTTATGAAAAAATTCACTCACGGCAAGCATGTCCTCTACTTCTCCCTTGCCTTGGTCATGCACGCCATCGCTAGTTCCCACACCGCGAAAATTTGGGCGAACCGCGACATAATTTAGTGCAAGAAAAGTTTTCGCTAAGGTTTGCACGACTTTATTATCCAGGGAGCCGCCGTGCAGGGGGTGGGGATGAGCGATTAACACAATGCCACGTCGTTCGGCCACGGGATCGGCGACCGCGACTTGCAGATGCCCGCTGGGCGCCGTGATTCTAAGTCGGTAAGCGCGCGTCAAATTTTTAGGCGTTCGACGACGCGGCCATGGAGTAGGTGTTCTTCAATGATTTCATCCAAATCTTGATGATCCACATAGGTATACCACACACCTTCCGGGTAAACCACCATGACTGGGCCATCCTCGCAACGATCCATACAGCCCGCGGTATTAATGCGAAACTTGCCTTCGCCTGTAAGATTTAATTCCTTCATCTTGCGTTTAACATAAGCGCGCGCTTCCGTTGCGTTATGATTATTGCAACATGCGAAACCTGGCTCACGTTGATTAACACAAAAAAATACGTGTTTTTGGTAGTAACTCATGCGGCCATTATAATTCGAATTGGGATCGCCCATCATGCTTGAAGTCATTCTAATTAGCGGCGGCATAGAAAGTACCACGCTGCTCTATTTGCAACATCCTGCGAACCAGGTCATACCGGTGTTCGTTAATTATGGTCAGCGCGCTGCACTTCAAGAATTGGCGAGCGCTACAGCACATGTTCAAGCGCTAAAATTAGAACTGATAACTTTGGATATTTCCAATGCGGGCGCGACATTTCGGGCTCGTCAAGATCGCAAACTGCACGTGCCCATGGCGCACCGCAATCTAGTTTTACTAAGCTTAGGCTTTAGTTTTGCCGCGCAAGCAAAAGCACATCGGCTAAGCTTGGCATTAAATTGGGAAGACACGCAAACTTATGCGAGCGCGACCGTGGAGTTCATACGTCATTTTCAAACGTTGACTAGGCCATTGGAAAATCTTGAAATCGCCACGCCGTTGATCGAAATGACCAAGGAAAAGATCATCCTTCTGGGAAAAAACTTAAACATCGATTTCACCAAAACCTATAGCTGCCTACTCGGTTATGCACGGCATTGTGGCGCTTGCCCGCAGTGCTTAAAACGTCGCACAGCCATGCTGCGAGCGGGTTTAGCCGAACCCCCGGCGTTTTACAAAAACAGCTAGCTGGCCACATTCCTTCTTTGCCTTTGATGATTCCACATAAACTTTGGTACAATTGAAACTTTGTGAATTTTGCTATTCAAGGCGTAGAGA
>CAYYOS010000016.1:0-25593 GCA_964473355.1 uncultured Burkholderiales bacterium | reverse complement strand
CCGGAAAACAACTACCTACTTCCTGGTATGTAGATCAAGCTATTCACGAACTAGAGCAGCGCGTTATATTTTCCCAGGCACCCCGATACATTGGCCACGAGTTAATGGCGCCCGACAGAGGCGATTATTATGCCATGGAGTGGATGGGTAACGCTAAAGCGCTAATTCACAATGATAATGGCATAGAGCTGATTAGCAATGTGTGCCGCCATCGACAAGCCATCATGTTAGATGGACACGGGCGCGTCAACAATATCGTGTGCCCATTGCATCGGTGGACGTATAACTTAAAAGGCGAGTTGCTAGGCGCCCCGCAATTCCCCGGTAACCCTTGCTTAAATTTAGATGTTGAGCATTTGCAAAACTGGCAGGGCCTGCTTTTTGCAGGTCCACGCGATATCAACAAAGACTTGAGCAGCCTCAAGGTGGCAAGTCAGTTTGATTTTACCGGTTACAAGTTAGATCGCGTCGAGATTGAAGAGTACGACTTCAACTGGAAAACATTCGTAGAAGTGTATTTAGAAGATTACCATGTCGGACCCATACACCCCGGTCTAGGTAATTTTGTAAACTGCGAAGAGTTGGAGTGGCAATATCACGATTGGTACAGCGTGCAAACGGTAGGTGTCGCCCGTGAACTCTCTCGCCCGGGGACCCCAGTTTACGACAAATGGCACCAGCAAGTTTTGCGCTTTACTGAAAGCATGCCCAAGCAAGGCGCGATCTGGATGATTTACTACCCCAACATTATGTTGGAGTGGTATCCAAACGTATTGGTAATCAGCACCGTGTTACCTGATGGCCCGGAGCGTTGTCGGAACGTTGTGGAGTACTATTATCCAGAAGATATTGCCTTGTTTGAGCGTGAATTTGTAGAGGCTCATCAAGCGGCGTACAACGAAACCGCTATCGAAGACGCGCAAATTTGTCGACGTATGCAAAAGGGCCGGGCAGCACTTTATAAAGAAGGGCGCAATGAAGTGGGGCCTTGTCAATCTCCGCTGGAAGATGGCCTGGTACACTTTAATGAATTTATACGTAACATGCTGGACCCCCATCTTAAGTCTGCATAAGTAAGTTTTTCTGTGGTTACGCTCAGCATCCTATGAAATCCAGCTGGATGCTGGTGGCGGGCTTTATGTTTGCGTGCATGGGCGTGTTTGTGAAGCTGGGGGCGCCCTATTTTTCCAGCACGGAATTGGTTTTCTATCGTTCTATATTCGGCTTGGTCGTGATTTGGGGGTTAACTAGAACTCAACAGATCTCGCTCAATACGTCGCATTTTAAGGCGCATTTCTGGCGGGGCATTTCCGGCTTTGCGGCGCTCATGTTATTTTTTTACAGTATTGTTCGCCTGCCCTTGGCTACCGCGGTGACCTTGCATTACACCGCCCCTTTATTTCTCGCCGTCCTGCTCACAGTAGTGCTTAAAGAGCGCCCGCAGTGGCCTTTGATCGTTGCGTTGCTCTTGGGGTTTGTGGGCGTTACCGTGCTGCTGCAACCGACTTTCCAAGAGGGAAAATTGATAGCGGGGGGCTTGGGTTTGTTTGCCGGGTTTTTATCCGCCGTAGCTTACTTAAATATAAAAAAATTGGGCTTGTTGGGTGAGCCAGAATGGCGAGTGGTATTTTATTTCACCTTGATATGCACGGTAGGCAGCGGCCTATTTATGATTGCCGGTGAAAGACACGCTATCACGATGGCCAACGTGTGGATCCTGTTAGGACTGAGCGTGACCGCGACCCTTGCGCAACTCGCCTTAACTCGCGCCTACCATACCGGCAAAACGCTAGTTGTGGCTAATCTGGCCTATAGCACGGTTGTCTTCGCCAGTCTGCTGGGTTTTGTGCTGTGGGGCGAGGCTTTGTCGTGGCTGAGTTGGGGGGCGGTCCTGTTGATTGTTATAAGTGGGCTGTTAGCGGTAAAAGTAACACCGCGACTCAGCGCTTCCGCGGTGGCATCGGATTAAACCTTGAGCTTTAAGCGCCGCGGTTGCTTTCAATTATGTTATTACTTATCCTGAGCATACCTAAAGGACAGCCATGATTAACATAGAACATCAGCCGCAATTAGTGAACGTTACGGTGTTTGGGGAATTTACGCTCGCCGACTATCAGGAATTTGAAGCCGCAGTGTTAGATCGTATTCAAAAAGGCGGAAAGGTGCATGTGGTATTTGATCTTCGCACCATGCTCGGCTTTACGATGGATGTAGCGTGGGAAGAAATAAAATTTTCCCGAGCGCACGCGCATGATTTCGGCCGCATCGCCGTTATCACCGGCGACGAGTGGATAAGTTGGAGCGCTTGGCTCTCCGGTTTATTTGTCGACGCAGAATTTGCGGTATTTAAGGAACCGGAGCCCGCTTACGACTGGATAGGCAATTCGATGCCATGAGCTTTTGGGCGGATGTTGTTCTTCTCATCCATTTTTCATTTGTGTTGTTTATTGTTGGCGGACTTTTACTAATTTGGCTAGGCGCCGCATTAAGCTGGCGTTGGGTTAGAAACGCCAAGTTCCGGATTTTGCATGCCGCGGCGATGTTGTTTGTGGCGGCGGAATCAATCATTGGGGTGGCCTGCCCGCTCACGGTATGGGAAAATAGTTTGCGTGGAACCAATACCGAGTCCGGGTTTATTCAGCTATGGGTGTCGCGCTTGCTGTTTTATGATCTGCCAAACTGGGTTTTTACTACAATTTACCTTGGTGTTGCCGCCGCCATTCTTTTAACCTTTCTAAGCGTACCTTTAAACGATAAAAATGCATTATTCAAACATCATTTCCACCGCTGATACAGCGCAGAATTTAGATAATCCCGACTGGCTTTTTTTTGACTGCCGCTTTGAGCTGAGTGAGCCTGTCGCGGGCGAGTACATGTATAAACGTGAACATCTTCCCGGCGCGCAATATGCTCATTTGGAAAATGATCTAAGTGGGCCCGTCACCGGTAAAAATGGACGGCACCCGTTACCCGACCCCACATTATTCGCCAAGCAATTAGGTCTATGGGGAATTGATTCAAACAAACAAGTAGTCGCCTACGACGATGGCCTAGCCATTTATGCGGCTCGCTTCTGGTGGCTGTTGCGTTGGATGGGACACGATCGCGTGGCCGTGATGGATGGGGGGTTTAAAAAATGGCTGAAAGAAAAAAGACCCATTACGGCGGAGCTACCGAAGGTTGCCCCTACCGATTTTCAGGGCGCGACACACCCGGAGCAACTAAAGGATTTAACCTGGTTGCAAGCACACATCAATGAACCCCAATTAAAAATTTTAGACGCGCGTAGCCACGATCGATTTAACGGTATAGGCGAGACCTTGGATCCCGTAGGGGGTCATATCCCCGGCGCTGAAAATCGATTTTTCCGCCGCAATTTTGACGAAGAAGGGTGTTTTAAATCTCCCCAAGATCTTCAGGAGGAATATCGGGCCATATTGGGTGAGCTCAAACCCAACCAAGTAATCCATACTTGCGGCTCGGGTGTATCCGCGTGCAACAACCTTTTAGCGATGGAGGTCGCGGGCCTGTCCGGGAGCGTGCTATATCCT
The DNA here is from genome assembly GCA_964473355.1 of uncultured Burkholderiales bacterium. Lineage (GTDB taxonomy): Bacteria > Pseudomonadota > Gammaproteobacteria > Burkholderiales > REEB80 > CAYYOS01. The sequence goes on along the minus strand of CAYYOS010000016.1, from coordinate 22,042 downwards.
GGCTCATGGAGCGAATGGTGCGCCAATGTGCCGTCGCACAATTAAGTTATTCCAGTTTGCAATAAAAGGAGAATAAGGCGGCAAGAATGAGGTTTGATGCCGGTACAACCAATCTCGGACTAGAACTAAGGGCTGCGGGTTCCTAGCCAATACCCAAGATAAATTAGCAGCATCGCCGCTAACCACAGCAATAACGCCCTCCAAATTAAGCTGATGGCGCTCTCTAAAAAGTCGGCATCAGCGAGCTCGCCCAGCCCCAATTGCGGGCGGTATTCGGATTTACCACTATAAGTCAGCGCTTCTCCTAAACGCACGCCTATCGCGCCGGCACCGCTGGCCAAGAGAATTCCCAGGCGCATTTGCGACCAAGTGGGGGCTTGGTAGCGCCAACAATAAATCGCGTCCTCAAAATTACCGACGATAGCGAAACTGGCAGCGGTAAGCCGTGCAGGAAACCAATCCATCAACTCAAACGTGCGCCCCGCGAATACGCCAATTGCACCATATTGTTTCGTATCTAATGTCGACCATAATTGATTTAAAACATGGGCCAGCCGGTACAACACGGCGCCAGCCGGCCCCAATAAAATAAACCAAGCCATGATGCCAAATAAATGACGGTGCGCATAAATTAGGGTGCGCTCGACACTTAAGCGAGCAATCTCGTTGGCGCTTAATTCGTCAGTAGGTCGATTGTGCCAACGCGACGTCAACTTGCGCGCGAGGGTTAAATCTTGCGCCCGCAGCGCAGCCGCGATGGCTGTAGTGCTGTCACTAAAGTGTTTAAATCCTAAGGTCAAATAAAGAATCAGCGCGTTCCATATCAAGCCCAGCCAGGGATGCACCAGCGTTAAGAAGTAATTTATCGCCCAAACCGTGAGCACCACCGGTAGCACCGCGGCTAGCCAGGCCAGCGCACCATGGCGGTAGCCGCCGGCGTTGAAGAATGCTTCCAGGTAGTGGGCGTAACGCGTGAAATAAGCGTACAGGGAAACGCGATGCGTGATGGGACGGAAATGCTCGGCGATTAAGGTGATGACTAAGCTAAGTAATAGCATAGGAATAGACGCAACTAATTTGTGAATATCCTATAATGAACGAATTTTTAGAGCTTAAGGGCAATATGAAATTCCTTCTCGCGATAGTTTTTTTGGTACCCTTTAGTTTACACGCGGATAATACACCCGTTACCGTTAAAGTAGAGCCAATCAAGGTCGGCGCGCATAGTTACTATGTGCAAGGCCACCCGGGCGCGGCGTCGTCGGCAAATCAGGGCTTCATGTCTAACGCCGGTTTTGTAATCACGCCGGCCGGTGTGGTGGTATTTGACTCCTTAGGCAGCCCGCCTCTGGGTGATGAGCTGATAAAGGCGATAGCGAAGCTTACCCCTTTACCTATTAAGCTTGTCATCGTTAGTCATTTTCATGCCGATCATGTTTACGGATTGCAGTCTTTTAAAGCGCGTGGTGCGAAAATCTGGGCGCATGAGCGCGGCAAAGAGTATTTGGCGTCGGATATTGCGAAGGCACGCTTAGCTCAGCGCCGCGAAGATTTGTTTCCATGGGTGGATGAAAATACCCGGCTTATTCAACCAGATCTTTGGCTTAAGGGCGACGTGACATTTCAGTTGGGCGGCGTGAATTTCGTGCTTTATTACGTTGGTCCCGCGCATTCACCGGAGGATGTAGCCATGCTCGTTAAAGAGGATGGCGTGCTGTACTCCGGCGATTTAATATTTAAGGGGCGGGTGCCATTTGTCGGCGACGCCGACACAAAAATGTGGTTGCAGGCGCTGAACAAGCTCTTGCCCTTACAGCCGAAATACTTAATACCCGGGCATGGCAGCGTTTCCAATACCCCGGCAAAAGATCTTGCTTTAACGCGCGATTATCTTACTTACGTTCGTGCGGAGATGAGTAAAGCCGTGGAGAATTTCGTACCCTTCGAAGATGCTTACGCAAAAACTAATTGGAAGAAGTTCTCCGGTTTACCCGCTTTTAAGGACGCCAACCGTGCCAACGCGTACAACACTTATCTACTCTTGGAAAAGGAAAGCTTGAAGTAAGTGTTGCGGGCGAAATGGGTAAGCTAACGCACCTTTTCGCCATGTGGCTTTCTAGGCTTTAAACCGTGGCACTCAAAGCAACTATCTTCAAAGCCAGTTTGCAAATTGCAGACATGGATCGGCATTACTATGCCACCCACGCGCTGACCATCGCACGCCATCCATCCGAAACTGACGAGCGCATGATGGTGCGCCTATTGGCATTTGCTCGCCACGCACACGCACAGCTGGCATTCGGGAAAGGCATCTCAGAAGCCGATGAACCTGACATCTGGGAAAAAGATTTAACCGGGGCCATCGAGCTGTGGATAGACGTTGGCCTGCCAGAGGAAAAGCGCATCCTCAAAGCCAGCGGCCGCGCTAAGCAAGTTGCGATCTACACTTATGGCGGCCACGGCGCTAAGCTGTGGTGGAAGGCAATTGCACCTAAGCTCGAGCGGCTCAGAAACTTGACTGTGATCGACTTACCGATGCCCGTTACTCAAGCACTGTCCAAGCTGGCGCAGCGTAATATGCAGTTCAGCTGTAACCTCCAAGACGGCAGTGTATGGTTCTCTAGCGATGAGGAAACGGTGCAGGTGGATTTTGTGGTGTTACAGGCGCCGATTTAAGCGGCGGGCTCTGGTTCTTGTCGTGTCTGGTATTAGCTACAAGAAGTGCGCGCGTTGTGCACACGATTTCGTACTCTTCATCCACTTTTAAACATACCTGCTAATTTCGTGCGTTTTAACATGAGCGCATTCACCGCAACTAACCCCGAGCTTCCTGACATGGCCAGTGCTGCAATCTCGGGGCTCAGCGTGAACGGATAGAAGACGCCCGCGGCAAGCGGGAAGGCAATGGCGTTGTAGCCCACTGCCCACCATAAATTCTGGTGCATTTTGCGCAGCGTGGCGCGGGAAAGTTCAAGCGACCCGACCACGTCGAAGGGGTCGCTCTTCATCAACACCACGTCTGCACTCTCCATGGCCACGTCGGTGCCGGCGCCGATGGCGAAGCCGACATCGGCTTGCGTCAGCGCGGGGGCATCGTTGATGCCATCGCCTATCATGCCGACCTTGTTACCTTGCGCTTGTAGTTCCTTGACCTTCTCCGCCTTTTGCCCCGGCAGTACATCGGCGAGCACGATGTCGATACCGAGTTCCCTGCCGATGCGTTCGGCGGTGGCGCGATTGTCGCCGGTGAGCATGGCCACTTTCACGCCGCGTTGCTGCAGCGCCTGGACCGCGTCTTTGGAAGTCGGCCGCAACGCATCGGCGATGGCGATAAGTCCGAGCAGTTTACCGCCATGGGCGACATGTACGACGGTGCGGCCCGCGCCTTGCATTTCGTCCGCCTTGTCGGTCAGGTTACTCATGTTAACTTTTTCTGCGTCCATCAATTTACGGTTACCTAGCAGCACCGTACGTCCGGCAACTTCCGCTTTCGCGCCCATGCCATCAATATTGGTAAAGCCGCTGCTTGCTTGCGTTGGCATTCCCGCCGCACGTTTCAGAATCGCCTGGGCGAGAGGGTGTTCGGAACTCTGCTCAACGGTAGCCGCCAACGCCAACATGGCGTCCACATCGGTGCCCGCTGCCGTCGCTACATCCACGACATTAGGTTGCCCCAAGGTCAGCGTGCCGGTCTTGTCGAAAATAATCACGTTGAGTTTGGTGGCCTCTTCCAAGGCTGCGGCGTTCTTGAACAAGATGCCATTCATGGCGCCGAGGCCGGTGCCGACCATGATTGCCATGGGCGTGGCCAGACCCAATGCATCCGGGCAGGCAATAACGAACACAGTGATCGTCAGCGTCATTGCAAACAGCAACGGCTCCCCGATCCACCAGAACCACACTGCAAAAGTCGCAAGACCGATGACGATGGCGGCGAACACCAACCATTGTGCGGCGCGATCCGCCAGCCGTTGTCCGGGGGCCTTGGAGTTTTGTGCGGTTTGCACCAGCTTGACGATTTGTGCGAGCGCGGTATCGGCACCAACCTTGGTGGCGCGATATTTAAAGCTGCCGCTTTTGTTGATGGTGGCGCCAATTACGGTGGCTCCAACTACTTTTTTGACCGGCATGGATTCACCGGTGAGCATGGATTCGTCGACCTGCGATACACCCTCGATGATTTCCCCGTCCACCGGAATTTTATTACCGGGCCGAATGATCACCGTGTCGCCGACAATCAACTCGGCGGTCGGCAGCTCTATCTCGCGCCCTTCGCGCAACGCCACTGCTTTCGGCGGCGCCAGATCCATCAGCGCGCGAATGGCGTCCGACGCACCGGCACGGGCGCGCATCTCCAGCCAGTGTCCCAGCAAAATGAACACCAGCAACACCGACGAAGCTTCGTAAAACTGTTCGCCCTCAAAGAAAAATGTCGCGCCGATACTAAAAAAATATCCCGTTCCCACCGACAGTAGAACCAGCACCGCCATGTTGGCCACGCCATTGCGGATGGCACGAAACGCAGCGACGTAAAATGGCCAACCGGGATAGATAATCGCGCCGCTCGCTAGCACGAACAAGAAAATATCGCGCTCAATTCCAAATGGCGGCTCAAGGTTGAGAGACTCCATACCCATCGAGGTGTAAAGAAACACCGGTACAGCAAATGCCAACGCGATAAAGAAGCGATTGCGCATGTCGCGGGCCATCGCCTGCATGTCCATGCCCGCGCCGTGGCCCATCTCATGGCCCATACTATCCATGTCCGCATGCTCCGCAGGATGCGCGGGTTTGGCGGCCCTAACCGGTTCGATATGTCCCCTGTGCTGGCTGTGCGCGGGCTGTGGTGTCGGGGCAGGGGTGGCTACTGCCGAGTTGGCCGTGATTTGTGCATCGCCCCGCGGATGCTCTTGTTCACAAATATGCTTTGGCACAAGCTCGCCGCCGCAGTGATGGCCGCATTCGCGCACTTTGGCCTTGATGGTACTGAGGTCCGTCTGCGTCTCGTCATACAACACCGTCGCGCTGCCGGAAACATTATTCACATCGACTTGCTTAACCCCCGACAACTTAGCGAGCTGATTCTCGATTCCCGAGGCGCTCAACGGGGAGAGCAGGTCGCGCACATCGATAATGCTTGTTTTCATCGTTGTTCCTTATTTGTACGCGGCAAGTCTTGTGAGGTTTTGACTACGGTGCGAGTAGGCCGGTGTGTGAAGAAGAGTAAGGCGATACGACGCGTGCGTCTGCCAAGACCAAACCCGAATCCTTGTCTTTATAATCCAGTTTGCTCAGCATATCTTTAATCACATTAAGCCGCGCCAGCTGCTTGTCATCAGCGCGCACGATAGTCCAAGGCGAAATCGCATTGTGGGTGTGTGCCAGCATTTCGTTGCGGGCCACGCTATAGTCATCCCATTTTTCCAGCGCAACATTATCCAAGGAGCTAATTTTCCATTGAGTGAGCGGACTTTGTTTGCGCTCCTCCAATCGTTCCTTTTGTTCGGGTTTACTAATATCGAGATAGTATTTAAGAAAGGTCATGCCAGAGCGCACTAACATGTGCTCGAACTCCGTCACGGTACCCATAAATTCTTGATACTCGGCTTCTGTGCAAAAGCCCATTACCCGTTCAACGCCTGCACGGTTATACCAACTGCGGTTAAAGAGTACGAGTTCTTGGGCGCTGGGCAGATACGGAACATATCGTTGGAAATACCAGGAGCTACGGTCGCGATCTGAGGGCTTGCCGAGCGCTACCACGCGCGTTTCTCGGGGACTTAAGTGTTCCGTGATGCGCTTGATGGTTCCGTCTTTTCCAGCTGCGTCGCGTCCCTCAAAAATAATTAGGATTTTATTTTTATGCTCGATGAAATGTCGCTGTAGTTTAACGAGTTCGACCTGCAGTCGGTACAAACTTTCCTTGTATCCCTTTTTTGAAATCTCCGGCTCGTGTCCTCTCAGGTGGTTTTCCTCGGTTTTCTTACTCATGTGTTATACGTCAGCAGCCGTGTTCCGCCGGCTCCAAATTTCCAAAAGTATTCTGGTGATGGTGAATATTACAGGTCCCAAAATTAAGCCGGAGGCACCGAAAACGATTAGCCCGCCAACAATAGAAATAAACGCGAGGACGGTGTGCATTTTCAACCGCCTACCTACCAACATTGGATACAATAAATTGTCGATGCCCCCAACCACAATTGTGCCCCAAAAAGTGAGCAACAAGGCCTTTCCGCCGCTACCATCCAAAGCCAAAAAGATAGCGGCGGGAATCCAAATCACAAACGCGCCGAGCACAGGTACGACGGCAAGGAGTCCCATCACAATCCCCCACAGTAAGGGGGCGGGCAATCCCAACCACCAAAACATTAACCCACCCAGCGTCCCCTGCACGACGGCGATTGCTAAGGTGCCGTACAGGGTTGCATGAACGGTATCAGCGACACCCGTAAATAAATGGCGCATGTCCGCTTCCGAAAGCGGCGATAGAGAACGTAATGATTTAAGTGCCAGGCTTCGGTCGCGAAGAAAATAAAACAATAAGTAAAAGGTCAGAACAACGCCGATCAGCTGCAACACAGAGCCGCGGACGAAAGAAGCTGCAGCGTTAGTCAGCCAAGTGGTAGCGTTCTGAATTATTCCGGGCAGATCGAATTGCTGCTCTATCCAGACGCCTATGGGCGCTAAGAATCGATGAGACTCAAAGGCACGGCGCCATTGCCCAGATTCCACCAGAGTCCGGATGGTTTCCGCTCCCCTAATTGCTTCGCCTACCATCCGTTCCAATACGAAAATTGCGGGCACCGCCACGATTAGCGCCACGATCAAAACCGAAAGGCTCGCAGCCAAGTTCGGATGCTTTACTTTCGATTCCAGCCAGCGTTGAAGCGGGGCAAATAAAACTGCAAACGCCAACGCCCATGCCAGCGCGGGAGAAAACGGCACCGCCAGTCGATAACAAAAATAAATTGCAATCAGCGTTACCGTTATTAGCACGAGAGTATGAATGTGGCTGCGCGACCCCCAGTCATCGGCGGTTGGAGTAACGGTTTGCTTCGCTTTGAGATCGTTCATTATCGTTTAACCAAGGCTCAAAGAATGTTCGGTGCCTATTTGTGCGCGGTCGCAACGCCTGCTATGACGCTTGTCGATTCCCAAAAACCCGTGTTTGAATATGTCGCGCCAGCCACAGGTGTTAAAATCGAGCTTTTAGCCACAAGGAATGAAATGAGCTTTGTATTAACTCAGCGCGTTTTAAGCGTACACCATTGGAATGATACCTTATTCAGCTTCACGACGACGCGTGATCCCGGGCTGCGATTTGAAAACGGCCAATTCGTGATGATAGGCCTGCCCGTGGACGGCAAACCATTAATGCGCGCCTATAGCATCACCAGCCCCAACTCCGCCGAACACTTGGAATTCTTTAGCATTATCGTTCCGGATGGCCCGCTCACATCACGCTTACAACATTTAAAAGTTGGTGATGAAGTGCTGGTTAGCAAAAAAGCTACGGGCACCTTGGTGCTGCATGATTTGCTGCCCGGCAAAAATCTTTACCTACTTAGCACCGGCACGGGGCTGGCACCTTTTATCAGCATCATTCAAGCGGCGGAAACATTTGAACGTTTCGAGAAAGTTGTGTTAATCCATGGCGTGCGTTGGGTCAGCGAATTGGCCTATTCTGATTTTATTGAAAACGAATTGCCCAAAAACGCACAGTTTGGCCAAGCATTGCGCGACCAATTAATTTATTATCCCACCGTTACCCGCGAGCCCTTCCGCAATCAGGGGCGACTGACGGATCTGATTGAAAATGGGAAATTATTCGAAGATATTGGCTTGCCTCCGCTAAACCCAGAAACGGATCGCGCCATGATCTGCGGCAGCCCACAAATGCTAACCGACACCAGCGCGATACTGGATCAACGCGGCTTTCAAATTTCCCCGCGCATCGGTGAACCGGGGCATTATGTGATTGAGCGGGCGTTTGTGCAGAAGTAATAGGCGCGTTCATTCCGTTTGATTTACTTATTCGGTTCAGGCGGTAAACCCGCTGGTGAATTGATCCAATAAGCGACGTGAATATTCCAATGCATCCTCCTTGCCAAGCATCGATCTTGCCATATCTTCTATCAATCGCTCCCTTTTTATTCCAGTTAACAAATTTCTAAGGTTCGTGTTTGTTTGCGCAGAAACCATTGCGGCAGCATCAATTCCAAGCAACCAAGCTCCGGCGAGTTCTATGTCATACCCGGCTGCTTCAAGCGCTGTAAGCGCGCCTTCTTCTTCATAAATCCTGCTCTCGTTACCAGCCTGGTGATAGCTACGCAACAGTGAAACCAGATCAATTGCATCCTTGGGATTTTCTTGCCCCCGATCAGCCCATGCGAATAGTTTCAGGATCGCAATTCCAGGTAGCGAGGCTACCGCCATGTTTATTCCTGGGCTCACTTCAACTGTAATTGCGGCGGCCAATGCGTCGCTATACCCTGCAACGTTCATCATGACACTCATGTCCGGCGGCCATGCGATCGTGTTGGGGCTTGTTTCAATTCCACCGAACGGAATCAAATCTACTTTGAACTTATGCTCTGATCCCGGAAGTCGGAGCAGTAACCGGTGGGCGACATGCCCTGATTCCTCAAATTTGGCGTTTGAAATCAGGAATGTTTTGATAGTCCCAAACTGTTCCCAATTGTCCAGGGCAAATGCAAAATCCACGTCGATAGTAGCGCGCCCCGCCTTCAATCCAAAAATATTTTCGAGAAGGATAATTCGAGCCATCGCCCCAACCAGGAATACCGGAAATCCAAGCTCTTTTGAAGCTTTGTGGATTTCGTGTATCACCAGTAAGGTTATCGGGTCGACAGGGCGATTAGGCTTCGGCGTCAGTGTTCGCGATGTATCGTTCATGTATTAGCTTTGCAACTTCCAAATTGCGAGGGTCCAGCGTAGCTATTAAGTCAGCATAAATTAGCAAGGGCTGTACCAATTCCGGCATTGGTTTTTCATCCTCAAAATTCCAGAATGCATCGAGAATTTCTATGTCACCTTGCAAGTCTGGCCGCAGCTTGTGCTTGGCAACCATTCTGGTCAAATTTTTCTGCCCTTGTTCCTTATGGAGATAAATGGTGAATGCGTGCGGTCGCAAGTAAGCTGTTAATTTCTCCGCTGCGACCTCTGCCCCCCATTGCGCACCATATTCAGTGACATCCATTTTTTTCCACCAGTCGGTTATCGGGGCGCGGAATCTTCTGGGATTGAGTTTCGGACGCAGCTTTATCGGGTAGTTTGTTACCCACTCTTGCACGAGTCTGTGGCGCTCAAGCAGCACTCTGTCACCCTTGCCTTTACCCCCGGTGATGTAGCCTCGGGTATTTAGGTCATAAAATATCCATCCAACGGTAAGGTGCGTTCAGGAGCCCCGGCTTGCATAGCAGTGCGAAAAAGACGCGTAAATTGGTGGCTGTGCCTGCACGTTTCCCCTCCTGTTCTGCCAGATGAAAATCCTCTCCTTTAATAGGGCGCTGTCCTTTCACCAGGACAAACAACCCGGGGCGGTGCAGATAGGCATTACCGACAGTGTCTATGAATTGCAGATCCAGTTCGCGGCATTTTTCAGCAATTTCAGTTGTGATGTGGGGGGCTACCAGAAGCAGTTGATCGCCATACCGGCCACCCTGTTTTTTTATATCCCACAGGGTTGCGAATCGATCGATGCGCTTAATTTCGGCCATATAGTCATAGCGCTGGCCATTTGCTTCGACTTCCATGAGAGCATCCGCACGGAAGCCCTGGGCCATTCTCAGCTCTTTTTTAGTCACTTGGCCAGTAAAGCCTGTTGTTCTATGCAAGGCTTCTAAGGCGCGCAGCAAGATGGCCTGGTCCTTAACATTGGTTGCGTTCATTGTTCAATATTCTAGTCTGTTCACGTTACGTGAACATTACCGCACATTGAACATTAATGTCAATGGCTGTTCGAAAAACACATATGTTCACGTTCCGCGAACAATTTTAAATAATGAACACCCAGAGGGTTCTTGAAGAGGCTCGACTTTGATTCTAGCTACGATTCCGGTGTTAAAAAAACATCCTTGTCCACGGCCGTGACAGAATGCCTTACTTCCCTCGCGCACTTCATCCATGATTGCGAGCATATCGTACTCCAAACGATCAAATACGGTTGCAATTTGGGTCAGGAAAATCTTTCGTAAGGCACGGGTGAGGTTTTTAGCGCCAATATATTTGTTTTTAATAAGAACTCGTGGCAAGTTAAGAAACCAACACCAAATAAATCATCAGCGCATTAATCACCAAAGAAATAAACGCAATAGCGCGCCATACTAAAACCGGATTTCTTTCAACCAAAGGTAAACGTTGTGGCGGAAGGATAGGTTTGAGTTCGCCTTGCTCTAAGGCCAGCAATAATTCTTCGGCTGTTTCGAAGCGCTGATTTTTATTTTTCCCCACCGCTTTTAAAATAATATTTTCTAGCCACTGAGGAACTTCGGGGCGATACCGCGTAGGCGCTGCGGGGGCGGTAAAACGCGGGTGTTGGAAGGGTTCGATTTCGCCGTAGGGATAGTGGCGCGTAAGAAGGTGATAGAGGGTTGCGCCTACCGAATATAGGTCACTTTGCAGCGACGCCGCTTCGCCCGCAAAAAGTTCAGGGGCCATGTAGCTCGGCGTGCCGGCGTTGGTTTCCGGTAAGCTTTCCAGGGAGCCGGAGCTTAAGGCCACGCCTAAATCGAGTATGCGCAATTTGTCGTCTTTGCCGCTATGCAAATTCGCCGGCTTAATATCACGATGAATAATATTTAGCCGGTGCAAGGCACCCAAACCCTTGACGACGCGTATGCCAATTTGGGTGACTTCTGCAATCGAAAAGTGATGGCCGCGATCCAGCATCTGCTGCAAGGTCGCACCCTCGTGATACGTCATCACATAATATAAATGGTGGCGCAGGTCCGATGTGAGCGGAATAACTTGCGGGAAGTAATGCGACAACACGCGCTTACTTAACCATTCTTCCGTTAGCAATGCTTTGCAGCTCACTGTGTCATCCCGCAATGCGGGCTTTAGCGTTTTTAAAACTAAGGTTTGATTATTCTGCAGATTGCGCACCTTATAAAGCAAGGTCGCCCGTGATTCGTGCAAGCATTCCAATATCTCAAAATTATCTAGGCGTTCACCGCTTTTCAAGCGTGGTGGCAATGATAGCGCGTGGCCTTCTGACAAAAAATCGTGTAAATTTTCCGTGCCCAGTTTGTGCACGCGCACGACAACGGCGGAGGCATTATCCTGCCCGCCACGCGAAAGGGCGGTTTCTACCAAAACCGTGGCAGCGCGTTCCGGCGTCTTATGCAAGAGCAAAATCTCGTGCATGACTTTATCGCCTGCCGCCTCCCACACGCCGTCTGTTGCCAGCAAGAAAACATCATTTTCACGCAACTCATCCTCGCTGTAATCCACAGCAAGATGCTCATCCAGCCCGATGGCGCGCTTTAATACGTGGCGCATATCCGGGCGGTCCCATACATGATCATGGGTTAGCTGTTCGAAGCTTTGATCGCGCAGGCGATAGACGCGGCTATCTCCAATATGCGCCACATAATAACGGCTGCCGCGCAAGACTAAGACGCTTAAGGTCGTCGCCATGCCGGCAACATCACGATTGGTCGTGCTTTGTGCCAACAACCAACGGTTAATCGCGGTCAACACTTTTTCCAACGCCGCGGGAATAGCCCAAGTCTCGGGCGTGGCGTAATAATCGGAAAGCAAGCCGCGCACCGTGTATTCGGCAGCTTCACGCCCGCCGGCATTGCCGCTAATGCCGTCAGCGATGGCGAGCGTCGCGCCCTTAATTGTAAGCTGGCTATCCTGCGGCGTAACAATGCCGCAATAGTCTTCGTTACGCTCGCGAGGTCCGGTTTGGCTGGCGTAAGCCACGCTCAATTCCAAGGGCATTGTTACATCCCGAATAAAACGCGAGTTTCGCGTTGATGATAAAAAATCAGATTTTAGCGGTAGTCATGGTTGCGGCACCCCACGTGGTGCGCCAGCGCTTTTTAACGCTAACCAAACCAAATAGGGCGATGATAGCAAGAACTGCAAAGGCAATTAAACCTGATTGGTAGTCTCCGGTTAATTGCTTAGAATAGCCTAGGCTGGAGGCCAAATAAAAACCGCCTATGCCACCGGCCATGCCGACTAAACCGGTCATCACGCCCATCTCCTTACGAAAACGTTGTGGGACTAATTGAAATACCGCGCCGTTGCCCATGCCTAACACACCCATGGTAAGAATAAATACCAATAGCGCAAGATAAGGTGTCGGCATGCCTTGGCTGGCAATAAACAATAACAAGGCCGATAAGGTATACATAATTAACAAAGTGCGTATACCGCCCACGCGGTCGGCAAGCATCCCACCGAGAGGGCGCAGCATGGAGCCCGCGAATACGCAGGCGGCCGTTGCGTAGCCGGCGATGACCGGACGCCAACCATACATGTCGTTAAAATATATTGTGAGGGAAGAGGCCAGGCCAACAAAACCGCCAAAAGTGACGCTGTAAAAAAACATAAACCACCACGCGTCTTTATCTTTAAGAATATTGAAATATTGGATTAAGGATTTTGCAGGTGGACAGTCCGGGCTATCCTTGGCCCAGATCAAATAAATTACCAACGCGATAGACAGCGGAATTAAGGCAAAGCCGAAAACGTTATTCCAGCCGTAATAAACCGCTAAGGTGGGCGCAAATAAAGCGGCAAAAACCGTACCGGAATTTCCCGCGCCGGCGATTCCCAGTGCCGTGCCTTGATGTTCTGGCGGATACCAGCGCGACGCCAGCGGCAAAGCCACGGCAAATGAGGCACCGGCAAAGCCTAAAAAAACGCCCAGCAACAAGACGTGCTGGAAAGAATGCACACCAAACTGCCAGGCGGTTGCCAACGCTATCAGTACGATTAGTTGGCCGATGAGCCCCGCCAATTTCGGCTTTAGATGATCCACCAAAACGCCCATCACTATTCGTAGCAACGCGCCGGATAACACCGGTGTGGCAACCATCAACCCTTTTTGGCTAGCGCTTAAAGCTAAGTCCTGCGCGATCTGCACGGCGAGGGGGCCTAACAACACCCACACCATAAAACTCAAGTCAAAATATAAAAATGCTGCGAACAAGGTAGGTGCGTGACCTGCCTTCCAAAATCCTCGATTCATAAGTGCCTCGTAATTGCTGCAAAATGTCGCAGCTTAAAAGCAAGTCCTATACCATGCAGTTTATGCGCATGGCGCGTCAGAAAGGGTGAAAGCGCAGCGTACTACTGGTGCAGGCCAAGGTTTCTTGCATCGAACTGGTGCGCTCAATATAATCTCTGACTATGATATCGTGTTAATAAGATAAGGCAGTCGCCCTACAGGAATTAACGATGCGTGAGCAACCATGGATACGGGGCAAAAAAACGTAAGCACGTTATTTCAACAACTGGGCTTGGCCCATGACCAAGCGGCTATAGAAAAATTTATTGCCGCGCATCGAATGCCGCATAAAGACACCGCGATTTGGGAAGCGCCATTTTGGACACCCACCCAGGCGCAGTTTCTAAAAGAAGCGTGGGAAGCCGACGCCGATTGGGTCGTCGCGGTAGATGAATTAAGCACCTTGCTTCAATCCTAGAAAAAGGAAACGATATGAGCATTGTTGGATTTATTATTTTAGGGCTGGTGGTCGCGGCGGTGGTTTATCTGGTGGTGGTGTATAACGGGCTCGTTTCCGTTAAACATAATGTTTCTAAAGCTTGGGCGAATATTGACGTGCTCTTGAAGCAGCGTCACGACGAGCTGCCTAAGCTGGTTGAAACTTGCAAGCAATATATGAAATTTGAACAGGAAACCCTGGAGAAAGTCATGCAAGCCAGGTCCCAAGTGGCGGACGCCCGTGCTACGCAAAACATTCCCGCTTTGGGCGCGGCTGAAGGGGCGTTGCGTATGGGGCTGGGAAATTTATTTGCGGTAGCCGAGGCTTACCCTGATTTAAAGACCAACGAAACCTTCCAACATTTACAAACTCGCATCACGGGGCTGGAAAATGCCATCGCCGATCGTCGCGAGTTTTACAACGAGAGCGTCAATGTAAACAACGTTCGCATTGAAGAGTTTCCGGGTGTTATTGTCGCGCGTATGTATGCGTTTAAGGCTTTTCCCTTACTGAAATTCGATAGCGCCGAAGTAACGGATGTGGATATAAAAAAAGCATTTGCTTAGCGCGAATTCCAATCCGGAATAAAACGATAACTGCGTTGGCATCGTCCTCGGCTCCTTGCCGTCCCGTCAAGCGAGATCGAGATACTAACTGTACTGTCTTCGTCGCCCCATCGTCGCCGCCTTGTTCTCGTTTTATTGCGAATTGGAATAGATATCGGCATAGATAATGCATCGCTCTAACCCCCTGCAGTTCGCGCTTGGGTTTCTATTCTTTGGCGCGCTTGTTGTGATTTGGCTTACTGGCGAGGGTTTTGGGATCCAAGCCAACTTTTTTCTTTGGTTCTTTTATTTCTGTGCGGCGAGCGCCATAGGATTTTGGATGTGGCGGCATGCTCTGCGTCGCAGTCGGCTCATCGATGAAATCCCTACCAGCAAAATCGTCAGTGCGCCGCAAGGTTATGTAGAACTGACGGGCGTTGCCGCCGTTGCCAATGCGGGCTTGGTTTCTGGCATCGCCAATGTGCCTTGTGTATGGTATCGCTATGAGATTGCTAAGCGGCGGAACGACGGGCGAAACCTAGTATTGAATCTTATCTATGTTCCAGTAAAGTCGCACGCGAGCCTTGCGGAATTTATTATTGATGATGGCAGTGGGCGTGCCGCCATTTTTCCTTATCGCGCGGAAATTATCTGTGAACACCGCCAGGTGTGGTATGAAGAGGACACGCGCTATACGGAAGAGCGCATCCTGCCTGGCGATTTTATTTATGTTCTGGGGGAATTTAGCACGCATAACCCCGCCGAGAATAACTTTAATGTGACTGAAGCAACCTTATCGCAAATTAGCGTTTGGCAAGAAGACAAGAAAAATTTGCTAATACGGTTCGATAAAGATGGCAACGGCACACTAGATGCCGATGAATGGGAGGCGATGCACAACGCCGCGCGCGAACATGCGCTGGCGCAACAACAAGCTTTAGGGCAGGGGGCCCAACGCAACTTAATTAGCTATCCCACCGGCTCGCGACATTTTTTAATTTCTTCACGAAAACCGGCTAAGCTAGTGGGCCACTATCGCTGGTGGCGCAACATTGGCCTAGGGCTGTTTTTTGCCGCCGGCGCCGCCGCGGTGTGGCTGGCGGGGATTTTAGCGGTCACCTGATCTTTTTCTGTTTTATAACGTCTAACAACCATGAAAAAGTTTAAAACCTTCTGGCATCTAGTAAAGCAAGCCGCGATAGGTTGGAAGGACGATAGGGCCGCCAGCATGGGCGCCGCCTTATCTTATTATTCGGTATTTTCCTTAGCGCCATTGTTAATTATTGTCATTGCGGTCGCCGGGATGTTATTTGGGCGCGAAGCAGTGCAAGGTGAGGTGGTTGCGCAATTACGTGGACTCATCGGCAAAGAGGGTGCTATTGCTATCGAAGGTGCGATAAAAAGTGCGTGGGATCCACAGGCGGGCGTCATCGCAATTATTGTCGGATTGGTGGCGATGTTCATTGGCGCCACCACCGCCTTCGTGGAATTGCAAGACGATCTAGATCGCATTTGGAAGGCGCCACCCCTGGCTGGCAGCGGTGTGTTGAATTTTATTAAAGCACGCTTGCTATCGTTCGGCTTGGTTTTAGGAATAGGGTTTCTACTTATTGTTTCTTTGGTGTTAAGCGCGGCTCTCGCCGCCTTAGGGCGATACTGGAGCGCATGGTTTGGCGAGGCCACCTATCTTTTGGAAGCGGTTAATTTCTTCGTCTCATTCGGCGTGGTCACTGCGCTATTCGCCATGATTTATAAACTCTTGCCACATACACCTATCGACTGGCGGGAAGTGTGGGTGGGCGCGGCGGTTACTGCCTTACTTTTCGCTGCGGGTAAAACATTAATCGGCATCTACCTGGGTAACAGCGCACCAGCGTCTAGCTTTGGAGCGGCTGGCGCAGTCGTAGTCCTATTCATATGGTTTTATTATTCGGCGCAAATTTTCTTATTTGGTGCGGAATTCACCAAAGCTTATGCCGATTATCATCGTCCGCAACCCGCATCGGCGCAACCAGGGCACTCTACCGCAGTGGCCACATCATCCCCGCAGCGCAAACATAAAAGGACCGGAAAACCCAGTTTGTGGCCCTTGTATGGTCTCGCTGGTTTCTCAGGATGGGTGGTTCTAAAATCGTTACGTAAACCGAAACATTGACGCGGTAGAAACCCCCCTTTTCACCCCTGTTTTTCTTACGACCTGGGCGGGGAACTTGAGATACAGCTTGCACGATGGCGCGACGCGGCAGTCGTAAAAAAAACGTTAGCGTGCCAAATCATCAGGGTTACCTGAAGCCCCGATCTACTGCTTGACGTAATCCCACTTACCTTTGGGACGCATAATACTGACAACACCATTGTTTATGATAGAATTTTTAAAACATATGTCATATTATGCGTCACTATGACGCAATATAAACCGTCTTTTAGGACGTCTACTTCTAGTTAGGTGCTATGCGGCTCCATATTGAATACTTCGACCAAAACGAAAATTTCGCAGGCCTTCTACCGCGCGAAGGAGTTGTCGAGGGCACGCCTAGCTCCGCAGATAGCACACACATTTGGCACCTGCTGCGTTTGGACAATCCGGTTTCTTACGAAGGTGCCCAGTATTCCCACTTTCTATTGGCATCACGGTGGGAGGGGCATCCTATAGGCGAGCTGGAGCCAACATCAGTCTTCATTCTTCTTGTCCCATCATCGTTCGGGCAGGTGGCCGATGGCTTCACCCACAAACAGTTTCTGCACGCCGCTTGGGGCATGGCAAGTGTCCGCACCTAACATGCGCTCAACCTCGCTCCCTTCTGTCGCTGGACGGCGCTAAAGCGCCGCCGGTTAGCTCTACGTTATGCGGCAGGAACCGAGGTTGCAACGAGTTGATGGCAGAAGATTAGCTATGAATAAAGATTGGATTCTTCAAACAAAAGAAACTCGCCGAGCATTCTCAAACGCGACTTGGGTTCCATTGAGGGGCATCCATAAATGACGAGAAGGGGAATGTTAAGAATATTGGCTACATCAGCGAATATTTTGGTTGTGGGTCTGCCGCCTTTCCACCAGAGAATCGGAAATTTGTTGAGGAGCGCCTGAGCTGGAGTGATATCGGAATAGGTCATAACGTAGCGCCTTATGCTTACGAAGATGGCTATTACGCATCCATTGATCAGTTTCAATACAACGATAAAAATCCGATAGGCGTTAACCTCGTCTTTGAACATCCTCAACCTGTTGTTGGTGGAAGACAATGGATATTGAATCCTGATCTTGTCGTTGCGCTCCGCCTGATAAAAGAAGGAACTAACTGGATTAGACCCGAAGAGAATTTCGTTGTAGTCGCCCGTGAGAGATTTGATGACAAAGGCGAGCATCACCTGATCGAGATCAAGCGAGAATTTCTGCTTGACTATTTGGCCGCAAGAAATCTCGCACTTCGCCTCTCTTATTACCGACAAAGAGTGGAAAACGTGCCATTGCTTGAAGGCAGCGAGTACGCAGAACTGATAGAGCTTCAAGATGAGCGAGACGGAGGCCGATTTGAGCTCCGAATCCGCGACATTAATGATGTTTTCGGAGGGAGCTGGGCGATGTTCCGTGCTTGGCGAACGGACGTCGATGAAGATGAAGACGCACCTGTGATGGGGCCAGAAAATGACCACAACACTGGCCATGAAAGCTCGCAAGGTCAATGTGGCGGCTATCAAGGTGTTCGGGTTGAGTGTGAGTTCTGGCGGGATGAATGGATTGAACATCAATCTCAAAGCATACGAGTTCGTGGAGATGCAGACACCAATCGACCTCAGTTTATTGTCGAGACTGACGGCAAACGCATGGCATCTTCCGAATTGAATAACGAGGATATTGGTCGATGGCTTTGGTTTCGTTCAAGTGTAGTGACTGACCTTCTAGGCCACCGCGGCTTCGCCCTGAAATGGTACACGGCGGAGACTGGTGCTATTTGCTCGACCTCTAGCTATGCCACGCACTTCGGTATCAATTCTGCTGACTTGCTAACAGTCTACGCCTACGACATCGCTCGTCTCCCGCCTTGGGAACAGCATGTCTGGGCAGCACATAACGTTGCGCCTGACGGGAAGGTCTCAGGAGAATTGTTATCGGCGCAAGTCAAGACCCAACCGGCGTCTACACATGCAGTTGAGGAGATGTTCTTTGGGAGTATGCGAATGCTCGAACAAGGCTTTCGCGAAAAGTTCGGGGTTGACTTGTTCAGCCACGATATTGGTGACGAATCGGCTATGCAGCAGGTATCTCGTTTCCATAGCAAGGACCAGGCGTCATTGCTAAGGCTAGCGAAAGAGCTTGTCCGCGTATTCTCAGACCGACTCAACATTCGCAACCTTCGCACACTTTCAACGCACACGGAGAAAGAAAAGCTTGGTTCAAACAAGCTTCTGCAAGATATATTGTCCCAAAAAGTTGGGGCCGATAAGGCTCGCCAAGTCTTTGCCGAAATTGCTGGCACCTATGATATGCGCGTTGGTGATGCACATCCGACCGGATCAAAAGTTACAGACGCCATCAAGCTTGCAGGCATTGACCAAAGCAGCTCGTATCTAAGACAAGGTGAGCAGCTTATCCACAACTTCGGGCGAGCGGTTTGGTTTACAGGTGAATATCTCTTCGGACAATCTGAATCGCATGAAAGCTAGGCCACATGCCGCATAACAATTCGCTCAACACGGACGTGCAAAAGCGGCGCTTCGCGTCACTTTTGCACGCCGGTTAGCTCAAGCGTTATCGCGCATATCTGAGAGGTGTACATGGCTGATAACGAGCTGCTCGAAATACATAAGCAACATCGCTCGGGGCAAGACAAGTACACCTATTTCTTACTTGCCGTTACGGCTTCTGCTGTTGCGTTTGCAGTCCAGAAAACAAGCGGGCTTTCTTTATCGTGGTCAATGTTACCGCTGGGGTTTGCGGTTTTGTTGTGGGGTATCAGCTTCTATTTTGGCTGCAAGAATCTGATTTGGGTGCAGACTTCAATATCTGCCAATCACAGTTTGTTACAGCTTCAAAAAGGCGTTCATTCTGAGCAGCCAGACCATCCACAACTGTTAGCTGCTGCTATTAGTGGCGTGCGTTCGGCACTAGAGTCAAATGTAAAGAACGCCCAGTTTTATGCGGTGTGGCAATTCCGTTTGTTAGTAGGAGGCGCCGTGCTTTTCTTGGCATGGCACATCCTCGAAATGGTGTTACTGACAAATGCGCCATAACACGTCGCTCAACCTGACTCGCTACGTCGGCGCTTCGAGCCTCATAGCTCGCAGGTTAGCTTGGCGTTATGCGCGATAAAATATCGAACAATGAAAATACGTAGCCTAATTATACTTTTGGTAAGTAGTTTTATTTGGGCGCCAGTTCTTATTGCTGATGATTATCCTGAGGGCTATATTGCTCGACAGCTTAAATATGCGAAAACACCTATTGAAGTAAATATTTCGAGCCTGAAACCGACGCAACTTATTGCCGTAAAATATGTGGATATGCCGGTTTGGATTTACCGACGTACTACCAAGGAAATTGAGAATTTATCGAATTACGATAGCTCAACCCTAGCAGATCCAAAGAGCGAGAATTTGATGTCGTCTATTGAGGCGGCATACGGCTCATCTGCCTCTTATGTCTGGGGGCGTTTGTTACTTGTCGATCAGCCTGCAATAGAAAAAAAACTGTATCGCTCGTTGCAAGAAGAAATATTTGTTGTGGGCGGTTGGAGTCCACACTCCGGCTGTGTATTGACCTACCAATCACCAGAAAATCGCAAAAATTCCAACGCTGCCTTCTACGACCCATGTACGGGCGCGACTTTCGATGTGGCGGGTAGGATTGTTAAAGGGATATTAACAGGGAATGGAGCGGGTAACCCGGCCAGTTACAACCTGTATATCCCGCCACACAGGTTCAAGAACGACACAGTTCTGTTAATAGGATTGGCCGAGTCACAGAAACTTCCTCAAATCGGTGTCCCGAAAGAACGCCGGTATTTAGGTAAGACTCCAACTGAAAAGCTACTTACCGCCTGTAGATATAATGATTTAGAGACGGTCAAGTTGGCGCTAAAGGAAGGGGCCAATACAAATTACTATGCGATTGGCAAAGGCAGCCCATTCGATGCGGCAATAATTGGTAGCTCGATGAAGATTATTGAACTGCTCATAGCGAATGGTGCTAAGCCGACTTCGAATTCATTGAACGCAGCAAACTTTGTGGGGCGGACAGAAGTTGTTAAACTTGTTAAGGGGATGCAACAGTGAAGTTGCGCGTAAATAGTCGCCCAAGGCGGGCGGCTTCGCCGCCTCCTGACCTGGGCGTTAGGTGCCACATATGGAACTGAAACCTGGCATCAAGCTCATCTCAGAATCGGAAGGTGTGGGCGAGCGGGTAAAGAAAGGCGACCGGGTCACGGTCCGGCTAAATGGATGGCTCAACCAAGGCGAGCCCGTTCAAAAAAACTATATCGGAGAAATCACAGTTGGCGCTCGCATCGCGATTCCTGGAATCGAGTACAGCCTTGAAGGCATGAAACAGGGAGGGAAACGAAAAGTAAAAATCAGCCCCCATCTTGGGTACAAGGATGTTGGGGTCAAAGATCTTATCCCGGAGAACGCGGTGCTTGTGTATGACATCGAGGTCATTGATGTTAAGCGTGGCACCTAACCCGGCAGTCAACCGGACCTGCGCAAAAACCCGCGCAGGCCGGTTACTTTGAACGTTAGGTCGCATTATGGTCGAGGCGCTTCGCACGTTACTGGAAAAGGCTTACGCGATTCCCGGGCGAAACTTGGTGTGGGTAAACATTGCCCTTGCTGGCTTTGTGGCACTCGCGCATGGCGGGGCACTTGCATTAACCTACGCCACACCAACGCCTGATGCATCTGAAATTCGGCAGCTTGCGTTCATCTCGCTTCCCATCGTGGCAGTAGTTCTTATAACTGCCGCCATTGCCCTAATTAGTGCACAACTAAGGCCCAAGGTCCTCGCTCTTCACGGAATCCTTCTCGCAGCGGGTGTGGGCTTCCTTCTGCTTTGGGCGCTAGGTGTTCTATTTAAAGGTATTCCCGAGGGTCGCTTTTCCTGGTCGGTGGGCTTTCTTTCAGCTTCGGCGTGCTATGCGGCTGTTTTGTTCTATCGCTTTAGTATTCCCCTGCATTTGCGTTCATCTCGGGGGACCTATTACGCTCCGGTTATCGCGCTTGCTTGTGCCGTGCCAGTTGATATCGGCGTCTTTTTTCGGGTGGTGGGTTAATGATTGCCTCTAAATACACTGTACAATCTAACCTTGCGGTCAAGGCGCTCCCTTCGGTCGCTGGGACGCTGCGCGATAAAGCCGCGCAGCGCCGGTTAGCCCTAGGTTAGGGTTCATATGAACTACGCGGTATTCCTAGAGGGGGCTAATTTCGAAATCAATCTCGATGGCATCAAGCAATTATTAGGTTTCTTTACTACGGTTCGCGTTGAAGCAGCGTCGCAAGAAGAAGCAAAATCTAGTGCATTAAAGGTTCTTCTCGCAGATCCTCAACTTGAAAGTTGCTTCGCAAATCAACCACACATAAAACCTTCTATTAAAGTTCAAGACGTCCATGAACTGCCTGCCGACAATCATATGAAAAATACTGGTTATACTTTTTTTCCAATGGAAAACTCATGAAGGTTAGCAACCCTAACCCGGCGCTCAACCTCGCTCCCTTCGGTCGCTGGACGCTGCGCATAAAGCCGCGAAGGCCGGTTACTTTGAACGTTAGGCGAATCAAGCCGTTTTAAATAGGAGGCATT
>CAYYOS010000015.1:0-25904 GCA_964473355.1 uncultured Burkholderiales bacterium | reverse complement strand
GTGCCGTGATCCATCACTTGCAACAGAATATTAAAAATATCCGGATGCGCTTTTTCGATTTCATCCAACAACAAGACTGAATACGGGTGCTTGGTTATTGCCTCAGTCAATAAACCGCCCTGATCGAAGCCGACATACCCTGGGGGCGCGCCAATTAGACGTGAAACCGCATGGCGTTCCATGTATTCCGACATATCAAAACGTATCAACTCTACACCCATGGTATAGGCGAGCTGCCTGGCCACTTCGGTTTTGCCCACGCCCGTTGGCCCGCTAAACAAAAATGAGCCTATGGGTTTCTGTGGATTGCCCAACCCGCTGCGCGACATTTTAATGGCTGCAGCCAAGGCATCGATGGCTTTATCCTGGCCAAACACCACGGCTTTCAGATCACGATCTAGGGTTTTAAGCTGCGAGCGATCATCGGACGACACGTTTTTCGGCGGAATCCGCGCGATTTTTGCGATAATCTCTTCAATCTCGCGATTGGTAATGGTTTTCTTTTGACGATACTTAGGTTGTATGCGCTGGGCGGCCCCCGCTTCATCAATCACGTCGATGGCTTTGTCGGGCAAATGCCGGTCGTTAATGTAGCGCGCGGAGAGCTCAGCCGCTGTGGTTAAGGCATTGGCGGTATATTTCACCCCATGATGCGCCTCAAAGCGCGATTTTAAGCCTCGCAATATCGCGACTGTTTCGGCAATGCTGGGCTCATTTACGTCGATTTTTTGAAAACGCCTCGAAAGCGCATGGTCTTTCTCAAAAATGCCGCGATACTCGTTATAAGTGGTCGCGCCGATACACTTGAGCTGTCCATTGCTTAGAGCAGGCTTTAATAGATTGGAAGCGTCTAAGGTACCGCCCGATGCCGCACCCGCACCAATTAGGGTATGGATTTCATCAATAAATAAAATCGCTTGAGGGTTATCGAGTAGCTGCTTGAGTACGGCTTTAAGGCGCTGTTCAAAGTCACCGCGATATTTGGTCCCCGCTAATAGCGCGCCCATATCTAACGAGTAAACGATACTACGCGCTAAAATTTCCGGAACTTCCCCTTCTACCACCCGCCGAGCCAGGCCTTCAGCTATGGCAGTTTTACCAACCCCGGCTTCGCCCACCAGCAAAGGATTGTTTTTCCGGCGGCGGCATAGGGTTTGAATAACGCGCTCTAATTCCAAATCTCTGCCAATTAAAGGATCAATTTTGCCGGCCATGGCTTGCGCGTTTAGATTGAGGGTAAAGTTTTCCAGCGCGGTGGCTGGCAGGTGTTCGTTTTCTGTTTCAGGTTCGCCTTCGGCGCGTGACGTGTTACCTTCAGGGACTTTGCTAATCCCATGAGCAATATAATTAACCACATCTAAACGAGACACGCCTTGTTGATGCAGGAAGTAAACCGCGTGGGAATCTTTTTCCCCAAAGATGGCAACAACGACGTTAGCGCCGGTGACTTCTTTTTTCCCAGAAGACTGTACGTGCAAAATAGCCCGTTGAATAACGCGTTGGAATCCGAGCGTGGGTTGCGTGTCGACTTCATCGCTGCCGCCGATTATCGGCGTATGTTCTTGAATGAAATCTCCCAATACCTTGCGCAAATCATCAATATTGACAGCGCAGGCGCGCAGCACCTGCGACGCCGAGGGGTTATCAAGCATGGCAAGCAGCAAATGCTCGACAGAAATAAACTCGTGCCGGTGCTTACGCGCTTCTATGAAGGCCATGTGTAAGGATACTTCCAATTCCTGCGCTATCATCTATGCTTCCTCCATCACGCATTGCAGCGGATGCTGATTTTGCCGGGCAAATGCCAGGACTTGTTCGACCTTCGTGTTCGCCACGTCTTTCGGAAAAACACCGCAAACACCTACTCCCTCCCTATGCACTTTGAGCATGATTTGCGTCGCCTGTTCACGGCTTTTAGAAAAAAATTCCTGCAGTATCATTACTACAAACTCCATGGGCGTAAAGTCGTCGTTTAATAATAGCACTTTAAATAAACGCGGTGGTTTGAGTTTGCTTTTTTTTGCTTGAAGGACGGGATTGTCTACGTGCTTAGTTGCCATCGCTGTTTCTAATCTGATCGTGCGTTCTGTTATTGTGACCTAGCGAAAAAAAAATTCAAGTACCGTTTGTCGTAGCGGAAAAATCTCGGCCAGCCATTTTTCCTGAGGCTTTACTTGAAGGCCGAGAAGCGCGATTAAGCTTTTCCTTAAAGAAAAAAGTTAGGTGCTTTCTATGCGGTTATTTGGCCAGGATTTATCTCTTTATCATATTAGCAAAACCGCAGGTAATGATGTTGCATTTGTAATATTTTGCCCCGAATAAAGCTTGACTTATTGCTATAAGAGAAGTAAAAAGCAACTGGGTGTTTGGCTTCAAGTTTCCTGCGTTCCGGTTTTGCCGTTTTTGCGGTCTTGAAATTCAAACAGTTCTAGGCTAATCGCCTGTTTTTAATCAAGGAAGCAACAATGGCAACTGGTACAGTAAAGTGGTTTAATGATTCAAAGGGTTTTGGTTTTATTACCCCTGATGACGGTGGAGATGATCTTTTCGCGCATTTTTCTGCTATTCAAATGGGCGGTTTCAAGACCCTGAAGGAAGGCCAAAAAGTAAGTTTTGAAATCACCCAAGGCCCAAAAGGTAAGCAAGCCTCGAACATTCAAGCCGCTTAATCCAATTTTATCCGGGGCTTAAGGGTCCCGGATAAATTTCTTTTCTTTTCCCGCTGCGCCTGCTAAATTTAATCTATACAAAGTAACTTATCCCGTTAGGTTCCTATGCAGCTGGACCGCAGAGCAAATGCCTTTATTCTTGAAGTGACGCAGGCTGAAGCCAAAGGCTTAGCTAAGACCATTATTCAGTTAGCTGAAGAAGCACAGCACGGCGCCCTGTTGAATTTTGCTTACCTCATAAACGAAGCAAAATATGGCGCACGCTATAATTTTCGCCAACCACCCCACGCTTGGGATCCAGGTGCGAAACATCCCTCAGCTAAATAGTAAACTACGACCCTCACCCCAGGAGAAGTATATTGAACTTGATTGATGCTGATAAATCGGCCATGCACATCGAGCTCCAAGCCAAAGAAGCAGCGCTGCTTTTAGAAGGCTTAGAGGCACAACGCGAAGAGTTGGGCCATGTGGCTGAAGAGCTTATCTCTCTATTACGGGGTGCCGGGATTAACCCACCCGGCGCTCAACCGATACGGAGTGAGTACGCTGGGCCGGAATAAGGTTTCGGCAGTATCTGGTTAATTTTTGGTTTTTGGGTTTTGATTTTTGCCTTTTGCCTTTCGGTTTTTGGTTTAAAGTACCATTCCCCTCACCCCGTCATTCCCGCGAGAAGTGGGAATCTAGATTTTTATATATATTGTCGGGGGTAGCCCGACAGCTAATCACTTTCTCTTGTTTGGCCAAGAGAAAGTAATCAAAGAGAAGGCCACCCTCCCCACCGCCCTTCGGGTTCCCTGTGCTGCTCACCAAGCCAGGCGGCTGCGCAACTCAACCTCGCGCTAAGGCGCTCGGGATTCGAACAGTGCTCGCCGACTACTCCTGGCTTGGTTGCGCTGCTCGGCGGTGGGGAAAGGGTCCCCGAATCAAACCCGGATGCAGGGTAAATAAACGCATTGATGTAATAACCTGGATTCCTCTCGATCCCGCCTGACGGGACGCTTCTCGCGCGAATGACAAAGTAGCTAATGCGGCGTAATGCCCGCTGGTTATTGCGCCCTACTAGGGGCCCTGGGCATTATGGTCAGAAGACAGGCCGAGAACGGTTGCAAGCCATATCTTTAAGCTGAAGCCATTTTAGCGATAACGGCGTCACCAAACTTAGAACAAGAAATTTCGCTCACACCCTCCAGTAGCCGAGCAAAATCATAGGTAACCTGGCGGGCCGCAATTGCGCCTTCCATGCCCTTAATGATCAAATCTGCAGCTTCTAGCCAACCTAAATGGCGTAGCATCATTTCCGCCGACAAGATTAATGAGCCGGGATTCACATAGTCCTTGCCGGCATACTTAGGGGCGGTGCCATGGGTGGCCTCAAACATCGCGATGGCATCGCTCATGTTTGCGCCCGGCGCGATGCCGATGCCGCCCACCTGGGCAGCTAGCGCGTCGGAAATGTAATCCCCATTTAAATTCAAAGTTGCGATGACATCGTACTCCTCGGGCCGTAATAAAATTTGTTGCAAAAATGCATCGGCAATCACGTCTTTGATAACAACACCATTGGGTAAACGACACCACGGTCCGCCATCGATTTCAACCGCCGCAAATTCTTTTTTCGCCAGCTCATAGCCCCACTTTTTAAAGCCGCCTTCGGTAAACTTCATGATGTTGCCCTTATGCACCAGCGTCACCGAGCTGCGGCCATTTAATATCGCATATTGCAACGCCCGGCGCACCAGACGCTCCGTGCCTTCGCGGGATACGGGCTTTATTCCAATTGCGGAAGTGCTAGGAAAACGAATTTTTTTAACCTGCATGTCGCGCTGCAAAAAATCTATTATTTTTTGCGCTTCTGGACTTTCGGCCGGCCACTCTATGCCGGCGTAAATGTCTTCGGAATTTTCGCGGAAAATCGTCATGTTGGTTTTTTCCGGATGCTTTAATGGGCTGGGCACGCCGGCAAAGTAGCGCACTGGGCGTAAGCAAACGTATAGATCCAACTCTTGGCGAAGGGTGACATTTAACGAGCGTATCCCGCCGCCCACAGGCGTGGACAAAGGACCTTTTATGGAAACGGCATATTCGCGAACCATAGTTAAAGTTTCAGCCGGCAGCCATTGATGCTCGCCATAATGCTGTATCGCTTTATCGCCGGCATAGATTTCCATCCAAGCTATTCGCCGATCGGAACCATAAGCTTTTTCCACCGCCGCATCGACCACTTTTTTCATTACCGGCGTAATGTCTATGCCGATACCATCACCCTCGATAAACGGGATGATGGGGTTAGGGGGCACGTCTAAAGAAAAATCCGCACGTACTTTTATTTTGGCCCCAGCGGCCGGTATGGAAATTTTTTGCATTGCTGCCCTAAAAGTTAATCAATTTCATATTAAACGCTCGCTGCACAAACCAGATACCGGCCAATATCAATATGCCCATTGAACCGCCTATCATGATAATACGTTGATAAAGGCCAGTATGTCGTAGGCCAAAAGCAAGCGGGAAGAATAATGCAACCAGCGCTAATTGCCCTGTCTCCACCCCCAGATTAAAGCCGACCAGGGCTAATATTAAGGTATTTTGCGGCAGGCCTAAATCACTTAACACGCTAGCAAATCCAAAGCCATGGATTAGTCCAAAAACAAAAGCGGCCAGCCATCTGCCCTTTTCCACGACCGGAAAAATGTTATTCAGCGCGGCTAATACTACCGATAGTGCAATAGCTGATTCGGTCAGTCTGGTCGGCAATGAAATGACACTCAACGCCGCTAAACTTAAGGTGATTGAGTGCGCCACAGTAAACGCGGTTACCACTTTAAAAACCTCCCAGAAAGCGGGCTTAAAACGTTCAACGCCTTGCCAATGGCGCGAGGTGCGATAGAGCACCGCAGGGAGAAGCAGTGATAGCAAAAATAAAATATGGTCCAGCCCTATCCAAATATGCCAGATGCCTTCACGGCCATAGTCAAAAAACTCACGCCACCAACTCGTTTCTGATAGTACAAAATGCTTCTGCCGCGTCTCGTTATCGAAAATGGCGGTGCGGTTCGTCTTCTGAGCGTTAATTTGGAATAGACCCTTGTGTTGCGGATCGACATCAAATAATAAGCTGTAGCCAATGTCGAGGGTTGTTACCGGCCGAGCGCAGGTCGCGGAAAATTTCACTACCGTATAGGCGCCATCGCTGTGATAATCTATTAAATGCTCACCGGGGCGAATCGGGCAAACCTCAGCGCCCTTTAAGCTCAAACGACCGAACACGTAGGCATTAATTTCGTTATGCTTTGCCTTAACCTCACCCCACGTAATGACGCCATCTTGGTTTGCATCTAAGTTTAGGACATAATCCAGGTCGCGTAACGCCACATCCCATTGGCCGTCAATGGTACTACCGGAAATTTTTAAGCTGACATAGCTGTCACTCGGCTTATGAGCATAAGCCGCGCTGGACAACATTAGAATGCTAAGGACGAGTAGCCGTCGCATTTAGGCGCTGCTGAAGATGAAGTAAACGCTGATCTTCTATGCCACTTTCTTTTAACCAGCTCAATACTGGTTTAGCCGCTGTGACATTTTTTGCGGCCAGCGCTGCCTCCAGTAGAATTCTGGCGTCACGCGGCTCCCTTTGTACTTGCCAATTTTCCGTGGCGAGCTGCAGCGCCCTCACCGGCTGATTCTCAATTTCGAGTGCAAATCGCGCTTCTTCTTGCTGATGGGTTTTGTCCCCGCGCTGGTTGGCAGCGACAAAGCGCCCGCGTAGAACCGCCGCGTATTTTTCTGCTTCGGCCGAACCCGCTGCTTTAGCAGCCAGCAATTGGCGCAACAATAGGGCATCGGCAGGCGGCGCGTTATTAAGCAGGGCTAGTACCTCGCCATAGCGCTGCTGGTCCAGTAAAAAATCGGCGTAAGCGGCTAAAAGAAAAACCTGAGTTTGCCCCAAATTGAGCGCCTCGCGATAATGCGCCTCTGCCGTCTCGGTATTGCCCGCACGCTCCTGCATCTCAGCTAGACGCGTCAGTATCCATAACTTTTCCTCGGCGGGTGCAGTGGGCGAGCGCCGATAAAGCTGCGCCAGATAGGCGTAACTTTGGTTCAGCTGCCCGGTGAGGGCGTCCAAAGTGGCCGAACACGCGCCCCCCATCAATGCCGCGCTAGTTTTTTGCAGGGTGTGGCAGGCTATCTTTGCTTCAGCATAACGTGCCTGCACCATATAAATCGCCGCGCTTAAAGCTAACCCTTCGGCATCCAGCGGATTTGCCGCGAGGACTTGAGTTAAGTCGTTTCGCGCCTTAGAAAAATCGTGCCGATATTGATAGATAGCAGCGCGCACCCTAAGTATGGCTGACGGCGGGTTGGGCAGCTTCCACCAAGGTTGCAGGGATGCCTCCGCATAACCAATGTAACGCGGATCACCATAATTAACGCCGGTATCGTAATAAGTTTTGGCCAGCGCTGCGGCAATGTCCGGGTCCGAGGGGAGGCGCTTTAGTTCCGCACGCAAAGCCGCGCTTTTTTGCATCAACGGGTCAGTGGGCTTAAACGGCAGTCGCTCCAATATGATATCGTCCTGCGCCGGCGTAAAGGGCGCGGCGGATAGGTAGGGCGCGAACAATAAAGCTAGCAGAAGACTGGCAGAGATTTTCATATCGTAAAATAATGGGGAAGGCAGACTGTAACCAGCACAGATAAGCTGTGTCAAATTTTCTTTGCCTACGCCAGGCGCTGGTTACTTTTAAATTAAGGGAGCTTAAAACATTAAAAAGCATATTAAAAGCGTCGTCTGACGCCGCCGCCGAGCGTGGTGCCATAGCTCAGGCGCTAGGACAGATGCGTGTTTTTGCCGGCGAGCAGTCGCCCACGTACCGCGACAAAGGCGAAAATAAATATGACGACGAGCTGCACGGTCGTATGGATTGCATTGATCACGCGAGTAATAGCACGACTTATTTGCGGCTGCTGGCCAAACGCGGCTGGCTCAAGTATCACCGGGTTGTCGAACCCGTAATGCGCGCGCCCTTATTCCTGGACGCACATTGGGCCGCAGCTATTGAAGAAAATCTCAGCGGTGCAAAGTTCGCCGTAGATTCCTGGTTTTTTGATCACGGCGCCCCCGCCCATATCTTCCCCCTAGAAGCTTGGCTGGCTGGCGCACGACCATGATGGCCAAAAAAAGAATTGTCGTCGGTCTGTCCGGCGGCGTGGATTCGGCGGTTGCTGCCCTGCTACTAAAAAATCAAGGCCACGATGTCCTGGGTTTATTTATGAAAAACTGGGAGGACGAGGAAGATGAATTCTGCCCGGCGAAGCAAGATTTTTTGGACGTGCTGGCTATTGCTGAAGTACTGAATATAGAAATTGAAGCGGTAAACTTTGCTAAAGAATATAAAGAACGTGTGTTTAATTATTTTTTAGCGGAGTATCAAACGGGTCGCACGCCCAATCCGGATGTCTTTTGTAACTCTGAAATAAAATTCGCGGCTTTTTTGGAGCACGCGCTAACGCTAGGCGCGGACTACATCGCGACCGGCCATTACGCCGGCATTACCGAAGCGCAGGGACAGTTTTATTTAGTTAAAGCCCGAGATTTAAATAAAGACCAAAGCTATTTTTTGTACCGGTTACAGCAGCATCAGTTAGCCAGCTCGCTATTTCCCTTAGCACGCTTGAGCAAACCCGAAGTCCGCAAAATGGCCCGCGAGGCTAAGCTTCCGGTTCACGCAAAAAAAGATAGTACTGGTATTTGTTTCATCGGCGAGCGCCCTTTTCGTGATTTCTTGGCGCGCTACTTACCAAAAGAGCCAGGTGAAATTCGCACGCTAGAGGGCAAACTGATAGGGCATCATCAGGGATTAATGTACTACACCCTGGGCCAACGCCAAGGCTTGGGCATAGGTGGCGCGGGTTTGCCGTGGTTCGTGGCGGCAAAAGACCGTGCGGCGAACGTATTAACCGTGGTGCAAGGCCACGATCATCCGGCTTTATTGTCCCATAGTTTAGAGGCCGCAAATTTAAGCTGGGTCAACGGGCCCATAGATGTCAGCCGAGCCTATGAGGCGAAAACACGTTACACCCAACACAGCGCAGCCTGCCAGGTTAGCAAACTTAGCCCCTCGGAAATCCAAGTAAGCTTTAGCACACCGCAATGGGGCGTAACGCCCGGGCAGTCCGTAGTGCTATACGAAGGCGACGTGTGCCTCGGAGGAGGTGTTATAAGTCAAACCTAGAATGCGATTTATCGCACCTGACATCACCCTGTCTAACCTTAATCAATACCTCAGCTTCTCGCCTACAGTTAAAAATTTTTCATTGAAAACTCTAAACCCCTGTGGTCTATATATTTCCTCACATAATGTCAGGAGATAGCCATGCCTAGAGGTGATAAATCAGCCTATACGGACAAACAGAAGCGTCAAGCAAGGCATATAGAAGAAAGTTACGAAGAGAAGGGCGTTTCTGAAAATGAGGCGGAAAAGCGCGCGTGGGCCAGTGTAAATAAATTTACTGGCGGGGGCAAAAAAAGCGGCTCAGGCAGAAAAGCCAAACACGCTAGTTAAAAATGCTAGTTTGGAGGTAAGGTTTGCAAAAAGGCTGGCCGCGCAAAAACCTTTTCCGCCCACGCCGCTAAGTTAGGATGGGTGGCGCGCCACGCTAAATCACTAAACCGTAAATCCAGGTAACCTAGCGCGGAGGCCAAGGCTATGTCGGCGATGCTATAGGCTTTTCCAGCGCACCAGGGCTGCTCTCCCAATTCTTTGCTCGCTTCTTCTAGCGCGCGGGAAATTTTTAATTGCTGCCGAGTAATCCATTCCGGGCTTTGTTGCGCAGCGACACGTTTTTTTTCTAAAAAGATGGTGGCAGCGGCATCCGTTAAACCGTCTGCCAATGCCTCCCAACGCTTCGCCGCAATGCGCATCGTAAAATCCGCTGGAAATACTGCCGGCTCAGGCTGGATACCTTCCAAGTATTCAACAATAACCCGCGAATCAAATAAGGTGCGGGCGTCATCCAAAATCAATACAGGAATTTTTCCCAGGGGGTTGTATAAGGGAATTGCGGTCTCCGCATTCCAAGGAATATCGAATTCCACAGCGCAATCAATTTTCTTTTCCAGCAGAGCAACCCGCACTTTTCGGGCATAGGGGCTGGTCGGCGAGGCTAAGAGTTTCATAATCTTTATGCCGTAGCTAGGCCAATAATTTTACCGGGACGAATATAATTTTTCATCTCATGAAAATTGAGATATCGATAAATATTATCCGACAACGGGGAAATTTTATCCGCAACCACGCGACGATATTCTTCTATAGTCGGTAAGCGTCCTAACATGGCACTTACCGCCGCAAGCTCAGCCGAACCTAAATAAACCCGCGCATTTTTGCCCATGCGATTATCAAAGTTTCGGGTACTCGTGGACATCACCGTGGCACCATCTGCAACTCTACCTTGGTTACCCATACATAGAGAACACCCCGGGACTTCCGTGCGCGCGCCACTTTTGCCAAACACCGCGTAGACGCCCTCCTCACGTAGCTGCGCCTCGTCCATGCGAGTTGGCGGCGCAATCCATAACCGAGTGGGTATCATGCGTACGTCTTCCAGCACCTTTGCCGCAGCGCGATAATGCCCGATGTTGGTCATGCAACTACCTATAAATACTTCATCGATTTTGTCCCCGGCGACTTGAGATAAGGGCTTAATGTCGTCAGGGTCGTTCGGGCAAGCTAATAAAGGTTCGGTTATTTCATTCAAATTGATTTCCAGCACATACGCGTATTGCGCGTTGACATCAGGCTGCAGCAATTCCGGGGCATCTAACCACGCACGCATGGCATCGATGCGCCGTTGCAAGCTGCGCCGATCTTCGTAACCTTTATCAATTAAATGCTCCAGCAATACCACATTTGAATTCAGATATTCGATTACCGGGCCGGAATTTAAACGCACGGTGCAGCCGTTGGCCGAACGTTCCGCCGAGGCATCGGAAAACTCGAACGCTTGCTCGACTTTAAGATCGGGCAACCCCTCAATTTCCAATATGCGTCCGGAAAACACATTTTTTTTGCCTTGTTTGCCCACTGTCAATTGGCCGTTTTTAATCGCAGCATAAGGAATCGCATTGACCAAATCCCGTAAGGTAATGCCGGGCTGCATGGTACCGGAAAAACGCACCAATACTGACTCAGGCATATCCAACGGCATCACGCCGATCGCCGCCGCAAAAGCCACCAAGCCCGAACCAGCGGGGAAGGAGATGCCTATGGGAAATCGAGTGTGAGAATCGCCGCCGGTACCGACGGCATCCGGCAGCAGCATGCGATTTAACCATGAATGAATAATGCCATCCCCTGGTTTTAACACCACACCGCCACGGCTAGCCATAAAGTCGGGTAACTCATGTTGCAGTTTGATATCAACCGGCTTGGGATACGCCACCGTGTGACAAAAGCTTTGCATAACTAAATCCGCAGAAAAACCTAAGCACGCCAATTCTTTCAGCTCATCGCGGGTCATGGCGCCGGTGGTATCTTGAGAACCGACGGCGCTCATTTTAGGCTCGCAGTAGGTACCCGGACGCACGCCCTCTACGCCGCAAGCGCGGCCTACCATTTTTTGCGCAAGCGTATAGCCTTGAGTATTTTCTTTTTCCGGCAAAGGCTGGATAAAGGTGTTGAGGGGCGGTAATTCCAAAAACTTTCGGGCACGATTGGTCAAGGCTCGACCGATAATAAGCGCGATTCGCCCGCCCGCGCGCACTTCATCCGGTAAGGTCAAAGGCTCCAGTTTAAACCGGCTGATCACCCGGCCATCGACATCGGTAATTTCGCCTTTGTAGGGGTAAATGCTAATTGCGTCACCCGTATTTAAATTTGAGACGTCACATTGGATAGGTAGCGCGCCGGAATCTTCCGCAGTGTTGAAAAAAATTGGCGCTATTTTGCCACCCAGAATAATGCCCGCGGTGCGCTTATTGGGAAGATAAGGAATATCATCCCCGATATGCCATTGCAGGGAATTGATAGCGGATTTGCGCGATGACCCCGTGCCAACAATATCGCCCACGTAAGCCAAGGGCAATCCCTGAGTTTTTAGTTGCGCTATAGTGCGCAGCCCATCCGGCATTTTGTTTACCAGCATGGATTGCGCGTGCAAAGGTATGTCGGGGCGGGACCACGCCTCTTGCGCGGGTGATAAATCATCGGTGTTGGTTTCCTCGGGCATTTTAAATACACGCGCATCCAAACGTTCGGCGAGAGGCGGTTTCACATTAAACCATTCTGCCGCCGCCCAAGACTCAAGCACCGCCTTCGCGTAAACATTGCCAGCTTGCATCTTTTCGGTGACGTCATGAAAAGCATCAAAAATAAGTGTGGTGTGCTTTAGCGCCTGTGCCGCTTCATGCGCCACCGCGCTGTTTAAAAGCTCGACAAGGATCGCGACGTTGTAGCCGCCTAGCATCGTGCCTAACAGTTGCACGGCCGTAGGAGGGGAGATAAACGCAACGCGAACTTGATTTAGCGCGACCTCCTTTAAGAAGGCCGCCTTGACATATGCTGCACCGTCGACACCAGCGGGCACGCGATGAGAAAGAAGATCAAGAAGATTATGCTGGTCGTCGGCGGGACTGGATTTTATAAGCGCGATCAATTGCGCAGTCTGGGTTGCGGAAAGGGGCAATGGCGGTAAGCCCTGAGCGGAACGTTCCGCTACATGGCGTCGATAATCTTCGAGCATTGGCGTTCACTTTGATTGACAAACTTGATTATATCATTGCGGCAGTCTTATATTACAGGCGGAAGCTCGTAAACACTCATACGAAAAATCTAAGGGGCACACCCGAGTTTCCAACGAGATTCTTTTAACCATTTGAGAAGCGCCGCCTCGTCCAGCGGTCTACAAATATGATAGCCTTGCGCTGAATCGCACCCTAAGCGTCTTAGAGACGCCATGGTTTCGGCATCTTCCACGCCCTCTGCAACGACTTTTAATCCCAGTTCGTGGCTCCGCTCTATAGTGGCGAGCAAAGCACCTTCATTATTCTTATCACTGGCGATACCAGCTACGACAGATTTATCAATTTTTACCCGGTGCAAGGGTATCTGTTTAAGATACGCCAAAGTCGAATACCCGGTTCCATAATCATCAATTGAAAGCTTTGTGCCCAAAGAATAAAGTCGCGCTAACACATCCATGGTGCGTACCGTATCGGCCATCACTGCGGTTTCACTAAATTCCAACTCTAAACTCTCGGAGCTTACTTGCGCTTCAGCGAGTAAATCGCTAAGTGCCTCCGGCAACGTAGCATCGCGTAAATTCAGGGCGGAGAGGTTGACAGCCATATTGACGTTTATGCCAGCGGCTTGCAAGGCCGCACATTCTTTGAGCGCGTTCTTTAGTACCCATAGCGTGAGCGTCCTAATCAATCCGGATTCTTCAGCTAAATGGATAAAACGATCCGGCGCAATAAGACCGTGGTGGGGATGCTGCCAACGTACTAAGGCTTCCACTCCCGTGACTTGGCCAAGACGATAGTTGACCTTGGGTTGATAATGCAGCACCATTTGATTATTGGCAATCGCTTCAGCTAGCTCACTTTTTAGCGTTTGTTCGGTAACGCTGCGGCGATCATCGTCGGTAACATATTGCGCCACCCCTGTACCAGCGCGCTTAGCCGCATACATCGCGACGTCCGCGCGCTGCATCAATATATCAAAATCATCGCCGTGGTTAGGAAAATGGCTGCTACCAATACTCGTATCGATATTCAGCGACTTCGCATCCAGCATAAAAGTATTTCTAATTTGTGTCCGTATTTTTTCAGCTAAAATTTTGGTGCCATGCATTTCCGTGCCCGGTAATAGGATTGCAAACTCGTCGCCGCCCATACGCGCAACCGTATCGGAACTCCGGACGGCATCTTTTAGCCTACCGCCTACCGCCTTTAGTAACAAGTCACCTACATGGTGGCCATGCGTATCATTGACTTCTTTGAAGCGATTAAGATCCAGAACCAAAATGGAGAAGGGCTTAACCTCTCGGCGACCTCGCAGTATCGCCTGTTGTACCCTATCGTAAAACAATGCTCGATTGGGTAAACCCGTCAAACTGTCAAACATTGCTTGATGTTGCAAAAGCTGTGCCTGGGCGGTTGTATGGCGGATAACAAAAACCGCGATGACCGCGCCCAAAACCAACGCGCTTAACCCCAGGGCAATCAACAGCACGCGCGTATCCGCGTACGTGCGCGCGGCGTCGACCACCGCTTCCTCAGTTTGCTTTTGTTGTATCGTCAGCAGCGACTGGATTTCCAGCAAGATTAATTTCTGCAGAGGAATAATATCTGAGCGAATAATATTTTGAGCGGTGAGTGTGTCTCCCAATAGCGCTGCTTCTATCGCCGAGAAAACCACGGGTTGAGTTTTAATCGTCCAGCCGCGCATGCGATTGAGAACGGCTTTCTCTTCGGGACTCAGGGGCATGGATTCAAGGCTCGTGCGTGCATGCGCAAACTGGACCCCAAGTTCTGTGAAAATTAGGAATTCCGCATTTTGCTCGAAAGCATCGCTAGACAAAGCAATGGTATGCATACTCACAGAACGCTCCCGAAACCTATCTTTCATGGTATGCGTGAGCTCGGTCTTAACATTGTTATTTTTTTGAATATGTTCCAGACGTTGATTCACGCCCGCTAAGCGGCTTAAACTAATCACCACTAAAGCGAGCATCAGCGCCAGAATGATGGAAAAACCTAAGATAATTCCTACAGTGAGGGGCTGCGTACCTATTCTTGGTTTCATTGTGTGACGCTCCGTTTGGCGGGATATTTTTTCGAATATGCTAAAATATTTCCCCTTATTCGAAAGCTTACATGGATTTATCATCTTTAAGTGCATTATGCCCGCTGGATGGCCGTTACGCACAAAAACTATCGTCCTTGCGGGACTTGTTTAGTGAGTATGCATTAATTCGACATCGCTTATGGGTGGAGGTAGCGTGGCTAAAAATGCTTAACGCTACCCCTGCAATCACTGAATTTTCCCGTCTTTCCGCTGCCGATATTGAATACTTAGACGGTCTGGTAGCCGGATTTTCGGAGGCTCAAGCAGCCGAAGTAAAGTTGATTGAAAAAACCGTCAATCACGACGTCAAAGCTCTTGAGGTATGGTTACGGCAACGTCTCCAGGATCACCGTAACGATGCGCTTTTCGTCGAATACATACACTTCGCCTGCACCTCCGAAGACATCAATAATGTCGCGCACGCGCTAATGTTAAAGGCCGCACGGCAGCAAGTTGTTTTACCGGCATTAGAAAATATATGCGCGACCTTAGAAAAATTTGCTAATGACTGGGCCAGCGTTCCTTTGTTAGCCCGCACCCATGGTCAACCGGCCTCCCCTACTACGGTGGGCAAGGAATTTGCCAATGTGCTTTGGCGCTTACGCCGCAGTATAGACAGCATTGCAAGCGTCAGCCTATTGGCAAAATTCAATGGCGCGGTGGGAAATTACAACGCCCACCTCGCCGCGTACCCGGACATTCCGTGGCCAACGCTTGCGCAAACTTTCGTGGAAAGCTTTGGCTTAACATTTAACCCTTATACCACGCAAATTGAGCCCCATGATTACATGGCGGAATTGTTTGACAGCGTGGCGCGGACTAATATCATTTTACTGGATTTAAATCGGGATATTTGGGCCTATATCGCCTTGGGATATTTTAAGCAAAAACTGAAAACCGAGGAAGTGGGTTCTTCTACGATGCCACACAAAGTCAATCCCATAGATTTCGAAAACTCCGAAGGAAATCTCGGAATGGCCAATGCCCTCTTCCGGCATTTTTCGGAAAAGCTTCCGGTTTCGCGTTGGCAACGCGATCTTTCAGATTCCACCGTTTTGCGCAATATGGGGGTTGCATTCGGTTACTGTTTTCTGGCATATCAATCATGCGCGCAAGGCCTGGGCAAGCTGGAAATAAACGAAGAGAAACTGTATTCAGAATTAAATGATAAATGGGAAGTATTAGCGGAAGCCATTCAAACCGTCATGCGCCGTTATAACGTCGCGGGTGCGTATGATCAATTAAAAACATTGACACGCGGGGTGGATGGCATTAATCAAAAAAGCTTGCATGCTTTTATCGATGGCCTGGCTATACCAGCCATGGAAAAAAAGCGGTTGCAGGCGTTGACGCCGACCGGTTATACCGGTGCGGCTGGTGACTTAGCAACTTTGAGCAAAAACTTTAAATAATGAATTCACAGACCATGGACAATGATTTTTCAGTAGACGTATCGGCGGAGAATTTTAACCAGGCCGTCATAGAAAAATCCAAAGAAGTGCCGGTGTTGGTAGATTTCTGGGCCCCTTGGTGCGGCCCTTGCCAATCGCTTAAGCCCATTTTGGAAAAGCTAAGTAAAGACTACCAGGGAAAATTTCGTCTGGCCAAAGTAAACTCGGATGAAAACCAAGCGCTTTCAGGAAAATATGGCATACGTGGCATTCCAAATGTTAAAGCCTTTGTGAATGGCGAAATCGTCGATGAATTCTCCGGCGCGTTGCCGGAAAAATCGGTACGTGAATTTATCGACCGTTTACTGCCATCACCCGGTGAGGAATTGCGCAAAAAGGCGCTAGAGCAATTGCAAGCTGGTGCATCCGGTGCGGCACTGGCGATGTTGTCGGAAGCCGCACTTCTTGATCCGCGTAATGACCGCATTAAAACTGACCAGGCGCAAATACTTTTAGAGACAGGCCATTTGGACGAGGCTGCATTAATATTGAAGCAGCTCTCTCCCTTAAGTTTAGCGGATGAACGTGCGGCGGCATTAGCGGCCCGCTTGCAATTTGCCTTAAAAGCGCAGACGGTCCCGGATGAGGCTACGTTAAAGTCACGCCTAGCGGCGGACCCAGGAGATCTGGAGGCGCGCTTGCAACTGGCTAATTTGTGGGCCGGCAATGAAAATTACGAACCCGCGATGGAGGCGCTGCTGGAAATTATTAAACGCGACCGTAAATTTAGGGACGACATCGGGCGGAAAACCTTATTAGAGCTTTTTCACTTGCTTGGGGGGCGGAGTGAATTAGTAACGAAATACCGCCGTCTTATGGCGAATGCGTTGAACTAGTTTGCCGCAGCAACTACGGGTTTTGTTTAAAATGAAATAAAAAGCTTCACTCACGCTAGGGGCTAGAGATGGGCGACACCAGCAGTTCGCTTTTTAAACTTCACGACCTTTCCGGGATATTTGAAAACAAGGAAGGTTTCGATGAAATGCTCGGCCAACTGGCGAAAATGACCGCCAAGATTTTGGGCGCAAAGAACTGTTCCATCATGCTATCGAGCGAAGCCGAGGGCGGAGAGCATTACTTACGAGTGTGTGCCAATTACGGCAATCTATCCGCGAAAGCCTTACAAGAGAAAACAGAGAGCGGGAAAGGCATAGCGGGGCACGTGGCCGCGACCAACAAAGCTCTCTTAATTAAAAACATCGACGCCTCGCCATTTGCTAACACGGCACGCTATCCCGGTAACGCGAAAAGCTTTATCTCTGCGCCCATTTCCATCGATAGTCGGGTAATTGGTGTTGTTAATGTTAACGATCCGGAAAAAAATGCTCCCTTTGATGAGGAGGATTTAAATTTAATGAGTATTATCACCCTGTTTGCTGCCAAATCCATCCAAGTTGTACAGTTGCAGAGTCTTTTAAAATCCCGTTTCGCGCAAATGGCGCTGACCCGCGAATCAGAAAAAACAATCGGCGACGCACTCATTGATACGGTACAGAATCCGGATCAAATGGCAAAAATTCTGGCTAAGTCGTTTTACCGTGAAATGACAAAAGCAGGTTTTGGTTCTGCACAAATTATTAATGCTGCCTCAGAAATCATTTCTGAACTTAGCCGAAATTTACAGAAACATAGCCAGCGTCTAAAGCGGGAGTAACAACTAGAAACAGCAATTGGGCAGTAGCGGGCTCGCCTTTATGCTGGCGAGCTTGAGCATCCTTAAGTGGAGTGACCTTGGGGTTGTTCGCTATAGATATGCAGCGGCAACTGCCGTTTCTAAAACTAAACCTACTTTCCGGCGGACATCTCCAGTAGTTTTTCGATTTGTGACGCCGGCACCGCGCCGGAGACACGTTGCCCATTGGCAAATACCATCGTGGGGGTGCCGGATATTCTCAGCTTCTGTCCTAGAGCAACGATTGCTGGCACGGGTGTTTCACAGTTAGCGCCCGATTTCGGCGCGATGCCAGATAACATTAAATCATCCCAGGCCTTAACGCGATCTGGAGCGCACCAGACCGCTTTGGCTTTTTCCGTTGCCCCCGGGTGCAAGCCTTCAATGGGATACAAAAAGGTATACACCGTTATGTTATTCACATGCTGTAAGTCTTCTTCTAATTTTTTGCAGTAGGGACAATCGGGGTCGGAAAACACGGCGAGTTTCCGCTTGCCGTTGCCGCGAACAACTTTAATGGCGGACTGCAAAGGCAAGCTATCAAAATTGATGGCGCTAAGTTTTTGCATGCGCAAGCTAGTGAGATTTTGTTTGGTGGTGGCGTTAATTAAACTCCCGGCCAAAAGGTAGCTTACCGCATCGTCGGTATAGACGATTTGGTCTTCCACATACACTTCATATAAACCCTTAAACGGTACGCGCGTTACGCTCGTGACATTGGCGCCGGGAAATTTTTGTATAAAAGCCTTTTTTACCGAAGCTTCATCGGCCCAGGCAGTCATATGCATGGAACAAAACAAAATCACAACAACAGTTAATTTCATTACATTTCCTATTTAGCTAACTAATGGCGTGACGCATTAGGCGGGTTTTAAACCAGGTTTGTTTATCGGTAAACGCGAGGCCTTGATTTCTTAAAAAAGCTAAGCCCGGCAGTTGCGTAGCAAATAATTTTTGTAATCCATGGGTGAGCAATTGCGTAGCTAAGACATCTTCGCGGCGGCTGCGTTCATAGCGGCGCAACATTAAATAATCGCCGCAATCTTGAGCCGCTGGGCGAGTGTGGAGTTTTTGTGCTAAGACTCGGGCGTCGCGAAAGCCTAAATTAATGCCCTGCCCCGCTAAAGGATGAATATTGTGCGCGGCATCCCCTATCAACGCGATGCGCGGCCGCACAGTCCGCGATAAGCTGGTGAGTTTTAAGGGGAAAGCTTGGCGGCCGCTTTTTAATTGCATCGCGCCCAAGCTTTGGTGGCCCGCTTCCTGGCAAGCACCCGCAAAGTCAGCATCGGCGAGCGCCATCAATGCGTCGGCTTTGGTTTGGGGTACCGCCCAGACAATCGAGACATGATTGTTAGGCATGGGTAGCCAAGCCAATACGCCACTTTTTTGAAACCACTGCCGGGCGACGCCTTCATGGTTCTTCGCGCACTGCAAATTCGCAACGATACCGGCGTGGTTATACGGCCAGCTTTTCGCGGCCAATCCCGACTTGCTCCGCACCCACGATTCCGCGCCATCGGCACCTACCAAAAGCCTGGCCTGAATCTCTCGGCTGTCGCTAAGGGTTAGATGGGCGGCGTCCGGATTGATAGCTAAGTCCGTGCCTACGGCCGGGCATATTACTTCTAAGTTGTCTTGTTCTTGCAGAAAACGCCAAATCGCGTTTCGCAGTAGGCTGGCCTCAACAATAAACCCCAGGCCTGGCAACGCTATGTCGTAAGCGTCAAATGTGATCGACGCCCGCTGGTCGTCGCCCCACACTTCCATTTTTTGAATGTTTTGGATCCGTGCCGTATCTCGGGGCCAAATTCCTAATTGATCCAGCCATTCGGCGGAACCCGGGCTGACCGCAAAAAGCCGAGTATCCCAGATGAGCGGGTCGCACAACAAAGGAGGTGGATGTGCCTCGACGATGGCCAAGGATAAATTCGTATCTCTTAGCGCAAGCGCTAAGGCACCACCCACTATGCCGCCGCCATAAATAACGACATCTTTTTGCATTAGTTGCCTAGCATCATTTTTCGGGATAGATAATGTTTCGCTCCAGGAAGGTTATCCAGCAAGCTTAAGCCTAAGCTACGCCCTAGCGACAGCAATGGATAGTTATTGGAAAATAAACGTACCAAGGCGTCGGTAAATAAAATACTTGTGCCTGCGTCGCGGGTCCGCGAGCGACTGTATTGCTTCAACATCGCATCGCTGCCAACTTCTTCGGGGCGACTCGTAGCGATTTGCGAGCTCAATTCATAGGCATCGCGAATGCCCAAATTAAAACCCTGTCCTGCTACCGGATGCAAGGTTTGGGCCGCATTGCCTATTAATGCGAGACGTTCGGTCGTAGCGGGTTTGGTGTAACTCAGGCTCAAGGCAAAACTCGCGCGTTTGCTTACCCCGACAAAATTACCCACGCGTGCCCCAAAATGCTGGAGCAGCATGTCGAGAAAATCCGCATCAGACAATTGCAATAGCCCGACAATTTTTTCCTTGGGCGCCACCCATACCAAAGCATAACCTTCATCGATGGGCAACAAAGCTACCGGGCCTTCAGGCGTAAAGCGTTCAAACGCGCGATTTGTATGGGGGATGTTAGTTTTCACATTGGCTACGAGAGCACTTTGCTGATAATCCCGCGAGCGAGACACTTGGGGCTGCGCGCCCCGTAGGGCTCGCCCGCCGTCGGCCAGCACCACAAGTCGGGCGGTCGCGATCTCACTGCGTCCTTGATAGCTGTACGTTACCTCTCTAAAAGCTCGCGTCGCTAAGGTTCTACTGACCGCCGCACCTTTTAGATAAAAGATGTTTTTCCGCTGCAGCGCTTCATGGGTGACATTTTGCAATGCCTCGTAGCCCACCACATATCCAAGAGCAGGCACCGTCACTTCGCTGGCTTTTAATAGTGCGCGCCCCCAGCTGCCGCGTTGCGAAATGTGGATGCTGTGTATCGGTGTTGGATTTATTAATTGCGGCCAAATGTTTAGACGCTGCAAAATTAGCTTGCTGCCATAAGACAAAGCCAAGGTACGCGTGTCCTCCCCATGAGCCGTATCTTGCCGTGCTTCCAGTATACCCACGCGTAAACCATTATCCGG
Organism: uncultured Burkholderiales bacterium; assembly: GCA_964473355.1. Lineage (GTDB taxonomy): Bacteria > Pseudomonadota > Gammaproteobacteria > Burkholderiales > REEB80 > CAYYOS01. The sequence continues at coordinate 5,180 of CAYYOS010000015.1, read as the reverse complement.
CAATGCCAGCGCCAACGTCGCCCCAACCGGGCCTGCGCCTACAATAATGACGTCGAAGTGGTTCATGCACCACCACGCATTAACGCTTCAATGGCCTCAATGCTTTTAGGCGCAAGTTCCGTGAGCACTTCATTGCCACTGTCAGTAATCAGCACGTCATCTTCTATACGCACGCCAATATTCCAAAATGCTTCGGGCACATCCGGCCCTGGCCTTATATATAGACCGGGCTCCACTGTTAATGTCATACCGGGTTCAAGTTTGCGCCACACGTCTTGCTTTTTGTAGTCACCGACATCATGTACGTCCAACCCCAGCCAGTGCCCGGTGCGATGCATATAAAAACGTTTGTACAACTCGCCTTCGATAATGTCCGTTACGCTGTGCTTGCAAAGCCCTAGATCTTTTATCCCTTGGGCGATGACTGCTACCGCCGCGAGGTGTGGCGCCTCCCAGGAGGCGCCGGGCTTAGACTCCGCAATTGCTGCAGCCTGGGCAGCAAGCACAATTTCGTAGACAGATTTCTGCGCAGCACTGAATTTGCCGTTGATCGGAAACGTGCGCGTGATGTCGGCAGCGTATCCCGCTACTTCACATCCGGCGTCGATTAACAATAGCTCACCCTTGTGCAGCGCCGCGTTGTTATCAACATAATGCAGCACGCAAGCATTGGCACCCGCGGCGACGATAGGCGAATAAGCGGGCGCGTCAGCGCCGTTGGCGCGAAATTCATGCAACAGCCCGGCTTCGATCTCATACTCAAACTGCGCGTCAGCGGCACCCTGCATCGCGCGGCAGTGAGCCCCGCCAGAAATAGCCGCGGCACGGCGCATGTGGGCTAACTCGTCAGCGGACTTAAATAGACGCATCTCATCCAGCCAAATACGCACGTCGCGGATTAAACCCGGCGCTTTAACACCGGTTCTGGCCAGTACGCGTACCTGATTTAACCAGCCCAGTATCTTGCTATCCCAGCTCGGATCCATGCCGACCGCATAACTCAAAGAAGGCTGATTAGCCAACAGGGTGGGAATTTTTTGTTCCAATTCGCTAATAGTAAAGGCATCATCAAAGGCAAACGTGGTACGCGCAACCTCTGGCCCGAAGCGGTAGCCATCCCAAATTTCTCGCTCGGGATCTTTATCTCGGCAAAACAGTATGCTTTGCGGCGTTTTTCCAGCGATGACAACTAAGACAGCGTCCGGCTCGGTAAAACCAGTAAGATAATAAAAGTAACTATCAAAACGAAATGGGAAATGGCTATCGCGATTGCGAATTTTTTCAGTAGCGGTAGGAATAATGGCAATACCGGCTTGCATGAGTTCAGCGAGCTTAGTTCGGCGCCGGACAAACTCCGCGTTATTGGTTTTATTCAAGGGCTTCGTCATGGTATTGGGTTTCTAGCAAGCTTGCCCAGCAAATTTCGAGCTGGGCAAGGGGCTCCATTAATAAATTATGTAGGCGCAAAAGCTGTTCGGACAAAGTCGACAATTCAGTCCCGCTGTCGACATCTTGGGCGCTTCGCTCCATTTGCAGTAAACAATCTTTTAAATTAAAAGAAGATGCCAAAGCATTTTTCAATTGCTCCCTGGGGTGTGGTATCCAATCTCGATTGGCAGTTAAGGATCGCAATCGTTCCCCTACTTCTAGCAGGCGTTTGCGAAATTTCGGCAACGCCCCTAAGCGCGATGATTTAACATCACCCCAAACGGCCAGCGTCATAAGCTGCACCCAGGTTTCTCTAAGTTGTTTAACCCACTCTGGGTCCAGCGTTATTGCGCGTTCGACTGCGCCGGTGTCCATAATTCTTTGGTGTTATTGATCTCTGCTAGCCGTTCCGGCGTACCCACGTCTAACCATACCCCCGAAAAATGCTCACCTCCGATATGTTCACTAGCCATCGCTGCCCTCAACAGGGGGCTTAACTTGGCCTTCTCGCCGCGAACAATGCCGTTAAAAAATTCGGGCCGGTAAACCGCAATACCGCTAAAGGTCAACATGGGCGAGCCGTTTGTTCGCACCTTGCCATTATCTAAAGCGAAATCCCCGTTTAAGTTATGCGCGGGGTTATCCACCAACACGAGATGCGCGGTATGCATGCCTAAATTTATCGTTGCCGCCCGGGAGAAATCAAAATCACAAAATATATCGCCATTGACCACCAAAAATGGTTGCGGCTTTAATAAAGGCAATGCGTAGGCAATACCGCCCGCCGTCTCCAGCGCCTGCGATTCCGCGGAATAGCGAATAGCAACGCTCCATTTGCTACCGTCTCCCAATTCGGATTCCAGCATCGCGCCTAAGTGCGCATGGTTGATAACAATCTCTCGGAAACCGGCACGCCGTAAATTTTGAATGTGCCAGACGATCAGCGGCAAACCCCGAACCTCCAAAAGTGGCTTAGGTACGCGATCTGTGAAGGGGCGCAACCGCTCGCCGCGGCCGGCCGCTAAGATCATTGCCTGCATGGGTTAGCTCGCCGACTCATTTTTTGCGCGATTAGACAGAGGTGTAATGGGGGTTATTTGCTCTTGCCCGCCATCTTCCATTAAATCCAAGAAGTTGCTTAAATCATGCAGTTCGTCATACCGCTCGCATGTCGCTTTTAAATAGTTCATTACTCTCGGCATTTCTTTAAGATAGGCCGGCTTGCCGTCTCGATAATATAGGCGCGCAAAAATTCCTAATACTTTCAGGTGACGTTGCACACCCATCCATTCAAAATCCCGATAAAACATGTCAAAAGTCGGCGCAACGGGCAAATGTTTGGCTTTTGCTTTTTCCCAATAGCGGGCACACCAAATTTTAATGCGCTGCTCCTCCCAGCTGATGTAGGCATCCTTAAATAGCGAAACCAAATCGTAGGTGATCGGCCCAAACACGGCGTCCTGAAAATCCAAAACGCCCGGCTGCGGATTGGTATGCATTAAATTACGGGAATGGTAGTCTCTGTGTACGAATACTTGGCCTTGAGCCCGTGCACGCGCATTAACGGTGCTGAAGATTTCGGTTAGGGATTGTTGTTGGGGACCGCTTAAATTAATTTGCAGACGCCGCTTAATATACCAGTCGGGAAAGAGTTCCATCTCCCGGCGTAGCATGCCTTCATCGTAGTCGGCAAGGACGTTGGGCTGACTGGCTAGTTGAATTTTAATTAAAGCGTCGAGCGCTTCGTCGTATAACTGGTCGGCATTATTCGGCCCAAGCGCCGCGAGGTAGGTCACTGGCCCTAAATCGGAAAGCAACAAAAAGCCTTGCTGCAGGTTTTGGGCGATCACTTTTGGCACATTTACGCCCGCCTCCAAAAACAGTTGCGCTACCTTTATGAAGGGCGCGCAATCTTCTTGCTCGGGAGGCGCATCCATTACGATTAACGTGGTATTCTCGAACGCCACACGAAAATATCGACGAAAACTGGCATCGCTGGAAGCCGGCGTCAGGGCAAAATCGTAATGACCAAGAACATCTGCTACCCATTCGGTGAGGGTCAGGCTACGGTCCAAAAGTGCTTTCGGTGGGCTAAAAATTTTGATTTTATCATTTATCGCAAACAAATCTTATAATAAGCAATTTTGCCTATTGGACTGGTGCGTGCGTTCTCTCCTTTTTTCACTGCTGTGTATGGCGTTTTTGGTGCACGCGGAAGATTCCCCCGTTTCCCTCAAACCTTCTACTACACTTTCGCCCGGAAAGGCCAGCGAAAACGAAGTACCCGTTTTTTTAAGCGCGGATAGTGTAGAAGGAAACGCCGAACGTGAACTAGAAGCCAAGGGTAGCGTGGAGTTACGCAAGCAAGGCCAAGCACTCTTCGCCGATCAATTATTTTATGAGCCGCCTAAAAATGAAGTGCGCGCCTTTGGAAATGTGAGGGTAGAGCAACAAGGTGATGTGATCACCGGGCCCGAGTTACGTTTAACGCTAGACACCCGTATTGGGTATTTTAACGATACACGATATCAGTTAGCGCAGCGCAGCGCGCGCGGTGAGGCCCGTAAGATGCTGTTTGAAGGGCCGGATGTTACGCGTTTTCACGACGCCACCTATACTACGTGTGGCATAGGCCAAGATGATTGGTTCCTGCGCGTGGGCGAGTTGGAAATTAATCGCAGCACCCAGGTGGGCACGGCGCACAATGCCAGCATTGTTTTTAAAGGGGTGCCGCTGCTTTATACGCCCTGGATAACTTTTTCGTTAAACGATCAAAGAAAAACTGGCGTGCTCGCACCCACGTTCGGTAGCTCGGATAGCGGGGGCGCGGAAATTACCATCCCATATTATTGGAATATTGCCCCTAATATGGACGCGACTTTTTCACCGCGCTTATTAAGCAAGCGGGGCTTGCAACTTAATTCAGAATTCCGTTATCTGGGATTTAACTATCGCGGCCAGGCAGAACTCGAATACCTGCCTAATGATCGCATTACCGAAACCGATCGTTACGCAACAGCGCTGCGCCATATTCATGATTTTGGCTCGGGTTGGTCAGCTAACATTGATTACCAAAAAGTTTCTGACCACACCTACTTTACCGATCTTAGCACGCGTATCGCCAATACTTCTAAAACCAATTTGCCCCAAGATGGTTCGTTGTCCTACGTGGGTGGACCGTGGTTTTTTCAAGCACGTTTGCAACGTTTCCAGACCTTGCAGGACCCGTTGGCGCCCGTGGTGCCGCCCTATCACCGCATGCCGCAACTCATTTTGAACGGCAGCAAGCTCAATGTTCAGCCGGGTGGCCTAAACCTTTCGACTGATTTAAATCTGGCCTCGGAATTTGTAAACTTCTCTCACCCCACCCTGCCCAGCGGCCAGCGCCTAATTTTTTATCCTAGTGCCAGCTTCCCTTTTACGCGCAGCTATGGCTACATCACCCCGAAAATAGGATTTCATTTCACACACTATAACCTGGATAAACCGGACCTGCCGCGCACCACTCGCGGTTTGCCTATTTTAAGCGTGGATAGCGGCCTTTTTTTTGAAAAAGCTACAACCTGGCGGGGTCAAGACTACACCCAAACTTTGGAGCCTCGGCTTTACTACTTATATATTCCCTATCGCGATCAAAGCCGCATCCCAAATTTTGACAGCGCCGAGACGGATTTTAATTTGGCGCAAATGTTTACCGAAAATCAATTCAGCGGGGGCGATCGCATTAACGACGCTAACCAGTTCACGCTAGC
>CAYYOS010000014.1:0-26016 GCA_964473355.1 uncultured Burkholderiales bacterium | reverse complement strand
ACGGGCCGTTTTGTCTCCAATGAATACCTGTCCAGAGCGTCCAAAATAGCGATAAGGCCGGGCATATCGCGCTTTCCGTGGCGCAGCAAATAATTCGCCACGTCTGTTTTCAATTCAAACCCTCGTTGCTGGGCATGATGATGAAGCGCCGCTATTTTTTCTTCATCGGTAAGCCGGTTGATGTTGTAGACCAAGCCCCACGTTAAGCGGGTTTGTAAATCTGCGCGCAGCGCTAACTGATTAGGCGCGACGTTGCCGCTGGCTATAAACGCGCCACCCTCATCGCGTAAGCGATTGTATAAGTGGAATGCGGCGATTTGGGCGGCGTCATCTAAGGTTTCGACGTCGTCGATTGCGATAAGGCGGGCGCGACGGTCTTCGATAAGGTCTTCGCCGCCTTTAATATAAAGCGCAGGAACAGCGCAAGCCTCCACCGCTGCTTTTAGTAAATGCGTTCTACCGCTGCCCTGCTCGCCCCACACGTATAAACTTTTCTGGGGCACAGATCCGTCGGCAATTGCGCGTAATTGTTGCACTAACTCAGCGTTACGGCCGACGACAAAATTGTCGAAATCCGGTGACGCGGGAAGGGCGATGTCTAACGCCAACTGTTTCACTATTTTTCCGACCGTGGCGCGCTAGCTTTGGTACATGTTGCTGGCCAAATACTTGCCACGCAAGTGGCGCAGCCAAACCAGGAGCGCAGCGCTGGCCGGCAAAGCTAAGAGCACGCCGACAAAACCAAACAGTTGGCCAAACGCCATCAGCGCGAAGATAACCACGACGGGGTGCAATCCGGTGCGGTCCCCCACCAGCCACGGCGTGACCACAAAGCTTTCTATTAGCTGGCCCAAGCCAAACACTATCCAAACTGGGATGAGCCCGGATAAGCCTTGTAACTGCATGAGCGCGGCTAGGGTCGCCAATATAAACCCTAAGGTTGCACCCACATAGGGTATAAAAACCAAGATCCCAGCAATTAATCCGATGGGTAGCGCAAACTCCAAACCCACCAGCCATAAACTCAATACATAAAACACCGACATTAAGAGCATGACCAAAAGCTGGCCGCGCAAAAATTCACCCAATACCCGGTCAATGTCCCGCGCTAACAAAATAACTTCGTCGTAGTAGCGGCGCGGTATCAACTGCTCCAAGTTTTTCATTAATACATCCCAATCTCTCAACAAATAAAACAAGACTATAGGCACCAAGATTAAATTCATAAAAAATCCCAGCAGCGCTAGGCCGCCAACTTTAATAGACGGCAAGGCTTTTAACACCATGTCGCCAGCGCTCTTCCAGTGCGTCTGCGCAGCCTCTTTTAAGGCGGCGGCGTCCAATGAGAAGGCAATTCCCAACGTGCTTTCCAGCCAAGGTTCCACCCGTAACTTAAACCAATCGATATAGTCGGGGATGCGGGTAATGAATAGTTTTATTTCTTGTTCAAACAAGGGAATTAAAATAAGGATCAATCCCACGAAGAGTAGTGCCAACATAGCCAATACCAAAAGCACGCCCGCGGTACGCGGGACTTTACGCCGCTGCAATTTATCCACTAAGGGATCGCAAATATAAGCCAATATAGCGGCGAATAAAAATGGCGTAAGTATCGGCCCGAGTAAGTAAATTAAAACACCAACCAGTACTAGCAACGCGACTACGCTCAGGTGTTGCGGGTCGAAAATACGTTTATTGGTCATTTTTAGGTAGAATTGCCTTAGAAGTTGTGGATCTACTTTATCCAAAGCCATGAAAGAACTCAAATGATGAATCAGAACTCGCTTAGCTATCGCGACGCCGGCGTCGATATCGATAAGGGCGATGCGCTTGTGGAGCGTATTAAACCTTTTGCTGCGAAAACGACGCGTGCCGGCGTATTGGGGGGCTTAGGCGGCTTTGGTGGGCTCTTTGCACTAGACACAAAATATCGCGAACCGGTTTTGGTGTCGGGCACCGATGGCGTGGGCACCAAACTTAAACTGGCGTTTCAAATGCAACGCCACCATACCATCGGGATCGATTTGGTGGCCATGTGTGTCAACGATATTTTAGTGCAGGGTGCTGAGCCCCTATTTTTTCTTGATTATTTTGCGTGCGGGAAATTAGAGGTGGACACCGCCGCGAATGTTATTAAAGGCATAGCCCAGGGTTGCGAACAAGCGGGGTGCGCCCTGCTGGGCGGAGAAACTGCGGAGATGCCGGGGATGTACGCGCCCCAAGAATATGACCTCGCGGGTTTTGCGGTAGGCGTTGTGGAAAAGGACAAACTTATTGATGGCCGCTCTATCGTCGCCGGTGACGTAGTGTTGGGCCTGGCCTCCTCTGGCGTGCACTCTAACGGCTATTCCTTAATTCGCAAAATACTGGAAACCTCCGGGGCAGATTTAAACGAGCCGTTCGCGGAAACAACCTTAGGGCTGGCCTTGTTAACACCCACAAAAATTTATGTTAGGTCGGTGTTGACCTTATTAAAAACTGTTCCTGTTAAAGGCTTGGCGCATATCACGGGGGGAGGATTAACTGAGAATATCCCGCGGATGCTTCCCGGCAATTTAAGCGCGGCTATTAATATTAGCGCTTGCCCGCGTCCGCCGCTTTTTGAATGGATACAACAACACGGGCGAATTCAAGAAGAGGAAATGTTGCGCACCTTTAATTGCGGTATCGGCATGGCGCTGGTGGTTGCGCCTGAGCACAAGGATGCGGCGCGCGCTTCTCTAGCGGGCAGCGGCGAACAAGTTTGGGAAATCGGTCGCATCGTGCCCCGCGCCGACGCAGGCGTCGGCACTATTTTCGAATGACCAGTATCGCGGTTTTAATTTCCGGACGCGGTAGCAATCTTGAAGCGATTATCAATGCCAAGTTGCCCGTCACCATTGCGGGCGTTATCAGCAATAACCCTGCAGCCGCTGGGCTGAAATTAGCGGCAGATAATGGCATACCCTCGGAAGTAATTGATCATCGGTTATTTCCCAGCCGCGATGCGTTCGACGCGAAACTGGCGGTTGCGTTAGATGCTTGGAAACCGGATTTAATCGTGCTAGCGGGTTTTATGCGTTTACTCACGGACGCCTTCATCCAACGCTACCAAAGCAAACTGATTAACATCCATCCCTCGCTACTGCCCGCGTTTACTGGCTTATATACCCATCGCCGCGCGCTGGCGAGTGGGGTGAAAATCCATGGTTGCAGCGTACACTTTGTCACGGCGGAACTCGACCTGGGCCCGATTATCATCCAGGCTGCGGTACCGGTTTTTGATACCGACAGCGAAGCGAGTTTAAGCGCGCGGGTGCTCGTTCAAGAACACCGTATTTTACCGCAGGCAATCCGCTGGTTTGCACAAGGTGACCTATCCCTTATCGGCAATCGGGTAAACTTTAAGGCAGAACCGCGGTCGGACGCAGTACTATGCGTGCCACGAGTACCTTGATAGGCCCTGACTCCGGGCTTAAGCAGTTCAAATTTATGTCCACACCTAAGCTTTCTCGATACCTTCTCATCTTAACCCTGCTGGTTGTAACCGCGGCGGCCTCCTTTCCTGCCGTCGCATTAGCGCTAGCCGAACTTACCTATCAGCTTTCCAAGGATGGCGTGCCGGTGGGAGAGATACGCGAAACCTATACCCGCACGGGTAATAAATATCGCATCGAAAGTGAGACTAAGGGCCTAGGGGTCTATGCATTAGTAGCGCGAGGCGGTATAAAAATGTCGAGCGCTGGTACGGTAATTAAAAACGGTTTACAGCCGCAACATTTTGCGCACCGCAAGGGCAAAAATGAGAATAAAACCGTGCTGGCGGACTTTGACTGGACTACCAAAAAAGTCACCTTTCAGCATGACGGCAAGACGGAGGTCGAATCTCTGCCCCCAGGTACCCAAGATCGCTTAAGCTTAATGTATCAATTTATGTTTTTTCAGCCGCGCGATAAGGGCTTTCAGTTTTATATGAGCAATGGCAAGAAGATCGATCAATATCGATATATTTTGATCGGTAAAGAAACCTTATCTACCCCTATGGGCGCCTTCAAAACGACCCATTATCGTAAGCAAAAACAATCAGCGGATGACGATGGTGCCGACCTCTGGCTGGCCGATTCCTCCCCATTTTTGCCGGTGCGTTTAACCATCGTCGAGTCGGACGGCCAAAAGTTGCAACAAGATTTACAACGTTGGGTTGTACGCTAATCCTCTACCATGGCAAAAATCTTTTGGGCCTTTATATTTTCGGCGCTCATTCATTTGGCTTTAATGCTGGGTACTGATTTAAAAACCCCTGAAGCAGTCGCGCTTGCTCCTCTGGAAGTTAAGCTACAGCCCTTACCCCCCGTAGCGCCGGCACTTGCCGCCAAACCCCCCAAGAAGCTCGCGCGGCCGGCGGCCCGCGTCCGGATAGCCCAAGCACCGCCGCCAGAGCTAAGTCCCGCGCCTATGGAATTTAGCGAGAGCGCACCCCTTGCCTCGGTGGATGAAGCCCCGGCCGCGCCTGTCGCCGTAGAGTCTGAGGCGCTATCTGCAGCTCATGATTTCACATCCCCCGACAAGCACGTGGAAATCGCTTACCGTTTATATGGCCGCGATGATTTCACCATGGGTCAAGTTGCGCTTAGCTACACAATAAAAAGCAATAACTACACGATCACTAGCATTGGCGAAGCCAGCGGCTTAGTATCTTTATTCGTGCCCGGTAAACATGTACAGGTGAGCCAAGGCAAGGTCACCCGAGAGGGACTGAAGCCCGAATCGTTTTGGATAGAGCGTGGCCAAAAGGCCGACAAGCGCGACTCAGTGCAATTTGATTGGTCCCAGCAAATCTTGACTTACCCCTTGCGTAATCGCGAAAGCGTGAGCTTGCCCGACAAGGCGCAAGATTTTTTAAGTTTTCTCTACCAGTTTTCCTTCGCGCCCCCGCAAGCCAACCAGGATGTTTTTGTTACCGACGGCCGAAAATTGGATCGCTACACGTACGACTTAATGGGCGAAGAAAATCTCGAAACACCGTTTGGTCTGGTGGCTACACTACACCTAGCCGCCCGAAAGGAAGGTCGTATAGCCGCCGAACTTTGGCTAGCCAAAGATTATGAGCTCCTGCCCGTTAAAATTCAGTTGGTTGATAAAAAAGGTGATACCCTCACGCAAATCGCAACTAGCATAAGTATTAATGCGCTTTAATTCTGCATTACTTGACCACACTGTTACCGCCGCCTCCCGCGTTTTAAAATTCGATCAGCCGGCGGACAACGTTCTTAGTTACTATTTTCGCAACCATACCCAACTTGGCATGCAGGACCGCGCTTTTGTGGCCGAAACCATTTATACCCTATTGCGCCGCAAGCGCAGTTTAGAATTTTTATGCGGCGATAACGCCCCTGGTCATTTGGTATTAACAACCTTGTGCAAATTCCAGGGTATGAGCTTGCGGGAATTGCAGGGTTTGTTAACCCCCGATGAAATTGAGCTGGTTAAGAAAATTAAAGCTACCACGCTTGCGACTTTGCCTTTTGCTGAGCAAGTGGAGTTGCCAGATTGGCTGGTGGACACACTTCGAACCACTATGCCGGACGCCGAAATCGCCACCTTAGCGGCGAGTTTAAATCAACCCGGTCCGCTAGACTTACGGGTAAATACTCACCTAGCGCAAAGAGACGCGGTATTGCAGGAGTTGTCGGCGGAAAACGAAGTCGAGGCGACGCCTTATTCACCGCTGGGCATACGCTTAAAACGCAAAATCGCATTAAACAAACACCCGCTTTTTTTGTCCGGAAAAATTGAAGTTCAGGACGAAGGCAGCCAACTGTTGGGCTATTTGGTGGCGCCTAAGCGCGGTGAAATGGTAGTTGATTTTTGTGCAGGTGCCGGCGGAAAAACACTTTTAATGGGCGCGGAAATGCATTCTCAGGGCCGCCTCTATGCATTTGATGTTTCCGAAAAGCGCTTACAAAATCTTAAGCTGCGTTTAAAACGCTCCGGTCTCTCCAACATCCATCCGCAACGGATTAATAACGAAAACGATCTTAAGGTTAAACGTCTACGCGGAAAAATTGATCGTGTTTTAGTCGATGCACCCTGCAGTGGCCTGGGTACCCTACGCCGTAACCCCGACTTGAAATGGCGGCAAACACCTGCCACCATTGCGGAAATTGGCGTCAAACAACACGCTATTCTTAACAGCGCTGCGAAGCTTCTTAAGCCGGGAGGTCGGCTAGTGTACGCAACCTGTAGCATTTTGCCAGAGGAGAATGAGCTCGTGATAAGCAACTTTTTAAATAGTCATCCCGAGTTTAAATTGCTGCACTGCGGGGAGTTATTACAAGCCGCCCGTGTGCCGCTCGCCATGGGTGAGTTTTTCTATTTAAACCCTCGCGATCATGGAACCGACGGTTTTTTTGCAGCAAGCCTTCAGCGAGTCTGACGCGTGCGTCTCTTCGAAATTTGTTTGCTTTGGTTATTGTTGAGTTATGCCGCAGGCTGCCATAGTTTCCAACCCCCTGCCGCTGCGTCCTATAAAACCATGCCCGCCACCGGCACCCTCCAGGTGGCCTTCACGCCCGGTGAGGACGCCACACAACTCATCGTAGACGCCATCGAGGGCGCGCGTCGTCAAATTTTGGTGCAAGCGTTTAGTTTTACCAACCAAAAAATCGCTGATGCGTTAATCGCGTCGCAGAAGCGCAATATTGACGTTAAGGTTATTGCCGATCGCGGTCAAATAAAAAAAATGGAACGCGGCCTAATCCCGTACTTAGCCGCCCAGGGAGTAGCTGTGTTTGTCGATGGTAAACATGACGCCGCACATAACAAAGTCATGATTATCGACCACGACAGTGAACGGCCCGTGTTGGTAACGGGCTCATTTAATTTTACCCACGCCGCCCAGTCGCGAAATGCCGAGAACGTTCTGATCATTCGCGGTAACGAACGCTTAACACAAGCGTATTTTGAAAATTGGCAGCGGCACCATAGCCACGCACCCGCGTACCTAATTCCATGACAGATACCCCCATTTACAAGCTCATCACCCATACCAGCCAAGCGGGGTTATGGTGGCAAGCGGGCGTCATCGGTGCCAGCATTTTATTCGCATGGCTAATTCTATATATGTTTCGCAAGCGTCCTATGCCCGGCGTAACGGGGTCATCAGACAACGCCAAGGGTGTGCTGCTGCCCGTCATCGCGTTGCTGCTGCTATTGGTGGGTAAAGCCTTGCTGGCGCGCTGGCAAAACGTTAGCCTTTTGAACATTGCAATTCCCTTGCTCATTTCCTTTGCCTTGGTACAGATCGCGGTTTATGTACTGCGGCGCCTGTTTGCGCCTGCCACGTGGCTGTCCGGCTACGAGCACTTGATTGCTACGATCATTTGGTTGGGGTTGGCTTTGCACGTCACCGGTTTTCTTCCAGAGATTTTAGAAATAATGGATGACTTAAGCTTCAGCATAGGTCGACACCGCATTTCCCTTTTGCTCATTGGCCAGGGCTTACTGGCCATTGCCATTACTCTCTTGGCCGCCATGTGGTTGGGACGAATTATTGCTAGTCGCGTAATGAACGCCGAGGGCCTGGATCATAACCTGCGTATGTTGGCGGCGAAATTTATACGCGCGGTATTGTTATTCGCCGGAATTTTAATTGCGCTGCCGTTAGCGGGCATCGACATCACCGTACTATCAGTTTTTGGCGGCGCATTGGGTGTGGGTTTAGGTTTTGGTTTACAGAAAGTCGCCAGCAATTATATTTCCGGATTTATTATTTTACTGGATCATTCCATACACATCGGTGACGTCGTTATGGTCGATAATCGCTATGGAACGGTTTCACGTCTGACGGCACGCTATATGGTATTACGCGGCCCAGATGGCACGGAATCGCTGATTCCGAACGAAACGCTTATTACCTCCACGGTGGTCAATCATTCTTATTCGGATCGCAAAGTCCGGCTGTTGCTCCCGGTGCAGATAAGTTACGAAAGTTCGCTGGAGGATGCGCGCCAGGTGTTGTTAGAGGCAGCAAGCTCGCACCCCTTGACTTTGCCGGAGCCACCCCCGCAAGTCTTGGTGCACGACCTGAATTACAACGGAATACGGCTGGAACTTAGCTTATGGGCCTTGGATCCCGGTGATAGTTTAGGTGGGTTGCGTTCCGACATTAACCAGCAAGTATGGGAAAAATTTCGCAGCCTGGGGATTGAAATTCCTTATGTTCACCACGATATAAGAATAATACGGACGCCGCCGAAACATGGATCAGTTTAGTACGCCGTTTGGCGAAATTATTGAGATCAGACAAGTCATCCATGATTCCGGGGTGCCGTTGCTACGTATCAAAATTATTGATGGCATCAAGTTTTCTCACTTTGATGTCGATTCAGCCACGGCCGCGGCCATGGCGAAGGTACTACGCGGTTGGGCCGAACAAACAGCTTAGTCCCGGTGTCCTATCTATAGTCATGTACTTGATGTCATAATGCCCGTATAATTAAGGAGTTTATCTGTCGCTAACCTTTAAGGATGCTAATGTTCTCAGGAATATTTGATTTAACGTGGTGGGGTTATGTCATTGTTGCTTTGGTTTTTACGCACGTTACCATTGCGTCGGTTACTATTTTTCTTCATCGTCATCAAGCCCATCGCGCCCTAGACTTGCATCCTGTACCCAGTCATTTCTTTAGATTTTGGCTATGGCTTACGACCGGCATGGTCACCAAGGAGTGGGCTGCGGTTCATCGTAAGCACCACGCAAAAGTTGAAACGGAAGAAGACCCTCACAGCCCGCAAATACTTGGCCTGAACAAGATTCTCTGGACAGGTGTCGGTCCCTATCGTGTCGCCGCGAATGACAAAGAGCTCGTGCAGAAATATGGTTCCGGCACACCCGACGATTGGCTGGAACGCACACTTTATTCCAAGCTACCCATGACTGGCTTAATTGTGATGGGTGTTCTTGACATCGTGTTGTTTGGCCTTGTCCCGGGCGTATTGATTTATGGCGTACAAATGTTATGGATTCCCTTCTTTGCTGCAGGTGTAATTAACGGCATTGGCCATTTTTGGGGATACCGCAATTTTGCCAGCGAAGACGCGAGTACCAACATTGTGCCTTGGGGTATTTTAATTGGCGGCGAAGAGCTTCATAACAATCACCACGCTTATGCTACCTCCGCTCGACTTTCCAACAAGTGGTACGAGTTTGATATTGGCTGGTTTTACATTCGCACCCTGGAAATATTGGGTTTGGCCAAAGTTAAAAAACTAGCGCCAAAAGTCCGCTTAAATCACGGCAAAGCAGCCTGCGATTTGGATACGCTTAACGCCGTCATCATGCATCGCTATGATGTCATGGCGAAGTTTGCTGCGACACTAAAAGCGACCTATGCCAAGGAAATAAACCGCCTTAGTCCACGTCCGCCGCATAGCCTGGAATCGCTGAAACGTTGGTTGCACTTAGATGCAAAAAAGCTGCCTGACCACGAAAAAGCTAATTTGCTGGAAGTGTTAAAGGCTAACAAAGCATTGCATACCGTGTATACCATGCGTCAAGACCTCGCTTCCCTATGGGAGCGTTCCACAGCCACACCGGAGCAATTGCTAAAACAGTTGCAAGAATGGTGTCACCGCGCCGAGCAAAGCGGCATAGAATCCCTACAACAATTTTCTCGGCGTCTTCGCGCCTATAATTAGGGCTAACTACATCTCGACACACTCTGCTCGAAACTCACCTTAGAGCAAAGTGAAATCCTAAGGCCTGGGATTGTTAAAAAAATAGTCGGTCAATTCAAATTTCAAAGGCGAATACACCACCCTTTTCACTTTGAAATATAAAGCCGTTCGCCAAAGAAACCGGCGGCACGCGTATCGCGGTAGCATCCGTGGCCGCCCGCTGCGCGAAACCGCCGTCTTCTACACTAAGAATGTGCACGTAGCCCTGCACGTCTCCCACCGCCACAAACTTATCGCTCACCGCGGGTGCAGATAACGCTCTCGCGGTAAGTTTGTCTTGCTTCCACACACTGGTACCATTGGACTTAGTTAGAGCGTGCACGCTACCCCGTGCTTCACTTACATAAATATTCTGCTGATCGATGGCGAGGCCCGAGGCGCTAGAAATATCCCGAGACCAAATTAATGTACCGTTAGTGATGTCCAATGAGACGACTTTTCCTTGGTAGGCTACCGCATAAACATTGCGACCATCGGTGACGGGCGTACTGCTAACGTCGGCAATGCGCTCAAGCTCCGTCGCGCCTTTTGGCAAAGCGACCGTCGCCTCCCACCCGACATTGCCACTACTTAAACTCAAGGCGACCAGCTTGCCCCCGGCGAAACCCACAAACACTGCGCCGCGATGGATCAAAATGCCCGCGGCGGTGCGCAGGCTCAGCGCTGGTACGGCGCGTTGGTAGACCCATCGGGTTTTACCATCTTCCGCGCTCAAACCAAAAACTTTGCCATCGCCCGTGCGAGCAACGACTATGCCCTCGGCGACTTTAGGAGCCGCCAGTATTTCACTGGAAAGCTCCGATTGCCATAACAGTTTTCCAGTTTGATCGTATGCTAATACCTGGCCTTTGGCTGTCCCCACTAGCACCAAGTTATCCCCGGCGCCCACGCCTCCAGAGAGCTTTTTGCCGCTGACTACCTGCCACTGCACGCGGCCGGTGGCTCTGTCAATACGCATTAATTGGCCGTCCGCGGCAGCCACAAACACATTT
Source organism: uncultured Burkholderiales bacterium (assembly GCA_964473355.1). GTDB lineage: Bacteria > Pseudomonadota > Gammaproteobacteria > Burkholderiales > REEB80 > CAYYOS01. Next base: position 15,307 of record CAYYOS010000014.1, on the reverse strand, counting down.
TCACCGTCCAAGGCGGGCGAAAAAAAGGCAGTTTGCGCGCTGCCCGTATTCACCTGCCACTTCAATTTCAGTGCAATAGTAGGTTTGAACTCTACCAGGGGCGCAGGCTGCACGCTGGTATCCTTGCCCCCAAACCAGTTCCCAAACCAGCTCGCGCAACCCCCCAACATCATCAGCCCAAACACCAGCAGCAGTTTTATGGCGAGCTGATTCATTACCGACTCCTTTGTCATTTGCTTCCTAACGCGTCTAATTTAAATTGCACAAGTTGCCTATAGGCCACCTTTTGATCCATTTTGTTTAAAGCGAGCTGATAACTGCGTTGCGCTTCCGACACCTTGCCTTGTGCTTGATAGACGTCCCCAATTAAATCCGCATACAAGCCGGAAAATGCACTGCCGTGCTTGGTCCTTAGCAAGGATAGGGCTTCATTATATTTCTTTTCGTCAAACAAAATTGCGGCTAGCCTTAAGCGTGCGAGATCTTTAATCTCCGCTTGCGGAGAGTGGCTGATAGCCCACTGCAATTGTGCTTTAGCACTCTGAAAATCGCCCGCCTCGAAATTGTCCTTAGCGATAATTAAGGCGGCACGCGAGGCATAAACTGTCTTCGCATATTTGTCGATAAGTTCCCCGGAAATTTGCCGGGCTTTTTTCAGATCACGCGCATTGGAACCATCTTGCAGCGCGGAATATAATAGCGCCGCCTGAGTATTTTGCTTCGCTTGATAATAGCGCCAGCCGGTGACACTGAGCGCAGCGATAGCGACAACCATCACAAGCATCGTCACCACTTTTGAATTCTTGTTCCACCAAGCCTTAAGCGCATCGATACGCTCTTGCTCTTCTAGATTATGCATGCTGCTTCCTTAATAATTGAATTGTCTCCGATAACGACAAGGTTTGCTGAGAGTCACCGCCACGCAAAGGTTTCATGGTGACTTTATCCATGGCAACTTCGTTCTCCCCAATAATAATGGCGTAATGGGCGGCACTTAGATCTGCTTTTCTCATTTGCGCTTTAAAACTGCCGCCACCGGCGTGCAGTAAAATTTTTAGACCATGATCCCGCAGCGTTTCCGCCAGGCGCATAGCAAAGCGGTCCACTCCTTCGCCAGCGTGAACTATATACGCATCCGGCGCTGCTACCGTAAAGTTATGCGCGCATAGCGCCAGCACGCGTTCAACACCAATTGCGTAACCGCACGCCGGGGCAGGCTTACCGCCGAGCATTTCCACCAAACCGTCGTAACGCCCGCCTGCGCAAACCGTACCTTGGGCGCCGAGCCTATCGGTTACCCATTCAAACACGGTTAAATTATAATAGTCCAAACCCCGCACCAGACGGGGGTTGATTTCAAAATTGATATTCAATTCGCCCAGCATGCGCTGCAGCTGTGCAAAATGGTCCCGCGACGCATCATCTATTTCGTTCAACAGTTGCGGCGCACCTTCAATAATGGTTTGTAGGTCAGGATCTTTGCTATCTAAAAGCCGTAATGGGTTTTTTTCCAAACGCGCGCGTGCCTCGTCGTTGAGCTTTTCTTTATGCCCTGAAAAATAACCTACAATCTTTTCCCGATATCGAGCTCGCGTATCTCGGCTGCCCAAGGTATTAATTTGCAGCTTTACGTCTCCCAACTGCAGCTGTTGCCACAGGCGATGGGTCATCGCAATATGTTCCGCATCCACGTCCGGGCCAGCAAATCCTAAGGCCTCTACACCGATTTGATGGAATTGACGATAGCGACCTTTCTGCGGCCGCTCGTGGCGAAACATCGGCCCCGTATAGTACAAACGTTGCGGCGCTTGATAAAGCAGATTATGTTCTAAGACCGCACGCACACAGGATGCGGTTCCCTCCGGGCGCAGGGTAAGACTCTCGCCATTTTTATTGTCGACGAAAGTATACATTTCTTTTTCAACGATATCCGTAACCTCGCCGATAGTACGGACAAATAAATCGGTATGTTCGACTATAGGTAAGCGGATGTTGCGATAACCATAACTCGCCAACCAGCGGCGGGTGGTGTTCTCGAAATATTCCCACAAGGGTGTTTCGTCCGGCAGAATATCGTTCATCCCGCGGACGGCTTGAATAACGGAAGGCATTAGGGAACCTCTGAACCAGTCCACCATGGCCGCGCACTTGGCCTTGCGGGATGAGATGCGAGACGCGGCGAGGCAACCATAGTTATTCTATGGCAACGAGTCGTAACGAAGCAGGTCGCCCGCAAAGCCAAGTGCCCGAAGGGTTGCACCCAATTGGCGCGCTTGCTTTGGCGCGTCGCTTGGCCTAATAGAATGACTATTACCTGCGCAACGTTTCGCGCAATCATCGCCAATTGGGCTGCAACGCGGCTCATGGTGGACTGGTTCAGAGGTTCCTTGCTAACCTACGGCTTTAATCGGAATAGTTTTATTGATAGGGCTAGGGTTTTCGTTCATCATCGCAATTTTTGAGCGTACTTGTTTTTCTAATGCATCGACCAATTCTGACTCCGTTACTTTATGGCTGGGCTTGCCATCGACATACAACAAATTCGGCGAGCCGCCAGCCAGTCCGATATGGGCTTCGCGGGCTTCCCCCGGGCCGTTGACCACGCAGCCGATCACGGCAACGTCCAGATGTTCCAACACGTCCTCCAACCGGGATTCGAGCGCGTTTACCGCTTTAATCACGTCGAATTCCTGGCGCGAGCAGGACGGGCACGCGATAATGTTAATGCCCTTATTGCGCAGGTGAAGGCTCTTTAAAATATCAAAACCGACCTTAACTTCTTCTACGGGATCAGCGGCCAGAGAAATTCTGATTGTATCGCCGATACCTAAGGCCAAAAGCATACCCAGGCCTATGGAAGATTTTACGCTGCCGGAACGTAATCCGCCGGCTTCGGTGATACCCAGATGTAAAGGTTGCTCAATTTGATTCGCCAATAGCTTGTAAGCCTCCACCGTCATGAACACCTCAGAGGCTTTAAGGCTTACTTTGTAATCTTGAAAATCCAGTTTGTCGAGAATATCCACATGCCGCAGCGCCGACTCAACTAACGCGGCGGGCGTAGGCTCGCCGTATTTTTTTTGTAAATCTTTTTCTAAGGAGCCGGCATTAACGCCCACTCGGATCGGAATGCCGTGGTCGCGGGCCGACTGGATTACCGCGCGTATGCGATCTTCCCTGCCGATGTTGCCGGGGTTAATTCGTAAGCAGTCGGCGCCCAATTCTGCCACGCGTAGCGCGATTTTGTAATCAAAGTGAATGTCGGCGACTAACGGTACCGATGCGCGCTTTTTAATTTTGCCGAAGGCCTCGGCCGCCGCCATGGAAGGAACGGAAACCCGCACAATGTCCGCGCCGACTTTTACTACACGTTCGATTTGCGCGAGCGTCGCCTCGACATCGCAGGTTTCGGTGTTGGTCATGGTTTGTACCGAAATCGGCGCGTCACCGCCTATTTTTACATTGCCCACGCTAATTTGTCGGCTTTTGCGGCGAGGAATTTCAACCGTAAACATGCTATTCCAAGTTAAATCGAGCGATATTATTTTTGATATGCGGGGTCAAATCGACTTCGTTGTCATTATAGGTGACTCTCACCGCACGAGCGTTACCCACGATCAGCGTCAAAGGGGGCGCCGCATCCACTACCTTTTCGGTGCCTTTGATATTCAAATGTGAGAATACTTTTTGGTGGTCCTGGTCACGAACTTCCACCCAAGCGTCTTCGTTAAAGAAAAACTTCAGCCTTGCGAGTAAGTCTTGTGTGTCTGAAGGGCCAGCTAAGTCGGCCACATCTTTAGATGGAGGGCCCTCGGGGGAAATCTGCGCATCACCACGCTCGGCTTCGCGCATTGCTATTTGATGTGGGACAACGGGCAAGTTTTGCGTGGACTTGGCGTTTGCAAGACTTGAGCTTTGACGCAAATTTTCTTTGGAACTCGCGCTATTCTGTTGAGGCGAAGTGGCGGCGTTAGGTGTTAAGGTTTGCGCGGAGAAATTTAGATTTCGCAAATCGGGATCTAGCCAATTCACCGCCAGACCAAGCACCGCAACGATAACCAGGGTCATCGTTACCCAAGCGGCCATCTTAACCCGAGGGCGTGCTTTGGGCTCAGGTGGGGGCTCCTCAAAAACCGGCGGGGGTGGCAAGCTAGCTTCGTAAATACGTAGCAGTGCCTCGGGATCCATACCCAGTAGCTTCGCGTAGTTGCGCATAAAACCACGCACGAAGGTGGTACCCGGCAGCGCGGCATAATTATCACTTTCCAGCGCCTGAACTTGCCGTAGAGTAAGGCGCAATTGCCGGGCGATATCATTATGGGATTTATGCTGCCGCTCGCGCTCTTGGCTTAGCAATTGTCCCGGCGACAAAGCGGCGTCTAAGCTCATTCGTAAATTCCACTACGCAGGGAAATGGCCTCCCGGGAATCGGGGTATTTACGTCGCAACTGCTGACCATAACTTAGCTCCGAGCCCCTATCTTGAAGCTTACGGGCCAACCGTACCCCCAGCCAAAGAGCCTCAGCACTGGGCTCGCTTAACTGCATGTATTTTTCCAAATTAAACTTACTGTCGACCAAACGCTCTCGATTAAAATTTATCTGCGCCAAACTTAGATAAACCTGCGGCTGGTTTGCGCTAATCTTCAATGCTTTTTGAAAAAAATCTTCGGCGCCAGCAATATCGTTCTTCTTAAGTGAGCATAGGCCGGCGTTTAAGTAAGAGCGCTCCGGCGTGGTATATAGCGGATCTTTTAAGGCCGACAGAAAATGTGGAATAGACTCATCAATTCTATCTTGTTGGCACAAAAACCAGCCAAAATTATTATGCGCATCGGAATTGTTGCCGTCAGTTTGCAGGGCTCTACGGAAACTTTCTTCGGCCCGCGAATTTTCTCTGAGCTGCATATAGACCAGCCCCAATACGTTATGCGCTTGGCTGTATTTGGGGTCTGCCGCGACGGCCGCCGTCAGCTCCTGTAGCGCGACGCCTAGCTGCGCCCGCTCCAAGTAGCCTGCACCCAATTGCGTGTGCACTATGGCCCGATTCCGCGAATCAGCGGAATCGGCATTAACTTGGGCTTTTTGAGCTGGGCTTGCGCACGCCGTTAGCAGCAACGCCAGTAATAATGGGAGTGTCTTCACGCTACGGTCTCCAAATTTTTCTGCGTACGTCGCGTTTTATCCTGCACTTGTCCGGCAAGTTGACCGCAAGCCGCGTCGATATCATCGCCGCGAGTTTTGCGGGTGGTGGTAATCAGCCCTTGGTCGCTTAAAATCTCGCTAAATTGGCGTATGCGTTCTGGCGAAGAGCGCTCATAGCCGGACCGCGGGAAAGGGTTAAAAGGAATTAAATTGAATTTACAGGGTAACTTATCAACCAATTTTACCAGCGCGCGGGCCTGCTCCGGCGCATCGTTTATCCCGGCTAACATCACATACTCAAAGGTGATGAAATCCCGCGGGGCATTGTCAAGGTAACGCCAGCAAGCCTTAAGCAAGGCTGCTAAGGGATACTTTTTGTTAATCGGTACTAGTTCATCGCGCAACGCGTCATTGGGCGCGTGCAAGGATACCGCTAAAGCCACGGGGCATTGCTCGCGCAATCTATCCATGGCTGGCACAATTCCCGACGTGCTGACGGTGACCCGTCGCCGCGATAAGCCGTAAGCAGAATCGTCGAGCATGAGGTGCAGCGCCGCAACTAAAGCTTCAAAATTCAGCAAGGGTTCTCCCATGCCCATCATCACGACATTGCTGATGACGCGCTCGCCATCTTCGGTTTTTAAGGCTTTATTGGCTAGCCATAACTGACCAATGATCTCCGCCGTTGTCAGGTTGCGATTAAAGCCTTGCTTGCCGGTGGAGCAAAACGAGCAAGCCAGCGCGCAGCCCACTTGGGAAGATATGCACAAGGTGCCACGATTTTTTTCGGGAATAAAAACGGTTTCTATCAAATTGGCCGCCCCGACATCCAATAACCATTTGCGCGTGCCGTCCGCAGAATGATGTTCCGATGCCACCCGTGGCGGCGTAACGCTCGCCACCCGCGCCAATTTTTCGCGTAAGGGTTTGGATAAATCACTCATGGATTGAAAATCACTTTCTCCAAATTGATGCATCCAGCGCATTAACTGCTTAGCGCGAAAGGGTTTTTCCCCTTCTTTGGCTAAAAAAGTATTGAGCTGCTGCGCATCAAAATTGAGTAAGTTAGTTAGGAGCCTGTCGGACTTAAAGGAAATCGGCTGCAAATCCGCCTGGCCGGTACATATGTCGCCGCTTTTTTGGTCAATAGAATGACTATTGACCGGCAAAATCGTCAAAATCTGTCCTTGCCCAGCCGAATTTTCGCTTCGATTCTTCAAGTCCGACAGGCTCCTAGCATTAACGTGAGAAAATACCTAATTCAGGAAAAAAGTAACTGATTTCAGTCGCTGCGGTGGCTGCCGCATCGGAACCGTGTACGGCATTGGCCTCGATGCTGGAGGCAAAGTCTGCGCGAATAGTGCCCTTGTCCGCCTTTTTAGGATCAGTAGCCCCCATTAGTTCGCGGTTTTTAGTAATCGCCCCGTCGCCCTCCAATACTTGGATTACCACCGGTCCGGAACTCATAAATTCCACCAAATCCTTAAAGAAGGGGCGCTGTTTATGGACGGCATAGAACCCTTCTGCCTGCCTTTTTGATAAATGCATCATCTGCGTTGCAATAATTTTTAAGCCAGCGCCTTCAAATCGAGAAAAAATCTGCCCGATGACATTTTTCGCCACGGCATCTGGTTTTATTATAGATAAAGTCCGTTCTACAGCCATTAACCTAACACTCCTTTAATAAATTAAATGCAAATTGAATTAAAATAGCACGTTAAGGGCTTTAAATAAAGCGGCAACCCCGCCCACACCCTAAATTAGCTCGCCTTGACGCCTTATCTGATTTCTTCCCACTTTTTGGAATACGAACGGCGAAACAATAAAACCATCAGACCGTTCAGGGACCACAGCGCAAACACGCGTAAATACCCGTAATGGCGAAAGCGCCGCGGTGACTCATAGACCGCCAGCTGCGGCGCATAGCCAATACGCCCAATACGGGCTAAGCGCTTATAAAGGTCGAAATCTTCCCCGGCGGCCATGTGGTTACGATAGCCGCCAACCGCCAAAAAAGCTTCGCGGCGAACGATTTGGCACTCTCCACGGGCCATGCCAAAACGAATGAGGTTAAGCAGGCGCACATAATAGTTGAAGGCCCAGTGGAATAAGCGATCAAAAAACTGCCGTTGATGCGGCGCGATAGTTACCGGCCCGGCAAAAGCGATAAACTTTTGATTTTCTTCCAATAATAAGGTATGTAAGCTCGTCATAAACTGCTCGGGGTCACTGGGTACAGTATCGGCATTGATAAACACCAAAAGTTCGCCACTGGCCGCCGCCGCCCCGCAATTTCGGCCTTCGGCTATGGTTTGCGGGCGCGCGGCGGTATGTTGCACAACTTGGTCGGCGTGTTGTCGGGCAATTGCCACAGTGCTATCCGCGCTGCCGCCGTCGCTTACAATTAGCTCCAGAGCATAATGTTGTCGCAAAGCGCGAGGAAAGCATGCTAGGGTTTTTTCGATTAATTTTTCTTCGTTTAACGCGGGGACAATAATACTTATCCGCGGCTTAAATGTCGTTGTCATGGTGGTATAAGCAGGTGGGGCTAACTGTGCTCGGCTTGCCAGCGCACCAGGATGCCCGTCTCGTCTGAATTCGCTTTAAACCGACAGTCTATACCAATCCCCACCACCGCTGCGAGTTCTTTACCACTATAAATCAGCGGGATTTGCTGGCGTTGCCAGGGAGGAATGTGTGATTCTTGCAGTAAATTCTTTAAGCTACGGCGTGGACGGGCACAGTCCGGGGCAAATTTCTCCCCGCCCGAGCGTAGGCGGATCATTACGGCGGCGCGCTGCAGTTTTTCTAGGCTTATGCCCGCGCCCTTAACTTTTTCAAACAACAGAGTGCCATCCAGCCCGGGTAAAGCCTGTTCCGCTTGTCCTCTCCACGCCACGCAGAGCATTTCCGGACCACGCTGCGTTTCAACATATAGCGCGCCCTGGTAACGGCGCAGCGCATATGCGCCCATTTTCAAATCTATACGCGCATCCGGGCGCGCCCTAATCTGTTTTTCTAGTTGCGCCAGGCGTGCGGTGCTTGGGCCGGGCACACCTTGGGCCGCTAAATAGGCCAATAATAAATTTCGCGCGCGCGCCGGGGAAAGACCGTGTAGATAACTTAAATTGAGTGTATTAGCGTGCATGGCTTGCTGCAAATCTATGGCGCCAATTTCCCGCAAAAGCTGTGCAGTTTCGGCTAAATGCTGCGTAGAGCGGCAAATAGTCGTGCGGTAAGCCGGAAAGCGCTCTTCTAATAGCGGCAATATTGCGTGACGCAGAAAATTTCGATTGAAGTCGTAACTAGCATTGGTCTCGTCGTCCACCCATTTTAATTCGTGCTTACGTGCATGCAATAAGATATCTGCGCGCGGCACGTCTAACAAAGGGCGTAGATAGGTGACGCGCTGCCCCGGCGTGAGCTTAAGCGCTGCCATGGCGGCCAACCCCCGGTCTCCCGCGCCGCGCAGCAATTGTAAAAAAAAAGTTTCGATTTGATCATCTAAATGGTGACCCAGGGCAACATAATCCACATCCAGGCTTGCAAAGGCGGCATAGCGTGATTCCCGGGCTGCCGCCTCCAAGCTCACCCCTGATACGTGTGCCACATCTACTTTAATGGCGCGAAAAGGAACGGCTAATTCTTGACACCGCTTTTTACAAAATTTCTGCCATGAATTAGCGTTTGGGCTTAGCTGGTGATTGATATGCACCGCAGATAGGTGATAGCCACACGCCTTGCTCTCCTGTGCCATCAGTGTTAACAGCACGGTGGAATCTAAGCCGCCGCTAAAAGCGACCGCTACACGCTGCCCAGCTAGGGGAAAAGACTGTAGGCGTTTAACAAAGCAACCGGACAAATCATTTGAGCGGCGCTTCTTTGAACTTGCCATATTTCATTAGTCGATTAAAGCGGTTATGAAGTAGGGTATCGGTAGGATAACCTTGCAGTTCTTGCAGACTCTCTACTAGCGCTTTTTTGGTGGTTTGGATAGCGGCTTCCGGCTCGCGGTGAGCGCCCCCGAGAGGCTCGGAAATAATTTTATCGATCAAGTTTAAACTTTTTAATCGCGCCGCCGTGATACCTAAGATCTCCGCGGCTTCCGGGGCTTTATCGGCGCTTTTCCACAAAATGGAAGCGCAGCCTTCCGGCGAAATGACCGAGTAGCTCGCGTATTGCAGCATTAGCGTCATATCTCCTACGCCAATCGCCAACGCCCCACCCGAGCCACCTTCACCGATGACCACACATAAAATGGGGGTTTTAAGTTCTGCCATTGCGTAAAGGTTACGCGCGATGGCTTCCGATTGACCGCGCTCTTCGGCTTCCACACCCGGATAGGCACCAGGGGTGTCGATAAAGCTGATCACCGGCAGGCTAAACTTTTCTGCGAGACGCATTAACCGTAGCGCTTTTCGATACCCCTCCGGGCGCGGCATTCCAAAATTGCGATAGATTTTATCCTTCGTATCCCGGCCTTTTTGATGCCCGACGACCATGACCGCTTGCTCGCCTAAGCGGGCAAATCCACCGATTAAGGCAGTATCATCAGCAAACGTACGATCCCCATGCAGCTCTTCGAATTCACTAAAAATATGTTGTATATAGTCCAGCGTAAAGGGGCGCTGCGGGTGACGTGCCACTTGAGAAATTTGCCAGGCGGTTAGCTTGGCATAAATTTCTTTGGTAAGGGACTGGCTCTTCTTTTGTAAACGCTTAATCTCTTCAGAAATGTCCAGCGCCGCATCACCTTGCACCAAGCGTAATTCCTCGATCTTGAGTTCCAGCTCAGCTATTGGTTGCTCAAAGTCTAAAAAGGTAGTTTTCATTAATGACAAGTTCGCTGCCGCCGGTAAATGGTTTCAATGATAGAGAGTTTCGCCGCGGCCATATCCCCGGGGGTCGGAAGCGGTACGGACTAATCCGGTTTTTTTATCAATATACACTGCTTGCATGTTCCCCCAGGCGCGCGGCGCAACCTCGAGGCTATGGCCCTTTAATTGTAACTCATCGCTTAGTCCTTCCGAAAAAACTTGCGGTTCAAGTTCAATGCGGTCCGGCAAAAATTGATGATGATAGCGTGGCGCACCTACTATACGATTTAGATCGGTATCATCGTTGTGCATGTAATCCAAAATTGCCAGTAGCACCATGCTGATAATACGCGAGCCGCCCGGCGTCCCGACAATTAAAATTCCTCGTTGGTCTTCAACGAAAGTCGGGCTCATACTTGAAAGTGGGCGCTTACCCGGGGCGATCGCATTGGCGCCACTGCCGGATAAGCCATAAGTATTTGCAATCCCCGCGCCCAAGGCAAAATCATCCATCTCATTATTTAACAACACGCCCGTTTCGCCCGCGACAAATCCTGAACCGAATGGGGTATTAATGCTTAAGGTCGCGGCGACGCGATTGCCGTATTTATCCGCGATAGAAAAATGCGTGGTGCTTTGACCTTCAATTTTGTTCGGTTGCGACAACGCTTCGCTAGCGGTGGCGTCATCCGGCAAAATCGTTTCGGCACGGGTAGCCGCGTAGGATTTTGCCGCCAACCGATGGATGGGAACGTCCACAAAATCAGCATCCCCCATGTAGCGATATCTGTCGTGGTAAGCTCGTCGCAAAGCTTCCGCCACGTAGTGCATTTTCTGTACGGTGGGCGCAGCGTCATAATCAAGGCGCTCCAATATATTTAATGTTTGCGCCAGTACCAAACCGCCGGAAGACGGTAGTGCCGCAGTGGTGATCTTAGCGCCGCGATAAGTGATCACAATAGGCTGCCTTTCTTTAACGCGATAGCGCGCGAGGTCGGCCACTGACCATACTCCGCCAGCTGACTTTACTGTTTGCACCATGTGGCGCGCCCAGCGCCCTTTATAAAAACTATCTGCGCCCGCTTTGCCTAAGCGTTCTAAGGTGTGCGCCAATTGGGGTTGGGCTAGCGAGACATTGGCTGGTGGAACTCGATCGTGCAATAGAAATTGGCGGCGGGCGTAGTGCGATTGCTTAAGCGTATTTTCGCGCAGGCCGGCCATGCGAATATAAGGCGCATCTACGGGGAATCCATAACGTGCCGCCTTAATAGCAGGACCCAGTGCATCCGCTAACGGGAGCTTGCCATATTTTTTCGATAGCCAGGCTAAGCCCGCAGGAACGCCAGGAATAGCCGCTGCCAAGGGGCCATCTAAGGAAAGTCGCGGCTGGGTATTAGCCGGGCTACCCATAAACATGCCCGGGGTCGCGGCCAATGGGGCCGTTTCTCTGGCGTCTAACATCACATCTTTGTTCATCTGCGCACTGTGCAACAGCCAAAAACCACCGCCACCAAGTCCGGAATTATAGGGTTCTACAACGGCGAGCATCGCGCCAACCGCCACCGCCGCATCAAAGGCATTACCATTTAATCGCAAAATTTGTAGGCCAGCGGCGGTGGCCAAAGGATGTGCCGACACAACAGCGCTCGGCAAAGTTAATGTGTCTGACTGGGCCGCAGCCGCAGCAGGCAAAAAACCAGTTAAGCTAGAAACGAAAAGGTAGAAAAATCGAGTAGTTCGGATAGAGGTCATACGACCCATCTTGAGGGGTTTTCAGCCGAGGCCGGCGAACGCATCTTTCACCTAGTGATAGTCACCACCGCACCTGAGAATTCAGGTGCGGGGTATGTCTTTAACGAGTTGGCGTTTAGTCGTTGTCCACGGAACAAAGCTCACCAAATAGCCACCCGCCTGCGAATATATTTCCTCCGGCGTTAAACGTGCCTGCAGCGCCAGCGTACTTACCGTCACCCTTCGTAACGACCAGTTGTTCCACCGAAATCAAGCCATCTATAATTCCGCCGTCCGCAGTGAAGACTCGGCCGCCAGGCAAAGAAATGACGCTGCGCGCGGTAAAAAACCGGCGTGTTTCCGGTAATCCGAATTCATTGGGTGCAGATGCTAAACCGGATTCATTCAGAATGGCCGGGGCAGAGCCGGCCGAGGGCGTCAACGGACTAACCAGTGTTTCCCGCGTCAAACCCGAATACCCTGTTCCGTTTAGGGTACCCTTGAGCGTTACTGAAAAACAGGTTCCCGGCGCCATTAAATAAGGCGGACCGCTATATTGTGACGCAACCTTGCAAGTCGGGTCGGGGGTTAGCGTTACCTTGCCGGCTATATATTTGCACTCAAGCTCGCCAGCAGCAATAGCAAAAGTTGAGACGCCCATCAGAACTAAAACATTTAAAATTGCGGTCGATTTGAATTTCATTTCACCCTCCTTAAAAGCTTTCGTTTATGTGGCGCGTCCAACCCAAAAAAAGGCAGAGCACAACGCTCTGCCTTTTGCGGGACGCTTATTGTTTGCTTACTTAACAGCTTTTTCTTCGGCCTTAGCTTTGTCCTTATCAGCCGCAGCAGCAGCTTTGGCTTTTTCATACGCGGCTTTAGCCTCAGCTTTTACTTTATCACGCGTGGCTTTAGCTTCTTTAATGCAAGCGCGTTGCGCGTCGCCTTCTTGTTTTTTGCACTCGGCTTTGGCAGCTTTATAGTCCGCGTCGGCCTTGTCTTTAGCTAATTTATAATCAGCTTTGGCATCCGATTTCATTTCTTTAGCATCGGCCACCTTCATATCTTTTTTGGCTTCAGCGGCAGCTTCTGGCGACTTTGCCGGGGCTGCCATAGTGTGAGCAGCGGAATAGGCATTGATGCTAAAAGCGGCGGCCAATAAGCCGGCAAATAAAGCGCTGGTTAATTTATACATATATGTTCCTTTTTTAATAGTTTAACGGGACCTGCCGGGGTGGTATTGTAATCCTAAGCACCCTTTTTTAAAAGCAATATTAAACATAAAGCATAAATTTTAGTGTAGGGCCTGATCCGACGCCCGACGTATCGATCCCAAAGACCAATCACGGGCGGCCTTACGCCGATCTGGCGCTACCCGACGGTCTTCGGGCTCCGGCTCGGGCTGAGGCTCGGCCTCCGTCTTAAGTTGTGAGAATCGCCATGCCACGGCTAATGCCGCTACGCAGCCAACGAATGCCAACGGGAATAGTAAGCGAGCCATACTTCCTCCAATATTAATATGGTGCGGCTTATAAAAAAGAAGAGATAAAAGAGGGAAAGCGAGGCTCTCTACAAGAGTTACGCCCTCTAGGACTCTAGCTTCTTAAGGAAACGCTGATTAATCCGCCATCCCCGAGCAGGCGGGAATCCAGCAGCTAGAAAATAATACTATTCAACAAGTTCTGGATTCCCGCCTTTCGCGGAAATGACGAAATAGTGAATAAATCAGCTTACACTTAATATAAATTGACAGTAACGTTCTGGCAAGGGTTCCGCGAGTAACGGCGGAGTCCTGACTTGACGTGGGTTGCGGGATTAGATGGCGCGCCCGAAGAGATTCGAACTCCTGACCCCTTGGTTCGTAGCCAAGTACTCTATCCAGCTGAGCTACGGGCGCGTGAGCTGCGATTATAAGTGAATACCGCACGCTGAACAATGGCGGAGAGAGAGGGATTCGAACCCTCGATAAGCCTTTTGAGCCTATGCTCCCTTAGCAGGGGAGTGCCTTCGACCTCTCGGCCATCTCTCCGGAACCGCGAAGAATACCGTTTTACGGGTATGGGGTCAAACCAAAGGGTTGGTCGATCGCTGGTAATTTCAGCGCGGCCTTCCTACGCTGCGGCCTCAGCGAGATCAAAGACCTTGTGTAAAACGCGCACCGCTAACTCTAGGTATTTTTCGTCTATAACCACCGAAATTTTTATTTCTGATGTTGAGATCATCTGAATGTTAATACCCTCTTCCGCCAGGGTGCGGAACATTGTGCTAGCAATGCCAACGTGGGAGCGCATGCCAACACCCACCACCGACACCTTAGTGATTTTTTCGTCACCGGTTAAATCCCGTGCGCCGATGTGGGTTTTAACTTTTTGCAGGACATCCAGCGCCTTAGAGTATTCGTTGCGATGCACCGTAAAAGAAAAATCGGTATTGCCGTCCACGCCAACGTTCTGGATGATCATATCGACATCGATATTGGCTTCAGCAATAGGGCCTAAAATTTGATAAGCAATACCCGGGCGATCCGGCACGCCCAATACGGTGATTTTCGCTTCGTCGCGGTTAAACGCGATGCCGGAAATGATAGCTTGTTCCATTTTGTCGTCTTCCTCAAAGGTAATGAGCGTGCCCTCGCCGGTTTCTTCAAAGCTGGATAGCACGCGCAGTTTCACTTTATATTTGCCCGCAAATTCCACCGAGCGGATTTGTAATACCTTGGAGCCTAAGCTCGCCATTTCCAGCATTTCTTCAAAGGTAATGGTTTTCAGCCTGCGGGCTTCCGGGACTATGCGCGGGTCCGTCGTATATACGCCATCCACGTCGGTATAGATTTGGCACTCATCCGCATGCAGCGCTGCAGCGATAGCAACGGCAGTGGTATCCGACCCACCGCGCCCTAAGGTGGTGATGTTGCCGGCTTCGTCGTGTCCCTGAAAACCAGCCACGATCACCACCAAACCTTGAGCCAATTCGTTGCGCAGATTTACTTCATCGATGTCTAAGATGCGGGCTTTAGTAAAAGCGCTGTCCGTCAAAATGCTCGCCTGCGAGCCGGTGTAGCTTTTAGCGCGCACGCCGCTTTCCGTCAGGGCCATAGCCAGTAGCGCAATGGTCACTTGTTCGCCAGTGGCCAGTAAAACGTCCAGCTCTCTGGGGCTGGGGGCGGGCTGCATCGCTTGAGCGAGACTCATTAAACGATTGGTCTCACCGCTCATGGCGGAAACCACAACAATTAGTTGATGGCCGGCTTTTTGAAATTTTGCGACGCGCCGCGCGACGTTTTTAATATGCTCGGGAGAACCCACCGACGTCCCCCCATATTTTTGTACAATCAATGCCATAGTTACCCGAAATTCGTGTTATTCCTCAAGAAAAATACCGCCTGAGGTGCCTAATATTTTTAAGCCCGCCATTGTACCTTGTAAAATAGAGTAGATACAAAGCGCTAAATGCTTTATTCTTTTAGATAGAAATATTCAGGTGTGCTAGAATAGGTGGCCAGGGGGCTCTAACCAGATTTTTTAATCCCATTTTTTAGGTGACATATATGAAACTTTTTGAAAAGGTAGCGAATCCGCGAGAAATTAGACGTAAACTTGGCTTAAATCAGTCCGA
>CAYYOS010000013.1:3881-26055 GCA_964473355.1 uncultured Burkholderiales bacterium | reverse complement strand
TAGTTAATCAACTTGGCCCGCTAATAAAAGATAATCAACATTTCGTTCTCGCGCTGGGCAACAATGGCGCGGAAGCCTACGACTACGTGCATGGGAAGTACAGTAAATCTGTGAGAACCGCTTTGAAACATCATGGCTCAGCGCTGTCGAGTGTTTTCATTAGCGGTGGCGGAAATGACTTCGCCGGTTTTTCTGATTTGCGGCGGTTGCTGAAGTTTGATTGCTCGGCTGCACAAACGGCAGATGAATGCTTTAAGGGCGGAAATCAGGAGGGAACGGTAAATTGGCTGATAAAAAAAACCGGTGATAGCTACCAGGCTTTAATCGGCCGAATCCTTTCGTCAACAAACACGCAAGCCACAGTTGTCCTACACAACTACGACTATGCATTACCTTCAGGTAAGGGTCTATTTGGGAAAAACAGCAGCTGGTTGAAGTCCGCCCTAGACGATGCCCAGGTACCTGCTACGTTGCAGCAAGCGTGCATTACATTTTTGCTGGATCGGCTTACATCCGAACTTCAAAAATTGACGCATATCGATCCCGCTCGCATCTTCCTTGTCAATAGTTCGAACACCTTAAACGAATCGGATTGGCAGAACGAGATCCATCCAAAACCTGCCGGCTTCAAAAAAATCGCAGAACAGAGGTGGCTACCAGTATTTCAAAATATTGGTCTTGCGTGATTACTTTCGTGTGAGGATACCAGTTTCACCCAAAACACTTTCTTCGTTTGGTGTGGTCCTCTGACCGCCTTCACTTCAATTTTGGATGCCATCTCACCCTCTCCTCCCGATGCAGGGTAAGCGTGATCGTCCTGTACAACATCCTATCTAATACTTCATATCCGCTTATACCCAAATCGGGTAATATGTTTTGGATTCGGCTCCATCTGCCTTCCTAACCAAACTCAATTAAGGGCGAGAAAATATATGAATTCCATCACTCGACGTACTACTTTGTGTCTATATAGAATCGCATTCATCAGCAGCATTTTGTTGGTTGGGTTAACTGGTTGCGGTGGCGGCGGTGGCGGCCAATCATCCAGCGTTCCGCGAAACCCGACCGATATCGACACTTCTTACGGAACTCAGGGACAAGTGACATTTCCACTGGGCGTGAAGACTGGGGATGCTGGTCCCGCGATATTACAAGCTGACGGCAAACTCATCATCGCGGGATGGCGGGAGACTGGCTCGCTACCCTCCGCGACCATTGCGTCCGATACTAATCCCAGGCAAATCTATGTGATCCGTCTAAACAGCGATGGCTCCCTCGACACTACTTTTGGCATAGGTGGCGAGACGCGGTTTAACGTAAAAGGCAGCGATACGATTTCGGATATTAACTTACAACCAGATGGGAAAATTCTGCTGGCAGGAAACTCAATCGAACCTTGTACGCGTGCTAGCTTCAGCTCCGGCTGTATTACGCCAGCCGGGGGTAGCGCAACTCCTGTTAGCACGCTAATTCGGTTAACACCCCAGGGCACGTTGGATTCCACTTTTCGCGGGACAGGCATCATTCAAACAGAAGCGACAGCCGGCGGACTGGCATTAGCTGTGCAACCTGACGGGAAAATTCTTTTTCTGCGCTCAACCGGTGTCCCCAGAGCGAATATTTTCGGTTGGGCGCTCGCCCGTTTCAACTCAGACGGAACACTCGACGCAACATTTGGCCAGGCAAACCAAACAATTTCTCAGTGTATTGCGAATGGTGAGTCTCTAGTCATTCAGGCCGACGGAAAAATAGTTGTCGGTGGGCCACCAACGTCTGGTCCAACTTTTTGCATGGAACGCCTGAACGCGGACTTTTCCCAGGATGCGAGTTTTTCTTCAATGACGACAGGCACGTTTGATAGAAATCAATCACGCGCCTTGGGCATTCAGCCGAATGGTGATCTGCTAACAGTCACAAGTGGTTGTGATGCCACAGCGTGCGGGGTGGCCGTATTTCGGCATAAGCCCGACGGTATGCTTGACTTATCCTTCGGTGCCGGGGGAATCGCAAAAGCACGGGTCCATAACTCATTTTTTTATAATAAACACGAGCCCACACCAAGCGGTGGCATCGTTATTTTCGGCCATTTGAGACCACTGGGGTTTGGCACTCAACCCAATCAATATCAACCTGTGTGGATTCGGTTTGACGCCAACGGACTGCCGGTTAGCGGATTCGGTGTAGATGGAATTCTTTTCGGCGCCTCCGACACCAAGCAGCCTCGAGATTTTGTAAGGGACTCTGAAGGCCGATGGTTGGTTATTTATACTTCAACGCTGTCTGACGGTAATTTGGGGTTAGTGGTAACGCGTTTTGTGGGTGAAAGGTTGTAAGTAAAGGCCACGTTCGGCGACAAACAAATCCTGCCAAACTGTCAAGGCGGGCTAGTAAGTACTGCGGCTTAGGAAATTTCATTCGCCTCCGTCATGCTATAATTCGCCGCCCCACTCTGGGCGTTCACGATGGAGGATGTCATGAAACTCAAACCTAAACACCTTAACCCGTTCTGCTTTCGAAACCACAAGTAAACGCCGCAAGGGGTTCCCTTCGGAAGCTCGAGTTAAGCGCGGTTATCGCGTCGTAAACGGCGACAAAGAGCTTCTCGAAAAGCTCTGCCGCAACGACCCCTGCCCGTGCGGGTCAGGCAATCGGTTTCAAACGGTGTTGTTTGCTGACCGGTGAATTCGATGGATCCGACCGCGCCTATTTCTTTTAGGGAATGAGTGGTCGCTCAATCATGCAATTGCAGAGGGGCGCGCACAAAAGGCGCGTCCCTCAGTTTAAAAATTCGATAACACCTTATGTCGCAATCGCAAATATTTCTCCCTTGTGTAGCGCTCGTGATCCTCACCGCGATAGTCTGGATTCGCCTTTATGTCGAGCGCATCGGCGAAATGCGCGCGCGTCGCATTAATCCTCAAGCGATAGCTACCTCCCGCGAGTCGGCACAGACACTGCAACATGTTAGCGCCGCAGATAATTTCCGCAATCTTTTCGAGGTACCGGTCCTCTTTTATCTACTTTGTATTGCTCTCGCAGTTTCGCAATTGGTCACGCCATTGTATCTGTGGGGTGCTTGGATCTTTGTGGCCCTACGAACTGCGCATAGTTTTATTCACCTAACCTACAATCGCGTGATGCATAGATTTGTAATTTATGTATTAAGCACGGCCTTGCTGTTCCTTATGTGGGTAGGTTTCGGTATCCGCTTGCTCAAAGCATCGTAACCGACGCCAGGTTCAAGCTAGTGGCCGCCCGCACGGCGCGGGCCCTATGTATTTTATCTGCTACACTGAAATCAGAGCCGCGCCGTCGCGCGGAGGGAGATCATGATGAGATACAACGCCCCAACGCAAATCACCTTCGTCATTTCGCTCGTTCTCGCCGTTCTAGCTGCTCTTTCCATGTTTGTTGTGATTCCGACTATTACGGCTAACGCTTTCTGGATACTTCTCATTGCTTACGCCGTGTTAGCGATCGGTGTTGTATATCGCCGGCACTAATGGCGTGCTGCCACATGTGTAGGTCGGTGGGGCGGGTTAAATTTTGGCGCAATATTTGAATCGGTATGAGGTTCCTATTTTTCGCGTAAGCCGGACTAGCGTCTCCAACCCATGCCGTCATTCCCGCGGGGGGCGGGAATCCAGCCTTCCACCCCATGCCGTCATTCCCGCGAGGGCCGGAATCTGCAACCCATGCCGTCATTCCCGCACAGGAACGTCACCCCCGAATGCTCCAGTCGGGGGCGGGAATCCAGGGATAACCTAGTTGCGCTACTCGGCAGTGAGGGAAGGGGTCTCCGCAAAAACCTAAAACCGCGTATTCTAAAATAACTGTGCCCTACGATCGTCCGTTACACCCGAATTTAGGACTTATGTTACGATCTTGAGCAACGGGAAATAATCGGTGGCGCTTCGCAATGGCGCATCAAACGACAAGAAAAAAATTATTCGTTTGCTTGTTCGGACAGCTGGACGGTTAGCAATATAACGCGAACATTTTCGGAAATCCAATTTAATGGCTAGCAAGAAATCCAACGGCAACGGCGCATCGAACGGCGCGAACCTCGGCTACGAAGCCAAGCTATGGCAAATGGCCGATGCGCTGCGCAACAATATGGACGCGGCGGAATACAAGCACGTCGTCTTGGGTTTAATTTTTCTCAAGTACATTTCCGACGCGTTCGAGGCTAAGCACGCCGAGCTTGAAGCGCAGAAAGCACAAGGTGCTGACGCCGAAGACCCCGACGAGTACCGTGCCGCCAACATCTTTTGGGTGCCGCCCGAGGCGCGCTGGCACTATCTCAAGTCGATGGCACCCCAGCCGACCATCGGCAAGCTGGTGGATGATGCGATGAGCGCCATCGAGCGCGACAACGTCTCGCTCAAAAGTGTGCTGCCCAAGGACTACGCCCGCCCCGGTCTCGACAAGCAGCGCCTCGGGCAGATTATCAACCTGGTAAGCGACATCTCTTTTCACCCCTCTCCCTCCGGTTCCCCTCTCCCTCAGGGAGGGGGTCAGGGTGAGGGTGGGGTCGATCGCGCCAAAGATACGCTTGGCCGCGTCTACGAATATTTCCTCGCGCGCTTCGCCAGCGCCGAAGGCAAAAGCGGCGGCCAGTTCTACACACCCTCGCGCGTGGTGCGCGTGCTGGTGGAAATGCTCGCACCTTATAAGGGCCGCGTGTACGACCCGTGCTGCGGCTCAGGCGGCATGTTCGTACAGAGCGAAAAATTTATCGAGGCGCACAGCGGCAAGCTCGGCGACATCTCCATCTATGGCCAGGAGTCCAACTACACCACCTGGCGTTTGGCGAAGATGAACCTTAGCCTACGCGGCATCGACGCGCAGATCGGCCATGGTGACACCTTCCACAACGACAAGCACCCCGACCTCAAAGCCGATTACGTACTCGCCAACCCGCCCTTCAACGACAGCGATTGGCGCGGCGAGTTATTGAAAACCGATAAGCGCTGGGTCTACGGCGTGCCGCCCGCGGGCAACGCCAACTACGCCTGGGTGCAGCACTTCATCCACCACCTCGCGCCCACCGGCCTCGCCGGCTTCGTGCTCGCCAACGGCTCCATGTCCTCCAACCAGTCGGGCGAGGGCGAAATCCGCAAGGCCATCATCGAGGCCGACCTAGTGGACTGTATGGTCGCGCTGCCCGGCCAGCTCTTCTATTCGACACAAATCCCCGTCTGCCTCTGGTTCCTCGCGCGCAACAAGAAAAACGGCCGCTTCCGCGACCGGCACGGCGAGACCCTCTTCATCGACGCCCGCAAGCTGGGCTCGATGGTGGACCGGACGCATCGCGAGCTGACCGACGACGACCTCACCAAAATCGCCGGCACCTACCACGCTTGGCGTGGCGATCCAATAGACAGCCGTCATTCCCGCGAAAGCGGGAATCCAGTGCCTTACCAAGACATCCCCGGCTTCTGCAAATCCGCAACTCTCGACGACATCCGCAAACACGGCTACGTGCTCACGCCCGGCCGCTACGTCGGCGCCGAAGCCGCCGAAGATGATGGCGAGCCATTCGAGGAGAAGATGAAGCGCCTCACCGCGACGCTGCGCGAGCAGCAGAAGGAAGCGGCGAAGCTAGACGCCACCATCGCTACCAACCTGAAGGAGCTCGGGTATGGCGGGTGAGTGGCGGGAAACCGAGGTCGGCAAAGTCTTTGAGGTTAATCCGTTTCGGAGTATACCGCGCGGTCAGGTGACACCATTTATACCAATGGATGTTCTTCCCGAGCATGGACGTTCGCCGACTCGTATAGAGGAGCGCGAATTCACCGGATCGGGAGTGAAATTCAAGAATGGGGACACGCTCATCGCCCGCATTACACCGTGTCTCGAAAACGGAAAGACCGCGTTCATTAACGACCTGCCGGATGGAGCAATAGCGCATGGTTCGACAGAGTACATCGTGCTAAGCGGTAAGCCCAATCAGACAGACAATCTATTCGCGTATTACCTCGCCCGATCACCAGATTTTCGTCGCTATGCTATCGGACACATGGAAGGAACGTCTGGGAGACAGCGCGTTCCATCTGTTGTTGTGGAGAAATACGTTCTTGCGTTGCCACCGTTCAACGAACAACGCGCCATCGCCCACATCCTCGGCACGCTGGACGACAAGATCGAACTGAACCGGCGCATGAGCGAAACGCTGGAGGACATGGCGCGGGCGCTCTTCAAATCGTGGTTCGTGGACTTCGACCCCGTCCGCGCCAAAGCCGAACGCCGCGACCCCGGCCTCCCCAAACCCCTCGCCGACCTGTTCCCGGATTCCTTTGAGGACTCGGATCTAGGGGATATCCCGAACGGGTGGGAGGTGGGAAGAATCAAGGACTGTTGCTCCCAAATTCAAAACGGCGGAACACCGAGACGGGGCGAGTCTCGCTTTTGGGATGGCGGAAACATTGCGTGGTTAACGTCAGGCGAAGTCAGGCAGCCAGTCATTACGTCAACAGAAAACTTCATCACTGAAGCTGGTTTGGCGGAGTCATCCGCTAAATGGGTGAGCCCTTTCGCCACTGTTATTGCGCTATACGGCGCGACCGCCGGACAAGTCTCTCTCGTGTCAACTAGACTCACTACAAACCAAGCGGTCTGCACCTTAATTCCGAAAAAGGATTGCTCTTTTTTCAACTACCTCTGGATGCGCACTATGACGACTGAGCTTGAGAGCAAAGCGGTTGGATCGGCTCAACAGAATATCAGCAAAGGGATTGTCGAAGAGACACGAGTTGTTCTACCGCCAAGCGATGTGCTCTATAAATTTGCAACATTGGTCGGGCCAATTTTCAATCGATGGATTTCTAACCTCCATCAATCCCGTACCCTCGCTTCCCTGCGCGACACGTTGTTGCCCAAGCTCGTTTCAGGAGAGATTCGAGCAAACCTGGTGATTGATAACGTGGAGGCACAAGCATGAGGGTTTCGCGCATCCAGATCAATAACTTCAGGTCGATCAAAAACATGGACATGGAGATTCCACAAGTCTGTTGTCTTGTTGGCCCAAATAACGCTGGTAAGAGCAACATATTGCTCGCTATTCAACGGGTATTGGGCCGCGACTGGGTTAGTGTCAGCTCGTTCGACGAACAGGACGTTTATGGTCATGACCAAAGTACCGACGTGAAAATTCAACTCTCATTCGAGCCTGGTATTCCTTTCGTGAAGTACAAGAGCTCTGACCCTGTTTCGATCAAGACGCTTTGTTTCGAATATACGCGGTACAAGATTGGTGATGAGAAGGGGAGCCGACGCCTAGAACAGAAGTGTTTTGATGAGAAGGGCAAACCACCGCGGATCTTGGCGAAAGCGCCTAAGTCAGGGGAGCCTCACCAGTACCAGCCGTTAGTGAACATTCCACCTGAGGTGCGTGAAGCAGTCCCCTTGATCTACATTGGCACAAGTCGTTCGCTAAGGGAGCACCTTCCCTCCGCACGATACTCGATGCTGCGGCAATTGTTCGAGGACATCGACCGCGACCTTCACGATCCGGCTCAAACTATTAAAGTTAAACAGCCTGATGGCGGTGAGATTGAGGTACCGAGACTCGAAAGATTCACCAAGATAATGGAAGAGGCGGTTCGGCTGCTCCGAACAGAATCATTTCAACAACTTGAAAAGTCAATCAAGAGCCACGCCCTGAGACAGCTGGGATTTGATCCCGAAACCGATAGCGACAAACTCGACCTGTTTTTTTCGCCATTCGATACGTTGGATTTCTACAAGTCGCTGGATCTGCGTGCGCGTGAAGGCAATTTCTCTATCAGCGCTACGGAGCTTGGCGAGGGCATCCAGAACGCTCTTGTCCTCGCAATTCTTCAGGCGTTCGAGGAGCGCCGCAAGCAAGGGGCCATTTTACTCATCGAGGAGCCGGAGATGTTTCTGCACCCGCAGATGCAACGGTCTTTGTACAAAACTCTGCGTGAGATCGCCAAGACGAATCAAATTATATACACAACGCACTCACCTCATTTTGTTACCGTTCCGGAATACCGTGAGGTGGTTGTTGTTCGAAGGGGCGCAGGGGGAACCGTCATTCAGTTATCGGAACTGCCGGAAGACGCAAAACGAAAGGAGAAGCTGATCAAGGAGCTTGATCCTGAACGCAATGAGTTGTTTTTCGCTACTCGCCTGCTGCTAGTAGAAGGGGATACCGAGAAGCTGGCGCTTCCAGAATACGCCAAACGATTAGGATTGAATTTAGACCGAGAGGGCGCAACTATCGTAGAGGTAGGCGGCAAACGGAATCTGCCTGCTTTTGCAGAAATAGCCGCATCATTCAATATCCCCACCGGGATTATCTACGATGAGGATTCGTCCGACTTCAAAAACAAAGCTGACGAAGTCAAGTTCAACATAGAGCTCGACGGGCTCGCGAAGACGGACGGAACGCTGGTGGTTTGGCGTCTTAACAAGAATTACGAGGATCATCTGCGGACGACGATCGGTGAGAATAAGTACCAGGAGCTCTGCCAAAAGTACCCGAACACGGGTAAACCCACTCGCGCGCGGTTGATCGCGATGGAGCACGACTTGCCTATACCAGAGCCAGTTTCAGAAGTATTGAGTTGGTTATCAAACAATCAAAAAACCAAATAGCATCACAATGAGAGCCGAATGCCCGACCAATTCGACCATGAATAGATCCGCCCATCCGAAAGTGTTCCGAGACAAGATATGGGAACACCGAGGACATTATTTTGTTACGAGTGTTGATGTAGGGGAAACGAAACGTGCCATGGTGACTAATGTGATGCGCCCCTATTTGGAGGCGGTGGCGTGACTATCGGATTCTCCGATTATCTCGTCTTCGTGGACGAGAGCGGTGACCACGGGCTCGACACCATCGATTCTGGCTATCCGATGTTCGTGCTTGCGTTTTGCGTCATGCGCAAGGAAGACTATGTCGCCATGCTCACGCCCGCCGTGCAGCGCTTCAAGATGAAACACTTCGGCCATGATGACGTCATTTTGCATGAACGGGATATTCGCAAGGATCAAGGCGCCTTCGCATTTTTGAAGACGAAAGAGAAGAAACAGGCGTTTCTCGATGAGCTGACCGCCATCGTTGCCGCGACGCCATTCACATTGGTTTGTTCAGTGATACGTAAAGACCATCTGCGCGCGAAATACGTTGACCCGGATAACCCGTATCACATCGCGCTGGGGTTTGGGTTAGAGCGCGTTTTCTACTATTTGCGCGACAAAGGCGCGGTCACTGGAAAGACGCACGTCATGGTGGAGAAGCGTGGCAAGCGTGAAGACGCAGAACTCGAACTGGAATTTCGACGCGTGTGTGACGGTGGAAATTATCAGAAGATGCAGCTACCGTTCGAAGTCGCGTTTGTCGACAAGAAGAGCAATTCGGCCGGTTTGCAGGTTGCCGATCTGGTCGCGCGGCCGGTCGGCATTAGCCTCTTTCGGCCCGACCAAAACAACCGCGCCTTCGAAGCGATACGACCTAAGTTTTATGTGAGCGGGACAGGAAAGCTGAATGGGTGGGGGTTGAAATGCTTCCCCTGAAAAACAGAAGGCCCCGGTGCTTCCACCGAGGCCTGCTGCCGACCGGGAATCCCCAATCCAAAACTTTGTAAAGCTAACGACATTATAGTTGTCAGATAGACGGTAATCAAGTTGGATTTTTAAGGCCTTTTCAGTGGGCGAATCAAAATGACCTCTTTTAACGAATCCGTCGTAGAAGAAACCGCACTCACTTGGCTGGAGGCACTCGGCTATGCCGTTCTCCACGGCCCGGATATTGCCGTGGGCCAACCTGCTTCCGAGCGCAGCGATCCGAACTACCGCGACGTGGTGTTGGAAGGCCGCCTGCGTCAAGCACTCGTTGCGCTCAATCCAGACTTGCCTGCCGATGCGCTTGAGGATGCCTACCGTAAGCTGATACGCGCCGATGCGCCATCGCTACTGGAACGTAACCGCACTGTGCACCGGATGCTGGTAGATGGAGTGACGGTGGAATTTCGTCGCGCGGATGGATCGATCGCTGGCGCACAGGCGAGAGTGATTGACTTTGATACGCCTGATAATAATGATTGGCTTGCCGTCAATCAATTCAGTGTGGCCGAGGGACAGCATACGCGCCGGCCGGATGTAGTGTTGTTTGTGAATGGTTTGCCACTCGCGGTGATTGAGCTTAAGAACGCCGCAGACAAGAAAGCGAATATCTGGAGTGCATATCAGCAACTCCAGACTTATCAGGCACAGATTCCTGCACTGTTCGTCACCAATGCGGTGCTGTTGGCTTCCGATGGCGTACAAGCGCGCATCGGCTGCTTAGGTGCGGGCAAGGAATGGTTCAAGCCATGGCGCACGATTACAGGACGCGAAGACGCGTCGGCCAAGTTGGCCGAATTGCAAGTGATGTTGGAAGGTGTGTTTGAAAAGCGCCGTTTTCTCGATTTGATACGGCACTTTATTGTGTTCGAGGACGAAGGTAACGGCAAGCTGATCAAGAAAATGGCAGGCTACCATCAGTTCCACGCGGTGAAGGTCGCAGTGGAGGAAACGCTACGCGCGGCACACGCCCATAAAGCCGTGCAAACAGCGGGGCGCTATGAAGCGGGGAGCAAACCTGGCGGCGACATCGGCGACCGACGCGTCGGTGTAGTGTGGCACACACAGGGTTCGGGCAAGAGTTTGACCATGGCATTTTATGCCGGAAGCGTCATTCTGCATCCGGCCATGGAGAATCCTACTGTTGTTGTGCTCACCGACCGTAATGATCTGGATGAACAGCTTTTCGCTACTTTCGCGCGATGCAGTGATTTGCTGCGCCAGCCGCCGGTGCAAGCGGCGGACCGCGCCGATCTGCGCGAGAAATTGAGGGTGGCATCCGGGGGTGTGGTATTCACGACGATTCAGAAATTTTTCCCTGAGGTGTCCTCTCCCGCAAGCGCGAGAGGCGGAAAAATGGAGGTGCTTTCTGAGCGACGTAATATTGTTGTCATTGCCGACGAGGCGCACCGCAGTCAGTACGACTTCATTGATGGCTTCGCGCGGCATATGCGTGATGCGTTGCCGCATGCTTCTTTCATTGGATTCACCGGTACGCCGATCGAGCAGACCGATGCAAACACGCGCGCGGTGTTCGGCGATTACATCAGCGTTTATGACATCCAGCGGGCGGTAACGGATGGCGCGACGGTGCCAATCTACTACGAGAGCCGACTCGCCAAGCTCGAATTGAAGGATGCCGAGCGACCGACTATCGACTCTGAGTTTGAGGAGGCGACCGAGGGCGAGGAAGTCGAGCGCAAAGAGAAACTCAAGAGCCGCTGGGCACAGCTCGAAGCCGTGGTTGGTTCGCAGAATCGTATCAAGCTGATCGCGCGCGATCTGGTCGAACATTTCGAGGCTCGCCTCGCCGCGCTAGAAGGCAAGGCGATGGTGGTGTGTATGAGCCGGCGCATCTGTGTCGACTTATATCGAGAAATTGCCGCGCTGCGTCCGGATTGGCACAACGAAGACGACGCGCGCGGCGCCATGAAGGTGGTGATGACCGGCTCAGCGTCTGACCCGATGGAATGGCAGTCTCACATTCGCAGTAAAAAACGGCGTGAAGATATGGCGCTAAATTTCCGCGAACCTAAGCACCCCTTCCGGATCGTCATCGTGCGCGACATGTGGCTGACCGGTTTCGACGCCCCGAGTCTGCATACTATGTACATAGATAAACCCATGCGCGGCCACGGGTTAATGCAGGCGATTGCCCGCGTGAATCGCGTATTTAAGGATAAGCCCGGCGGCCTGGTTGTGGATTATTTAGGTCTTGCCGATGAACTTCGAAAAGCATTGGCCATTTATACCGAGAGCGGCGGCACTGGCAAGACGGCGCTCGATCAGGCAGAAGCGGTCGCGGTGATGCAGGAAAAATATGAAATCTGCCTCGGGTTGTTCCACGGTTTCGACTGGTCGAAATGGATTGCGGGCGTCCCGCACGAACGCCTGTCTGTTTTGCCTGCCGCGCAGGAACATATCCTTGCTCAGGACGAAGGCAAGGCCCGGCTACTTCAGGCGGTGACCCAGTTGTCCCAAGCCTTCGCGCTGGCGGTCCCGCACGAGGATGCGCTGACGATCCGCGACGACGTGGGATTTTTTCAGGCCGTGCGAGCGGTGCTTGCCAAAAGCACGCCGGGCGAACAGAAGACGGACGAAGAACTCGAACATGCCATTCGACAGATTGTTTCGAAAGCCGTGACCTCCGACGAAGTAGTGGATATTTTTGCCGCTGCCGGGCTCAAGAAGCCCGATATTTCCATATTGTCGGACGAATTTCTTGCGGATGTGCGCGGCATGCCACAGCGAAATCTCGCGGTAGAGTTGTTGCAGAAATTGCTTAAGAATGAGATCAGGACGCGCTCGAAGCGCAACGTCGTGCAGGGGCGCTCTTTCGCCGATCTTCTGGATATCGCTGTGCGCAAATATCAAAATCGTGCCATCGAGACTTCGCAGGTAATAGAAGCGCTGATCC
Source organism: uncultured Burkholderiales bacterium (assembly GCA_964473355.1). Lineage (GTDB taxonomy): Bacteria > Pseudomonadota > Gammaproteobacteria > Burkholderiales > REEB80 > CAYYOS01. The sequence continues at coordinate 13,544 of CAYYOS010000013.1, read as the reverse complement.
AGTTGGCAAAAGATATGCGCGCTGCCAATGAGCGCGGTGTGGCGTTGAACCTTAGCGAGGACGAACTGGCTTTTTACGATGCGCTCGAAGTAAACGACAGCGCGGTCAAAGTCCTCGGCGAGCCAACGCTGGCGCATATAGCCCGGGAACTGGTGGAGACCGTAAAGCGCAACGTCACCATTGACTGGACGATGCGCGAAAACGTGCGCGCCCAGTTGCGCGTGATCGTCAAACGCATTCTGCGCAAGTACGGATATCCACCCGACAAGCAGGAAAAAGCCACGCAGACGGTGCTTGAGCAAGCGGCATTGTTATCAGCGCAGTGGGCGGCCTGAAGCTTCGTTCGTTCTTCCGGGCCGAACCTTACTTGAGGGGAGTTGATTTGGCCCGCAGAAAACAAAACCTCATTAAAAACATGGTCGAGATTTCCAGCAAACTCCCGTGGTGGGTAGGTCTCGTGCTGGCTTTTGTGACCTATCTTTGGCTGAACGGCGTTGCTAATGTCGAAGCGACAGTAGTCGCGCATTCCGGCAAGCTGGGTACGTTTGTCAGCCAGACTTTCGTCAAAACCTTCGCCACGGTTGGCCAGTATTTGTTGCCGTTCGTCTTTTTGCTAGGCGCTGCGACGTCTGCTTATGGGCGCTATAAGCGCCGGGCATTGCATGCGCAGATAGCAGCCAGCCCTGATCGGGGTGGGCTCAACGATATGAGTTGGCAGGAGTTTGAGGTTTTGGTGGGTGAAGCCTTTCGGCGCAAGGGCTATATGGTGACGGAAACCTGCAGCGGTGCGGACGGCGGAATCGATCTGGTGTTGAAAAAGGAAGGCGAGACTTATTTGGTGCAATGTAAGCAATGGAAAGCCTACAAGGTGGGCGTGACGACGGTGCGTGAACTGTATGGGGTGATGGCTGCCAAGGGAGCGGCCCGTGGTTTCGTCGTGACGTCGGGAGTATTTACTAATGAGGCCCTGGCGTTTGCCGCCGGTAGAAATATCGAATTAATGGATGGCAAAGCATTGTATGCGCTGATTCGCGGAGAAGAAACCCAGGGTAACGTCTGGGATTAATACTCGCTAACTGGAATCGAACCCGCGTTCGTAAACACCTTACAGGCAGTTCAAGGGCGATCAAAGAAAATCAAGAATTTCCACCGGTTTCTCGATCCAGGCGGTGGGATTCCAGTTGGCCCGTGGTTCGTTTTCGTCGAAATATCCCCAGCCGGCGATCAATACGCGCATGCCGGCCGCTTCCGCAGCTTTCAGGTCATTGATGGTATCGCCGACGTAAAGGCAGTCCTGCGCGCGCACGCCTAATTGTGTTGCAGCCAATAATAACGGCTCCGGATGCGGTTTGGCGTTGTCACAGCTATCGCCGCTGATGGTACAGGCGAGATGTTCGGTAAGGCCGAGTTTTTGCAGCAGCGGAATCGTGAAGCGCGCGTGCTTGTTGGTGACCACGCCCCAAGGAATATTGCGCGTGCGCAGGGCATCAAGAACCTCAGCCATGCCGGGAAAGAGCGCGCTATGCCGGCAGACTGCTTCACCGTAAAGATTGAGATACTCGTCGCGCAGCGCCGCATAACCGGGATGATCAGCGCTTAGCCCGAAACCCGCACGCAGCAGGCGTTGTGCGCCATAGGCCGCGAGACTACGCACCTCCTCGTAAGGTACCGGCGGACGGCCATGGCGAGCGAGCAGTGTGTTGAGTGCGCCGGCGAGATCCGGGGCGGTATCGGCGAGCGTGCCGTCGAGATCGAAAAATACCGCGGCCGTCATGCGCTGCAGGCAAGAATATAGTTGACGTAGGGGTTGTGCGAAAGTGAATATGTTTTGGGAGTCCAGTGATAGCCGATACCCGGCAATTCGCTAACGGCCAACCCGGGGGCGTGGCAAAACCGCCTGAGCTCGGAAGGCTTGATGAATTTTGGCAAGATCATGCGTGCCACGCAGTAACCTGCCGAGAAGAAGGTTTGGGTCGCGTCTTGCATTTACGATAGCTGTGTTCTTGCTGCATGATTGGGTTATGTGGTTTGAGTCTTTGAACAGCGGCCTTATTATATGCGAAGTTGGCTAGTCTCATCGCCCGAAATTTTTTTGTGAGCATCCATCCCTCTAGCAAGCTTAATGACAACGGTATGTAGAGTGTGGGAAAATAGGCGTTTTTTCAACTATTCGGAATTTCCGTATAGTTCCCGAGGTTTCGTTCCGTGCGTTGCAAAATGCACTAACCACGGTAACACTCCCAAAGATTAATGAGGTTTAGGCATGATTACTCAAGAAAACTCTCCTGCCCCTGTTGTGATTTACGAGCCCCCCGATGGTTCGTTGACCGTCGAAGTCAGGCTGGAAGGTGAAACCGTTTGGCTATCGCAAAAGCAAATGTCGGAGCTTTTCGATAAAAATATCATGACTATCAACGAGCATATTACCAATGTGTTTGCCGAGGGTGAGCTTGAGTCTTCGGCAACTATAAGGAAATTCCTTATAGTTCGTCAGGAGGGAAAGCGTGAGGTCAAGCGTGAGATTGAGCACTACAACCTAGACGTCATCATTTCGGTCGGGTATCGAGTCAAATCCAAACAGGGCACGCAATTCCGTATCTGGGCGAACCGCGCGCTAAAAAACTATCTGGTGCAAGGCTATGCACTAAATACGCAACGTTTGCAGACACAGCAGGAAAACATCAAACAGCTGGAGCGTACCCTGGCGCTGTTCCAGAAAAACCTGATTGAGCAGGCCAGCTTGCCGGAGGCACGCGGGTTACTGAGCGTGATTACCGGTTACGCCCGTACCTTTGTGTTGCTTAATCAGTTCGACAGTGAACGGCTGCCGCTGGGCGAATTTGCGACCACGATACGCTATGAAATCCAACCTGATGAGGCGGTTGAGGGTATCGCTTCGCTCAAGGCCGATTTGATAGCCAAAGGTGAAGCATCCGAGTTGTTCGGCAACCAAAAGGATAACAGTTTTTCCGGCATTCTCGGCAATATCGTGCAGTCTTTTGGCGGGGAGTTTCTTTATCCCAGCATCGAGGAACAGGCCGCGCATTTGTTGTATTTCGTTATCAAGAACCATCCTTTTTCGGATGGTAATAAACGCATTGGTGCGTTTTTGTTTATTTGGTTTTTGCAACGCAACCAGCACCATCTGAAAACCGATGGCGAGCTAAAAATCAATGACAACGCGTTGGCGGCGATCGCCCTGCTGGTGGCGCAAAGCGATCCTATGCAAAAACAATTGATGATTCATCTGATCATGAATTTAATTCGAGGTTAAAGATTTGAAAGTAAACGATCAGTTTTTCAACAAACTGGCCGCGCGCGTTATATTTGTGTCCATCGCGCTGGTGAACTCTGCCGCGTGGAGCGATGCGGTTTCGGTTGAACAATCCAGCCGTGCGCTGGCCACGCCGGATAAATGCCATCCGCTGCCGGAAGCCGGAAAACCACAATACATCGTGGGCTACGGTAGCCTGATGGAGGAAGCGTCGCGGCTCCGCACGGCACCCAACGCGGGTGTTGCCATGCCCGTTCGGGTGGAGGGCTACCGGCGAGCATGGATAGCCCGCGCGGCGTACATCGGCGTGGGGACAACCTTCCTGGGAGTGCTAGCTGATTCTAAGTCGCGGATTAGTGCCGTGCTTTTTTCTATGTTCGACGAATCCGAGATCGTAGGTATGGATAGTCGAGAGCAGGGCTATTGTCGAGCCAAAATCGACGCGAACCGAATACTTATGTTGAACAACTCGGTAGTCCCTGACGGGGAGTTCTGGATTTACGTTAACCGCGATGCCAACATTGCGCGCCCGAGCAAAGCCCTGCCGATCGTGCAGTCCTACGTGGATGTATTTCTCTCGGGGTGCTTGCAGATTGAGCGTAACCATTCAATCGATGGGTTTGCTCGCGAATGCGTGCGCTCTACTCACGGCTGGTCAAAGCACTGGGTAAACGATCGCATTTATCCGCGTCGTCCCATGGCCCAACAACCGAATGCAAAAGTTATCGACAAATTACTGGATACGGAGCTTCCTCAATACTTTCGTACCATGCGCATTGAATAACAACTGGTTGACTATAAATCGTACTGAAAGTGCAGTAACGATTAAGGCGCGCGATATCGGCCTTTAAGATTCCGCCAACGCTGCAGTTGGGGTTCTTGCAGATAACCTTTTTCCAGACCCAACTCCAATGATCCTTCGATTTCCAGCCCTTTGTTCACTAATTGATTATGTTCATAAATTGTGTACAATATCATTTATTGAACATTGTTTTGGATTCGGTAATGAATAAACGCGCCCCTTTTAAACTCAACCGAACACCCGAAGGAGCCATCCTCTTACAGGCATTGGCGGTATTTACAGAGGCGACCGCGATACATGCTACCGTGGTACAGGAGCACGCCCTTTTAGCGGAAGGCGTGGTGGATGCGATTTTTGAGCTCCCAGGCGGCAAGCAATTTATCGTTGAAGTAAAACGGGCGCTCACTCTCGCAACCCTCGGACAGGCCGTTGCTCAACTCGCGCGCTTCCGCAAGCCCGGCGTACTCATAACCGAGTATGTGACGCAGCAGATGGCGGAACGATTAAAGGCACTTAACATTCCATTTATTGATACGGCGGGTAACATTTACATGCGACTGCCAAATCTCTTAATCTATGTCATCGGCCGTAAACCGCGCGCGCTGCCACTCCGCGAAAAGCGTGTGCGCGCCCTTCGACCCACGGGATTAAAGGTTATCTTCGCGCTGTTATGTATTCCTGACCTAGTTGATGCGCCCTATCGAGAGGTCGCAACTGCAGCGGGCGCGGCTCTTGGCACGGTGAATTGGGTCTTTAACGACCTTAAACGACTTAACTACGTAAGGGTGACTAAAGCGCGCGGCCGCATCTTTGAGAATCGTCGGGGTTTGATGGATAAATGGGCGGAAGGTTACGTGCGCGAATTACGCCCGACCCTGAAGCCAGTTCGCTATCACGTCGCCCGTGCGGACTGGTGGAAAAGAGAAAATCTTACAGCACTGGATATATGGTTAGGCGGTGAGCCGGCGGCAGCTATTTTGACCAAACACCTTCGGCCACAGGTTATAACCATATATGGCAATACTTATTTCCCGACTTTGGCGAAAAAGGTTCAAGCGCTTAAAGACGAGCATGGAAACCTCGAAGTGCTACAGAAATTCTGGGGATTTGATACGCCACGGTTAGATAAGCGCTATCCAATCGTGCCCCCGCTACTGGCCTATGCGGACCTGGTCGCCACGGCAGATGCACGTAATCTGGAGACCGCACAAATTATCCGCGAGAGATTCCTTGATAAAACCTAAGGTGTATCTTGATGCGCGCACGCATAAATTAATCGGGGCTGTCGCGAAAGCCGCAGAAACTTTACGTATTAAGTGGATGGTCACGGGGGCTGCGGGCCGGGTACTACTACTGGAGAAAGTTTACGGCTTGCCTCAGGGTCGGGCCACGCGCGACGTGGATCTTGGGGTTATGGTCGCGAGCTGAGATGAATATCAAGCTCTGAGAGCACGCATATGCCAAGATACGGAATTTCAGCCTGATCCCAAGCAACGGCAACGACTCAGGTTTGGCAATGATGGTCTGCTGGACCTTATTCCGTTTGGCGGTGTTGAGTCGAGCAACAGCTCAATTCTATGGCCGCCCGACAACGATTTCGCTATGAGCGTTATGGGTTTCCGCGATGCCTATGCTGAAGCTGTGGAAGTGATGGTTGATGGGATAACTCTCCGGGTGGTAAGCCCGGGGGGGCTAATGCTGCTAAAACTTGTGGCCTGGACAGAGCGGCATCACACACAACCCAAGAAAGATGCCGCCGATATGGCTTACCTGCTGCGCCATTTCAGCACGATCGTCTCGGTTAAAACATTATTCGATCAGCACTTTCCGGCGGTTGAAGCGGCGGGTTTCGATATCGGACTTGCCGCGAGCCGGGTGCTCGGGCAAAAGATGGCAGGCATAACGGCGCTAGATACCGGCGAATACGTGCTTAACCTTCTCGAAAACGCGCTGAAAGAAAAAACTGATTCCGCACTAATCCGAGAAATTGCCGAGCATATGGCCGGTGCAAGTGATGAACGCACGTATGACCTAGTGCAAAGCGTTGAACGGGGTTTACGTGAGGCTGTGAAACCGAGCAACAATTAAGGCGCGCGATACCGCCCTTTAAGATTGCGCCAGCGCTGCAGCTGGGGCTCCTGCAGATAGCCTTTTTCCAGAACCAACTCCAATGATCCTTCGGTGCGCTCGCGCAGGAGTTCAGAATCTAGGCGATAGACTTCCTTGCCGCGCTCGTCAAAAAATAGCAACGCCGGGGCATAGTTTATTTCCAGTTTTTCCGCCCATTGCTTGGGCGTAAGACGTTCCCCGGTTGGCGTGATGATGGCTGTTTTGGCATCGGTCATATCCAGCTGGACCGCGTCATATTTTTTTATTAAGGCGCGAATGGGGGGATGGTTCAGAACCTTTTGATGAAAAGCGCTGCAGGTATCACAATTCGGGCGCTCTAGGAGCACCATTAACGGGCGCTTCGCGGTGCCCGCGCGGCGATCAGAAATTAAAGTGGCTGCGCCAAACAATTCCGCATCACGAATTAGTTCTGCGGGTTTGCCATTGGTATTTACTTTTGCCAGATAAGCGCTGAAGGGCTCGCGTTCGTAGTGTCCTTTTAATAAATAATCCATCGCCACGCGAAATTTTTCAGGCGGGTAGTAACCGACGATGCGTAGCATCTGTTTGCCGTCATGGCGTAAAAATATCAACGTAGGTGTTACGTAAGCTTTTTGCGCGGCGGCATATTCCTTCATGGTCCAAGATTTGCCGTTGACGTCGGTAAGAATGCTATCGCTAATGACTTCTACGCCGATAACGTCAAAATTGCGGCGCAACTCGCGTTGAATGCCGGGATCAGCGAAAGTGAAATCCAAGAAGGCTTTGCAATAACTGCAATGCGGTGTACTCAGAAAAAGCAGAACGCCTTGTTTTCCGGCGCGCTTGGCGTCGGCTAAATCATCACGTATATCGAGGAAGCTGCGCTTAAACCAGGACGGAAACTCGATGGTGACTGGCACCGCGTCTTCCTTAAACCCCCCGCGGTTTACCTTAGACCAGTCTTGAGCAGCGCTAACGAACTGGCTGAATAATACCAGGGTCGCAAAGACGGCAAGAGAAAAAATAATTTGTGATCGTGAGGGAAAAATGCGCATACATAAAGATAGCATAATGCCCATTAAAAAGCCTAGACGTGATTTAGTCCGAATCTCTTATATGCTATGTTAGTGGTATTAAAAGCTGGATAAAAGGGTATGGAAACTTCCACGGAGGGGACCGATGCACCCTGAAATTGATCGACATGCCAAAAATTAGTTACAATTTTTCAACCCATGCGGCCACGGTAATGGCCGAGCGCAGAATCCTCATCGCGTGGGTGGAACGTACCTTGCAAACCCCAGAACGAATCGAACTCGACAAAGCCGATCCCGAGTTGCGTCATGCTTTGGGTCGCATTAGCGAACAGGATGACCGAATATTGCGGGTGGTCTACAATGTCACTTTGACTCCTTGGCGTATTGTTACCGCTTACTTCGACCGAGGTCAGAGAGGCAAGTTATGAAAATGCACTATGACGAAAAATCCGACGCACTTTATCTACGCCTCGATGAATCAAAGATTATCGAATCCGAAGAAGTGCAGCCCGGCATTGTTCTAGATTTCGATGCCAACAACCAAGTTGTTGGCGTCGAGATTCTGCGCGTCAAGGAGCGCGTACCTTCCGCGGATCTCAAACATCTGGATTTCAAGGTAGCGTGACGTAGGGCAGTCTATGGAAATCAAGGCTTAGAGGCTCCTTGAATCGGACCTGTCCGTGGGCGCGCCTGAAACGAATAAATTTGTACCCCTGCGTTTTGCGGTTCAATTCCCGTTCCATAGAAACTAAATATTCACTAGCCTTATTCCCAGTTAACAGGTATAGTGCCGACTCATCCTCATTTGAGGGTGTCGCGTTTCTGACCTTTCCCTTGTGTATTCATTCACTGGCTTCCCTGGTTAGCAACGTACGACTTGGGCTCTTTTGGGCGCCAAGCCGCTCGTGAACCAGGCGATTACCGTTTTTCATTCGCTGCGTTCGTATTGTTACTTATTTTCCGTGCTTCAAGCGCGGGTGAGGAATTATTTTGTCTTTCGAAAATTTAAATTTAAATGAAAAATTGATGCGCGCAATTGCGACGTGCAACTTCAAGGCGCCGACTGAAATTCAGCGTCAGGCTATTCCTATTGCCTTGGCGGGGCGCGATTTAATGGCGTCCGCCCAAACCGGCACGGGTAAAACCGCAGCGTTTGTTTTACCGGCCTTGCAACGCTTGTTAACACCTTCCGCCGTCGTTAAAGGCCGTGGTCCACGCGTTTTAGTCTTAACGCCGACACGTGAATTGGCGATGCAGATTAATGATCACGTCACACAATTCAGTAAATTTTGCCAAGTCACCACCGGTAATATCGTAGGTGGCCTGCCCTACCCTAAGCAAATTCGCATGTTGCAAATGCCACTGGATATTTTGGTTGCGACACCCGGCCGCCTGATGGACCACATGGAACAAGGCCGCGTTGATTTCTCGCGCTTGGAAATGCTGGTGCTAGATGAAGCGGATCGTATGTTGGATATGGGCTTTGTCGATGCTGTGAAAAGCATTGCCGCCAAAACACCGGCAAGCCGTCAGACCTTATTATTTTCTGCGACGCTTGAAGGACGCATTATGGACATCGCCAGTAAGTTGCTAAAAGACCCTGCGCGCATTCAATTGGCTGCTAACAAAGATGTGCACACCTCAATCACCCAAAAAATGCACCAAGCGGATGACGTTACACATAAGCATGCCTTGCTCTCGCATTTGTTAAAGGGTGACGGTTTATTTCAAACCGTGATCTTTACCGCGACCAAGCACGGGGCCGATAAACTTGCTAAACGCTTGTCTGGCGAAGGCCATATCAGCGCTGCGCTGCATGGCGATATGAACCAGAACGCGCGCAAACGTACGGTGGATCAAATGCGTCGCAATAAATTTAATGTGTTGGTCGCCACTGACGTTGCCGCTCGCGGATTAGATATTGCAGGCATTAGCCACGTTATCAACTTTGATTTGCCGATGGTAGCCGAAGATTACATTCACCGCATTGGCCGTACCGGCCGGGGTAGCGCTACCGGCACTGCCATTTCCTTAGTATGCCCTGAAGATCGCAATAAGTTGCGCGATATTGAGCGCTTAACCGGGCGCAAATTGGAATCCGAAATTATTGTAGGCTTAGAGCCCAAGCGCCCTTTCAATGCGCCGATAGAACGCAGTGGTCGCGGTGGTGGGCGAAATGATCGCAATAGCCGTGCGCCTAGTTCACGGGCGAAATCCTATCCGCCGCGTGATCGCGATGCACGGCCGGCACGTAGCCAGGTTAGTCCATTTTCACGCTCCGTTAACGATTATGCGAACGCCGCCCCCACACGTGCGGCGAATGGTAACAGTTCAAGCCTAGGCAATCGCAGCGAACCTAACGGCAACGTTATGCAGCGAACAGAAGTTCGCCGGGGGGACCCTCGTCGCTCCGATGCCAAGCCCGCCAAAACGTCGGCGCGCCCAGGGCGCAGCTTTAGCCG
>CAYYOS010000013.1:0-3781 GCA_964473355.1 uncultured Burkholderiales bacterium | reverse complement strand
ACCACTCTTTACTGAAGCCCACGGCTTCGGCCAATTGCGACCACTTTAATTTCTTTTTTAATTTATTGGCGACTATCAGTTCGCTTACTTCGTCACGAGTCATGCTTTTCTCCTGCGGTTCAAATAAATAATCAAAGTTTTTGTTCTGCTTAGGCGAGCCCAACAGGTTCTTTGATTGACGAATCCATCGCCTCGACTGGCGCATCGAAAGTATTCTCCGCGCTTAATCCGGGCCGCACGTGTGGTGGGTTTTTGGCGTCGTGCTCCGCAGGTCCGCTCGCACCCGCATAGACTTGCGAACGATTTACCAGGAAATCTACCAAGTGATTACGTATGCGGTAATACTGCGGATCATGATGGATGGTACTGCGCAGCCGATTTCGCGGCAGGGTAATTTCCACAATTTCGGCGATTTTGGCGAGCGGTCCATTGCTCATCAGTAGAATCTTATCGGCAAGAAGAATGGCTTCGTCCACGTCATGGGTGATCATGAATACGGTTTGGTGGGTGGCTTGGACAACCGCTAGTAATTCGTCTTGTATGGTGCCCCGGGTCAAGGCGTCCAGCGCGCCGAACGGCTCGTCCAGCAGCAACATCTTGGGTTCAATGGCGAAGGCACGTGCAATGCCAACGCGCTGCTTCATTCCCCCAGAGAGTTCAGCGGGTTTTTTATGCAAGGCTTCCGATAGCCCAACCATATTGAGATATTTAACGCTATGCGCCTCAATTTGCTGGCGCGTCCATGTCGGCCAACGAGAGCGGACGCCGAATTCGACATTTTTTAGCGCGCTTTGCCAGGGCAAAAGCGCGTGCCCTTGAAATACCACCCCGCGATCCAAAGATGGGCCGACAACTTCGCGGCCATCCATAATAATGACGCCGGACGTGGCACGGTCTAGGCCAGCAAGTATATTTAGGATCGTCGTTTTACCACAACCCGAGTGGCCAATAATGCAGCCAAATTCGCCGCGAGAAAGACCGAAGTGCACATTCTCAAATACCGGCGTCCCGGGTTTTCCATTCGCCGAGGGAAACGCTTTGGAAAGCGCTTCTATGTTTAAGAAGCTCTGAGTCATTTGCTATTCACGGTAAGTAACTATTTTCGTGAGCCGAGCTAACAGCGCATCCAGCAACATTCCAACTAGGCCAATAAAGAGAATCGCGATAATAATATTGCTAATGGACAGGTTGTTCCATTCGTTCCACACAAAGTAGCCGATGCCCGTGCCGCCAACCAACATTTCCGCAGCGACGATAACTAGCCAAGCAATACCGATTGATATCCGCATGCCGGTGGTAATGGTAGGCGCAGCGGCGGGCAGTATGACTTGAAACGCGGTGCGCACCGGTGAAACCTCCAAGGTGCGCGCGACGTTTAACCAATCACGCCGCACGCTACCCACGCCGAAAGCGGTATTAATAAGCATGGGCCACAACGAACAAATAAAAATCACAAATATCGCGGACGTTCCGGAATCTTTAATCGTGTATAAGGCGAGCGGCATCCAGGCAAGGGGCGAGATCGGTTTTAATATTTGGATAAAAGGATCCAAAGCCTTATAAATAAGCGGTGACATACCGATAAGAAAGCCCAGCGGTATGGCTATCACTGCGGCGAGCAGAAAACCCGTCAACACCCGCGCGATGGAATATCCCAGCTGTATGCCTATGCCTTTGTCATTGGTGCCACGATCATAGAACGGATCTTTGATATGCACCCAGAGCTTTTTGCCGACATCCAGCGGCGAGGGCACGGCAGATTTAGTACCGGTGGCGGCCGCCGCCCCCACCAGCTTGGCGTACTCCGGATCCACTTGCACTTCGGCTTTTTGCTTAACGGTCGCAAGAGACCATACGCCTAAGAAAATCGCTAGGAATAGGATCGAAAGTAAAGGCGCGAGCCAAGCGTGGGAAGGACGCATAGAAAACGTCTAGGTTCGCCGAATGGCGAAGCTCTGGATGTACTGCTCGGGTTTGCTGGGATCGAATTCTTTTTTCATCACAAAGAATTTCTTAGTGCTGGTAGTGGGCGGCACCAAACCCACTTCTTTCATTAAGCGCGTCGCGTCAGTTGCCAAAAAAACTTCCTGCGCCACTTTTTGATAATTAAGCTCGCCGCTGATTTGGCCCCAGCGCTTCATCTGAGTCATGATCCAAATCGCGAAAGACTGCCATGGGAAAGGATCAAAGTCGATACGATTCGGCGCCGTTTTTATTCCTCCTAAACCATCGGCGTAAGTACCGGTGAGCACCTGCTCTACCACGGTGACGGGTTGGTTGAGATAATTAGCTGGCGCGATTGCCGCGGCAATTTCCTTACGGTTCTCCGGCTTACGCGCATAGGCGGTGGCTTCCAATATCCCCTTCAGCAATGCGTGATAGGTGTTAGGCATTTGTGCGACAAATTCTTTGCTTGCGGAAAAGCCGCAACACGGATGGCCCTCCCATATTTCTTTGGAAAGGATATGAATAAAGCCCGCGCCATCGTACACCGCGCGTTGGTTCACCGGGTCCGGCGCCAAAAAGCCATCGATGTTATCGGCGCGTAGGTTGGCGACCATTTCCGGGGGCGGCACGGAGCGAATTTGCACGTCTTTGTCGGGGTCGAGCCCGTGTTCGGCTAGAAAGTAGCGCAACAAATAATTATGCATGGAGTAATCGAATGGCACGGCAAACTTAAAACCCTTCCACTCTTTGGGGTCGCGTTTATCTTTGTGCTTGATCGCTAGGGTAATGGCTTGGCCGTTAATATTTTCCACAGCCGGCATGGCCCAGGGAATGGGGTTGGAGCCCGCACCCAGAGAGATTGCCAAGGGCATCGGGGACAACATATGCGCCGCGTCGTACTCTTTGGATAATGATTTATCGCGTATCACCGCCCAGCCCGCAGTTTTAACGACTTCGACATCCAACCCTTGTTTGGCGTAAAAACCCAGAGGATGCGCCATGATGATGGGCGTCGCGCAAGTAATGGGAATAAAACCAACCTTAAGCTTGGTTTTTTCTAATTTTCCCGCGGACTGCGCGAAGGCTTCCTTCGCCATTGCCAGGGGAAACACGCTCGAGATCGCCGCTAGTGCGGTGCTCGCCCCTACCGTTCGCAAAAAGCGGCGACGCAATTCGTCTTGTGGAAACATTGCGCGCAGAACCGCCCCCTCCACCGTGCGTGAGGCTAATGCTTCCGTAGTCAGCGCTTGCTCGGCGTCATGATCGGTTTGATTGGCGTGACGGCCGCAACTGCAGCCACGCGTCAGTTTAACAAGTGGGTTGAAGGGATTGTTAAAGATGGACATGGTCGTTCCTCCGTTAGATCAAGCCGAGTGCAAAGTACTTACTTCGCCCTGGGGGGCGTATTCGATATCGTGTCTATAAAATTCATAAGCGCGTTGATATTCCATAACGCGAGCCACATCATTAATAAATAATTCGTCGTAGCCCGCGCGACGCAGTAAATGAAAACCCAGTTCCATTCCCGACGCAATGCCGCCTGCGGTTATCATGCGTCCCGCGTCCACCACCCGCGCCCGGCTCACATGGCAACCTGGGGCGATCTCAGCCAGCCGATCTATGGGCGTTTTGCCCAAATGCGAGGCCTCCAGCCGATCTGGTTCCTTGCGATTGGTGGCAGGCAAGCCATCTAAAAGACCCATGTGCGCGTAAATCCAAGAACCAGTGCAGACACTGGTTAGTAAGCAAGCGCGTGGAAGCGCGCGTATGTAGTCATGCAGCTTGCGGTTGTGCATCTCTTGGCGCGTGCCAAAGCCACCCGGAATTAAGAAAG
>CAYYOS010000012.1:2447-26402 GCA_964473355.1 uncultured Burkholderiales bacterium | reverse complement strand
GATAGCGGGCACAATTCGGTGTGCTACCCACTTTTTGGTTGTGATTAATGAAAGCCAAAACAAAAATAATTGCGAGTAATCGCTCTGAAACAATCTATCGCTGTCTGGAAGATGTGATTGGCTGCAAGTGGTCGGTGAGCGTGTTGTTAGCTACCGGTGCCGGGGTAATTCGCCCGGGCGCAATGGAAAAATACATTCCGGGAATTTCCACCAAAGTACTGAGTGAACGTTTACGTAAATTAACTAAGTATGGCCTGCTGGCGCAGCGCCGTTATGCGGAATCTCCGCCTCGAACAGAATATGAGCTCACTGAATTTGGCCGCGAGGTAGTGCGCCTAGTCGAGCAAATACGCAAGTTGGATGAGGAGAGTTCGGTTGCGAACTCTTAGCGGTTGCCGAATCACATTCGTGGAATGAATTCCCGCCGTCAATCAGTCAAGGAGACCAAAAATGAAAAGTATGCTCTTATTGCTCGCCGCAGTTTACGGCATGGTTACCACGGAACCACTCCGTGCTGACGAGACTACACCTATCGAGTTCCTTAATTCGGGCAAGGTACTGCCTACCAACCTGCCATTTTCCGAAGCGGTGCGGGTGGGCAATACGCTATATCTGTCAGGCCAGCTTGGGACGGTGCCCGGGAGCCTAAAACTCGTTTCAGGTGGCATTAAAGAGGAAGCCAGGCAAGTGATGGAAAATATAAAAACATCCCTAGGCGCGCACGGTTACTCGATGACTAACGTCGTGAAATGTACCGTCATGCTGGCGGACATTTCAGAGTGGGGTGCGTTTAATGATGTTTATAAAACCTTTTTTTCAAAACGGTACCCGGCCCGCAGCGCCTTTGCGGCAAGCGGTTTAGGATTGGGTGCGCGAGTGGAAGTTGAATGTATCGCAGCGCGGGAAAAGTGAAAACACCTTTACGTGTTTTAATTCATGCCATCACATCGTTTACTGCATGACGCCTACCAACGCAGTAACCCTTTGGGCTCGTGTTTGCATTTATATTGTGGTTGTGTGGATTGTGATTTTCATCGGCTGGGCAATTGTTGCCACGATATCACCCGCAACGTTCGGCATCACACCCCTGGACACGGCAGATATCGCGGCATTTTTTGGCCTAGGCCTCGCAGGTATCGCATGGTATGGCTCCCCGATATTTCTTATCGGCGCTGGCGTCTTATGGGCGTTCATGCGCGGTCGTGTGGCGCTACGCGCCGCCAAAGAATACAAACGGGCGACTGAGAAGAAAACGCCCTCGTAAGTTCCATTCGCCGCTTCCGGCTCAGGACATATGCAAATTGTGCTATCGTCATTATTCCAATCGCGTTACTGTACGGTTGCAATCTGAACCCACGTTTAGCATCGATTATCCTAACTTTACGGTTGGTGATGCAGCGTGTTCATGGCATATTCCGGACGTAATCGACGACTAGGCCCGTGAGTTTTGTCTGTTGGAGGCGGTGCCAGCTGGTGTTTAAGCGCGCTACATCAATTTTCGGGAACTGAATTTTTATGCCAAACATTAATCTAAACTCCCCTCGCGACGCCAAATTAGTCTGGCTAGGACTCGTGCAAGGTGCCACGCTCTATGCGCTTTACAAGACTCACAAAGCGTTGCTTTGGCCGTCCGATTGGGCGCCCGTATTCAACGCCGTGTTGCTCGTGGTATTACTCTTGCCGTTTATAGTTTATTGGGCGCACGCTATATTAAGCCGTAGCGCGCTTTTACGGCTACTGGTCGCGTTAGGGGTGTTGACCCTAGCTTTGGGCGCATATCAAGCAGCGACCCTATTTCCTTCTACCGACCTTAAGAAACCCCAATTAGTCGACTTTCCGGTATTTTTTGGGATCGCGCTTCTTGGTTTCATGCTCGTGCCGCTGATATCCGCGTGGGGCAAGCAAAGGCGACCTGAGCTGGCATTGGGGCGTTGGGATTACGCCCTGCTTTTCGAACACGCCTGGCGCAACGCTGTGATTACGGTTCAAGCCGGCGTGTTAACTGGTTTGCTGTGGGCTGTCCTGCAACTTGGTGCGCAGCTCTTTCATTTAATCGGAATCGACTGGCCGCGCGATACGCTGGAAGAAGCCTGGTTTTGGATACCCGTGACTACTTTAAGCATCGCGCTGGGAATGCGCGCCGGATTGAAGCGGGCCGCTTTTGTAGTGACCTTACGCAACCATTGGCTAACATTGACTGCCTGGCTTTTGCCGCTGGTGGCTTTAATTGGGTCGGTCTTTGTTCTAACCAGCATGGGTGGCGTAGATAAATTGTTTGAAGGTGGCTTATCCGCTTTTTATTTGCTGTGGTTCGCGGCTTTCTGGGTCAAGTTTTACAACTCCGCATTTCAGGATGGCCAAAACGCGCCGCCGTTTCCGGTGTGGCTGCAAAAAATTCTGCCTTTTGCAGCGCTGGCTTTGCTGGCAATTATTGGTCTGGCAGCATGGGCACTGTTGTTGCGTGTTAATCAGCACGGCTTAACGCCCGACCGAGTCTGGGGTTTGTTGGTTGTCGCCGTCGCGTCGTGTTATGGAATTGGCTATGCGTTTTCATTGTTTAAAAAAACGCAGTGGATGGGCAGCATCACTCACGCCAATGTGCTTGCCGCATTAATAATGTGCACAGGCATCGTCCTGCTGCTCTCTCCGATATTGGATGCCCGCAGGCTTTCTACCAATAGCCAAATTTCACGGCTGAACGCTGGAAAGGTTAAGCTTGCAAACTTTGATACCCATGCCTTGACGCAACAAGGGCGCTTCGGACACGATGCTTTACAGAATTTATCGCAACAGAAAAACGCCGATGGCAGTATCAGCCCGCTCGCGGTGCGGGCAAACGAGGCTATGGAATCGGCGCGACAAAACATCGCCTTCGCATGGGGCAACAAACCGGATGAGGCGCCCACGACCGATTTACGCGGCCGGCTTGACGTCTATCCCAAAGGCACGCCCTTGCCGGAAGACTTCGTAGCTTTTCTTACCACCGATATCCGTTCCTGGGAAAGCTGGATGAGACGAGACAGTTGCTTAAATCAAGCCAATAAAAATTTACGCTGTAGCCTGTTGGAAATGGATTTAAATCGCGATGGTCAATCCGAATTCATTTTATGGAAAGCACGCCGTGACTCAGATCCCTACGTGTATTCAAAAATAGCGAACCAATGGAAACGCGTCGGCAACTTGTCACCAGTTAGCTGGATGGATAATAACGCTAGCGATATACCAACTAAACTGGCGACGGAAAGTGTGATGACTTCGCCGCCCGTTTGGAATGAACTAAACATCGGCAAATCCCGCTATGTTATGCGTGAGAAAGACGATGATTGCGATAAAACGCCTTTTTGCTAAGCCCCTCAGTCTCAGCTGGGGAAATAGACCGCGACGGGAGGCGGCTCAAAGCCGATGGCGTCCCCGGCGTATGCGGTTTAGGGATTGATGTAGACCCACCTTCCGGATGGCTTTACATAAGCACCATTAATATCCGGACAAGTAAATTCAATTTAGCTGAATTTTCCCGGAAATTTATTTAAAATCAAGCAAATCCCACGAATTCAACAAATCCGCGGGCTTGCTACAATTCAGTGGCTAGGCCATAATTACTGCCTTTTCGCGCGATTAGGGCCCATACAAATGAACACGCCAACCGCTGTCCCCCGCACTCAGGTTACGAAAAATCCATCTACAGTGGACCGCAAACAGTTAGCCAACGCGATTCGAGCGTTGGCCATGGACGCCGTACAAAAAGCCAATTCTGGGCATCCGGGCATGCCTATGGGCATGGCGGAAATTGCCGAGGTTTTGTGGAACCATCATCTACGTCACAATCCTGCCAATCCAAAATGGCCCAATCGCGATCGCTTCATTTTATCCAATGGCCATGGCTCGATGCTGCAATACGCCTTGCTGCACTTATCGGGCTACGATCTGCCTATTGAAGAAATAAAAAATTTCCGCCAGCTGCATTCCAAAACGCCGGGGCACCCCGAATATGGCTATGCGCCGGGCATTGAAACCACCACCGGGCCTTTGGGTCAGGGCATTGCCAACGGCGTGGGTATGGCGCTCGCTGAAAAAGTCTTGGCCGCGGAATTCAATCGCCCTAATCTTGAAATCGTTGACCATTACACTTACGTCTTTCTAGGTGACGGGTGCTTGATGGAAGGCATCTCTCACGAGGCATGCTCTTTAGCCGGCACGTTGGGCTTATCCAAACTGATTGCGTTTTATGACGACAATGGTATTTCCATCGATGGCCACGTCGAAGGCTGGTTTACAGATAACACCCCTAAGCGCTTTGAAGCTTATGGTTGGCATGTTGTGCCGAACGTTGATGGGCACGATGTCAACGCGATTGAAGCCGCGGTGCTTGCCGCTAAAGCAGAATCCAATAAGCCGACACTAATTTGCTGCAAAACCATTATCGGTCAAGGCTCACCCAATAAAGCCGGCACCCATGATTCCCATGGCGCGGCTTTAGGCGAAGCCGAAGTTGCAGCCACGCGCGCGCATATCGGATGGAATCATCCCCCCTTTGAAATTCCCGAAGACGTTTATGCCGGATGGAACGCGCGTGAGCGCGGCGCGCAATGGGAGCAAGAATGGAATCAACGTTTCGCAACTTATAAAAAAACACACGCTAAAGAAGCCGCGGAATTTGAACGTCGCGTCAACGGTGAGTTGCCCGCCAATTGGCAGCAGCATGTTAACGATTTGATCGCTAAAGTTAACGCGAAAGCCGAAACCATCGCCACCCGCAAGGCCTCGCAAAACGCCATTGAAGGTTTAGCGCCCGCCCTCCCGGAATTAATCGGCGGCTCGGCAGATTTGGCTGGATCCAATCTAACTTTGTGGTCCGGTTCTAAAGACGTCAAAAAAGGTGCGGGCAACTACGTGTATTACGGCGTACGCGAATTTGGCATGTCGGCCATGCTAAATGGCTTGAGCTTGCATGGCGGCTTTATACCCTACGGCGCAACCTTTTTAATGTTTTCGGAATACGCCCGCAACTCACTGCGCATGGCCGCCTTAATGAAAATTCGCGCGCTCTTTGTCTATACGCACGATTCCATCGGTTTAGGCGAGGATGGCCCAACCCATCAAGCGGTCGAGCAAACGGCCACACTGCGCTATATCCCCAACATGGATGTATGGCGCCCTTGCGATACCGTGGAATCAGTCGTGGCTTGGGCACGCGCTATTGAACGCAAAAACGGGCCCAGCACGTTGATTTTCAGTCGGCAGAATTTACCCTTCCAAAAACGTGATGAGGCAACAATCGCTAACATTAGCAAAGGTGCTTACGTACTGTCGGAAGCTGCCGGTGGCAAACCGCAAGCGATTATTATCGCGACCGGGTCAGAAATTGGACTCGCCATGGATGCGCAAAAATCTCTGGCTGAGCAAAACATTGCCGTGCGGGTGGTGTCCATGCCCGCCACGTCGGTGTTTGATCGTCAAGATGCCGCCTATCGCGAAAGCGTATTACCGCGTGGCGCAAAGCGCGTCGCGGTCGAGGCAGGCGTAACCGATTACTGGCGTAAATATGTCGGACTAGAAGGTGCCGTGGTCGGTATAGACACGTTTGGCGAATCGGCACCTGCCGGCGAACTCTTTAAGCACTTTGGGTTCACCGTGGAAAACGTGGTGAAGGTTGTAAAAAGCGTTCTGTAACTCCCGCTACTAATTACTAACCTCAGCGTAGCTCAAGTTAAGGCGCGCAGCGCGCGCCTAAAGAGTTTTTTTTATTTTTTCAAGGAGCAATCATGGCAGTTAAAGTCGGCATTAATGGTTTCGGCCGAATCGGGCGTATGGTTTTCCGCGCCGCAATTAAGGATTTTCCGGATATTGAAGTAGTCGCCATCAACGACCTGTTGGAGCCCGAATATTTGGCTTATATGCTTAAGCACGATTCCGTGCATGGTCCCTTTAAAGGAGACGTAAAAGTCGATGGCAACACCTTAGTGGTTAACGGGAAAAAAATCCGTTTAACTGCGATCAAGGACCCGGCAGAACTAAAATGGAATGAAGTGGGGGCGGATATTGTTGTTGAGTCCACAGGTCTTTTCCTCACGAAAGAAACTTGTGACAAACACATTGCCGCCGGCGCCAAAAAAGTAATCATGTCCGCGCCTTCGAAAGATGACACTCCGATGTTCGTATTTGGCGTGAATGACAAGACTTATAAAGGTGAGAACGTCATTTCCAACGCATCCTGCACCACCAATTGCTTAGCTCCCGTCGCAAAAGTATTAAACGACACTTTTGGGATTAAGCGTGGCTTGATGACCACCGTGCACGCTGCCACGGCAACCCAAAAAACCGTCGATGGCCCATCCAATAAAGATTGGCGCGGAGGCCGCGGTATTTTGGAAAATATTATTCCCTCCTCCACCGGCGCCGCTAAAGCGGTCGGCGTGGTGATTCCCGAGCTCAACAAAAAGCTCACGGGCATGGCGTTTCGCGTACCCACTTCCGATGTTTCCGTCGTGGATCTAACTGTCGAGTTGAACAAAGATGCCACTTACGCGGAAATTTGCGCCGCCATGAAAAAAGCCTCGGAAGGACCCATGAAGGGTGTGTTGGGTTATACCGAAGACAAAGTGGTTTCGACTGATTTTCGTGGCGAATCTTGCACCTCTACCTTCGACGCCGAAGCCGGCTTGGCACTCGACAAAACTTTCGTAAAAGTCGTTGCCTGGTATGACAATGAATGGGGCTACTCCAGCAAAGTGCTGGAAATGGTCCGGGTAATGGCTAAGTAAATCTGATGGGCGCCTTCGGGCGCTTATCATTGCATAATTTGGAGCGACACAACATGTCTGTCATCAAAATGACCGATCTTGATCTTTCCGGTAAGCGAGTCTTAATCCGCGAAGATTTAAACGTACCCTTAAAAAATGGTGAAGTTGCCGATGACACGCGAATTCGTGCGTCGCTGCGCACCATTGAGATCGCCAAAAACGCCGGCGCCAAAGTGATGCTGATGTCGCATTTAGGCAGACCCGAGGAAGGCGTGTATGACGAAGCTTCTTCCTTAAAACCCGTGGCCAGGCATCTAAGCCAACTGCTCGGCCAAGAAGTGCGGGTGGTTAAAGATTGGTTGAGCGGCGTGACGCTGGCCGACGGCGAAGTGGTGTTATGTGAAAACGTACGCTTTAATCAGGGTGAGGGCAAGAACAATGACGAGCTCGCCAAAAAGATGGCGGCCATTTGTGATGTCTATGTGATGGATGCGTTTGGCACGGCACACCGGGCGCAAGCTTCTACGCATGGCGTCGCCAAATATGCGCCGATTGCCTGCGCCGGTCCGCTCTTGGCCGCGGAGCTGGAAGCGCTGGCCAAGGCACTAGATAAACCTGCCCGACCGGTCGTGGCCATTGTCGGCGGCTCTAAAGTCTCCACCAAGCTCACGGTATTAAAGTCCTTATCGAAAATTGTCGATCAACTAATTGTCGGCGGCGGCATTGCGAACACTTTTATTCTGGCCGAAGGCCATAACATCGGTAAGTCACTAGCGGAAGTTGATTTGGTCCAAGAAGCTAAGGACATTATCACTGCAGCCCGGGCCAAAGGCGGCAATGTGCCGATCCCGGTGGACGTCGTCTGCGCCAAAGCTTTTGCCGAAGACGCAGCAGCTACCCTTAAAGATGTGAATAGCGTTGCTGATGACGATATGATTTTTGACATCGGCCCCAAATCATCCCGCCAGTTGGAATCCATTATCGCTAATGCCGGAACTATCGTTTGGAACGGTCCCGTCGGCGTGTTTGAATTTGATCAATTCGGTGCGGGGACGGAGGCATTGGCCAAAGCGATTGCGAATTCCAAAGCCTTTTCTATCGCCGGTGGCGGAGATACGCTCGCGGCTGTCGCCAAATACGGCATCGCCGATAAAATCTCTTATATCTCCACGGGAGGCGGCGCGTTTTTGGAATTTTTGGAAGGCAAGAAGCTTCCTGCGGTGGAAATATTAACCGAAAGAGCCAAATAATTTAGGCTTGGGTTTCCCAAGCTAAAAAGCCGCATGCTACGACGAACTAAAATAGTTGCCACACTCGGTCCATCTAGCGCCGATCACAAAACTTTGGATCGGATGGTAGAAGCGGGAGTGGACGTCGTACGCCTAAATTTCTCCCACGGCAAAGCAGAGGAACATATCGAGCGCGCTGAATTAACGCGCGCTATCGCGCGTAGCCGCGGTCGTGCCGTCGGGGTATTGGTTGATCTCCAAGGCCCTAAAATCCGCATTGGCAAATTCAAGAGCAATAAAATCCTCTTAAAAAAGGATGACCCTTTTATTCTTGACGCCAACTGTCCCTTGGGTGACGAGACCATCGTTGGCCTCGACTATAAAGATTTACCTCGCGACGTTAGCCGCGGTTCGACTTTATTGTTGGACGACGGGCGTATTGTTTTATGGGTAGAGAAAGTTGAAGGCACGCAAATAATTTGCAACGTGATACAAGGCGGCGTGCTTTCTGATAACAAAGGTATTAACCGTCTGGGCGGGGGCCTATCCGCGGCGGCACTTACTGAAAAAGATGTCGAAGATATTAAAACTGCGGCGGCACTTCAAGCCGACTACCTCGCTGTCTCTTTTCCGCGTTGCGGTGATGACATCACCCGTGCCCGCGAATTAATGGTGGCGGCGGGCGGCAAAGGCCTGATTGTGGCAAAGATTGAGCGCGCTGAGGCAATCACTTGTTTAGATGAAATTCTTGATGCCGCCGATGCAATTATGGTCGCCCGAGGTGATTTGGGGGTGGAAGTGGGCGACGCCGCGGTGCCGGCGTTACAAAAACGCATGATACGGGAAGCACGTTTCAAAAATAAACTGGTTATTACGGCGACGCAAATGATGGAATCCATGATCAATAGCTCGATTCCTACACGAGCGGAGGTATCGGACGTCGCTAATGCGGTGATTGACGGTACCGATGCGGTGATGCTATCTGCCGAGACCGCCGCTGGCCTTTATCCGGTGGAGGCCGTCGCCGCTATGGATAGAGTATGTTTAGAGGCGGAAAAAGAAGGCGAAAACGCCTTTGCGCAAATGCGCATGAATCGCGCTTTCACCGGCATTGATGAATCCATCGCCATGGCAACCTTGTTTACAGCCAGCCACTTAAATGTGAAGGCCATTGCCGCACTCACCCAATCTGGCTCGACGGCATTGTGGATGTCACGACTAAGCACCAGCGTGCCTATCTATGCCTTGACACCGCAGGTGGAAACACGTAGAAAAGTAACTTTATTTCGCGGCGTCTATCCCATTAATTTTAAGGTAGCAACGACCGATCGCGAACAGATTTTAATTGAAGCCGAGGATGAGTTACGTCGCCGGGGCGCAGTACGCGACGGTGATCTAATTGTACTCACAATTGGCGAGCCTATTGGCAAATCCGGCGGCACCAACACCATGAAAATTGTTAGAGTTGGGGACCACAATAAGGTCTAAACGGCTCGGCGATACATTTATTTTAAAAGGAGATCAACATGGCACTCGTATCATTACGTCAACTATTGGACCACGCCGCTGAAAACGGTTATGGTTTGCCGGCATTTAACGCCAATAATCTAGAGCAGATCCAGGCCATTATGCAGGCGGCGGACGAATGCGATAGCCCGGTCATCATTCAGGGCTCCGCGGGCGCGCGCAAATATGCGGGCGAACCGTTTTTGCGTCACATGATATTAGCCGCGGCGGAAATGTACCCGCATATTCCGATAGTCATGCACCAAGACCATGGCGCCAGCCCCGATGTCTGTCAGCGGTCGATTCGTTCCGGCTTTACTTCGGTGATGATGGACGGTTCACTAAAAGCCGATATGAAAACTCCTTCCACTTATGAATACAATGTCGAGGTCACCAAAAAAGTAGTCGATATGGCGCACGCAGTAGGCGTCTCCGTGGAAGGTGAATTGGGGTGCTTAGGCTCTTTGGAATCAGGTATGGCCGGTGAAGAGGACGGCTCGGGTGCGGAGGGCGTGCTATCGCATGACCAACTCTTAACCGATCCGGAGCAGGCCGCCGATTTTGTAAAACACACTGGCGTGGACGCGCTGGCTATCGCCATTGGCACTTCCCACGGCGCCTATAAATTCAGCCGCAAACCGACCGGCGATATTTTGGCAATTAATCGCGTAAAAGAAATTCATAAGCGCATCCCCAACACCCATTTGGTTATGCACGGCTCCAGCTCGGTGCCCCAAGAGTGGTTGGACATTATTCGTGAATACGGCGGTGAAATGAAAGAAACCTATGGCGTGCCCTTGGAGGAAATCCAAGAGGGCATTAAACACGGCGTGCGTAAAATCAACATCGACACCGATATTCGCCTAGCGATGACCGGCGCCATACGTAGACACTTGGCAAAAAACAAAAGCGAATTTGATCCCCGTAAATTTTTTAAAGACGCGATGGTCGGCGCCAGAGAAATCTGCAAAGCACGTTTTGAGGCGTTTGGCTCTGCGGGTCAAGCCAGTAAAATCCGCGCAATTCCGCTGGACACACTAGCGGACAAGTATGCAAAAGGCGAACTAAAAGCAGTCGTAAATTAAAAATACGCTGGAGAGAGAAAAGCCACTTTCGGGTGGCTTTTTTTTGGCCTATTAAAACAAGCTCGCGGCCATTTTTATGCCTAAGACGTACAACAAAACGGCGAATAATTTTCGTAAAGGCGCAACCGACAATCGATGGGCCAGTTTCGCACCTAATGGCGAAGTGATAACGCTCGCTAGTATTAACAGCGACAACGCCGGCAAATAGACAAATCCGACACTCCATTCTGGTAACGCACTGACGCGCAACCCATTGACGATATAGCCCAGCGTACCAGCGATGGCGATAGGAAAACCGATGGCGGAGGAAGTACCGATCGCGCGATGCAAGGTAACATTGCACCACAACATAAAAGGCACCGACAATGTTCCGCCACCGATACCCACCAGGCTAGAGACGCCACCGATAATTATTCCGGCGGTGGATGTGCCGATCACCCCCGGCAAGGTACGTGCCGGCTTAGGCTTTATATTTAACAACAGCTGGGTAGCGACATAAAACTCAAATACGGCGAAAAATAATTTTAGGGCATACGTAGATAGCAGTGCGGCTAGCCAAGTACCCATAAACGTGCCGAGCAAAATCCCGGGCGTAATGCGCCGCACCAACGCCCAATCCACCGCGGCCATTTTGTGATGGCTTTTTAAGCTAGCAAGCGACGTAAAAATAATGCTTGCAAATGATGTGCCCAACGCCAAATGCACGACGTGACTGTCCGGGAACTGCTGCGCCGCAAAAATAAAGGTTAGCACCGGCACAATAATGAGTCCGCCGCCGACGCCAAACAAGCCCGCCACAAAACCCGCAAACGCGCCGGTAATTAAATATAGTAGCCAGTTATCCATGTAGAACGCTTATGTCAACATTGCTTAACTAGCTAACGTGTTGTGAAATTTTGAAGAATGAGAGTGCAATCGCGCTCGCTGCCTGAGGTGGCCCGAAAGATTGCTAAGCTCGTCTAAACTTGTCGCCCCTGCGACTTTAAGCGTAGCGCTTCTTCATTGTAAGCACCGTCGATGTGGTGAACAATACTCTCGACGATACGAAAACCCTCAACCGGCGCATCATCTTTCATAAACCGTAGGCGTATCGGTCCCAGTGCCGCCACTGCGCGCGCGCGCTCAATTTCGGAATGCACATTTTCCACCCCGCTTTTTTCAAACATGCTGGCGATAACTTGCCCTACCAATTCATTTTGATGGGCGCCTTTAAGGGCGCTATCTACCGTTGCCTGCGCATCGCCAACAAGAATTTCTAAGGGCATATGGAGATTCAAATAATGTAGTAATTCTGAGAAAGTCACGCTGGTCCTAATAGACTATAAAATTTTTAGTATAAATTCCCATTCGCGCGGGTCAACTGGTGTAATAGATAGACGGTTTCCCGTTTGCAGTACGCGCATATTTTTTAGTTCTGGGTAACTGCGTAATTCTTTGAGACTCAGTAATCTAGTCTTTTTTTGCAGCTTAACATCGACGTTATACCAACGGGGCTCCGCGCGCGTTGCTTTAGCGTCAAAGTATTTACTCTTGCGATCAAATTGAGTTTCATCCGGATATGGTCTACTGCTGACTTTGGCCAAGCCGGCAATGCCGGGCTCAGCACAACTGGAGTGATAAAAAAATACTTGATCGCCGACACTCATTTGATCGCGCATAAAATTGCGCGCCTGATAGTTTCGCACCCCGTACCATGCCACCGTTTTTTTTGGCAGTTTAGCCAGGTCATCGATGCTTACGTCGGAAGGTTCAGATTTCATCAACCAGTAGCGCATATATTCCTAGATTAGACTTGCGATATAAAATGTTTGCCAGCGCTTGTATAGCTATAAATCTTTTTTTCCGTGATGACTGCGTCTAAGCCCACATCCCATGGCTCCGTGGGAATATGCCGGACTTTTTGACATTCGAAAGCTACGCCTATTAAAAGTGGTTTACGCCAGAATTTTCGATGTCGTAAATGCGCGAGGCTCACATCATAATAGCCAGCACCCATGCCTAATCGTGAGCCTTCATCGTCAAATGCCACTAGCGGCATAAAAATTGCGTCCAACTGCCACGCGCGTACGTGCCGACGAGTTACAAATTCACGAATGCCGTAACGATTAAATTGCCATTGACCGCTTAAGGCTACGTTACCAAATCTTAAATTTTTTTCAAACCTTTTAGGTACTACCGGTAGATACGCAGCTTTATGCATTTTGATGGCGTCTCGCATTAGCGGCTCGAGATCAATTTCACCATCAAAGGCAAGATAAAAGGCCAAGTGTTTTAGTTTGAGAAAAAAATGTGAGCGCTGGACCTGACGCGCTAAATGGTACGACGCATGACGCCGGTAAACGGGAGGGATGTTCCGCCGCGTCCGGCGGAGTTGAGCGCGTATCTTGGATTTCGAGAGTACGTTTATGCCGCAACCGCTCTTATTCTTGGATCCCTGAGGCTAGCTCGAAAACTCGCGCTAGAAAATAAAACCCCCCGCAAATGCCGTCAGGCTAACATCTTGAACCTAGGGTTCAAGATGGTCGCAGCAAGAATACTTCAGGCAGATCCGTTGATAGATACGCACAACAGCATTCCAATAGCCACAACCTCAATTACAATATTGGTTCAAAAGTTTCGCCTAGACTAACACCGCAGGGAGCAAGCTTAAAACAATCTGTCTTGATCAGACATGGCTTGGTCAATTCGTTCCTGCATAGCATTAATTCTACGCTTAAATTCGGCGGCGTCAAAAGAATTCGCCGAGGGGGAGTGTAAGGCGGAATGGGCAAGATTTAAAGCGGCCATCATAGCCACCCGCTCCATACCGACCACCTTGCCGGAATCAATAATTTCACGCATGGTTTTCTCGACCCGAGCTACTGATTCCAATAACGCAGCCTGCTCATTTTCCGGGCACGCAATACGGAATTCCCGGCCCATGATGGAAATTTCCAGTCCCTTATCTCCCTTACTCATGCTCAATCGGCCGGGATTTTTTCAAGCAGGCTTTGCAATTGTTCTTTGGCCGTTTTAATTTTTTTGTGCAAATCTTTATTTTCCGCCTGAAGATTTAAGATGCTCTGCCGCATTTGAATGTTTTCCGCTCGCAGTTGCTGGCACAATTGAATAAACTGCGTTATTTTCTCATCCAATTCGGTGACGGCTGTTTCCATGCTCACACTATAATTGGAAAAATCTATAGTAGTCAACTGATAAGGCTCGTTATTAAATGTATTTTGCTAACAATGGAAAAAACTGGTGATGGGCTGGTTGGTTGATCCCGAAGACACCTTTGATCAGCATAACCCCTTAAAGGACGACGCCCGGCGCTTGGCGGGCGTGACGCTGCGCGGCAAGCCCTGCGTTTTAATCGATAATACGGGCAATAGCCTGCCGGAGGCGGAGCTAGTAGTCATTTTAAAAAGCCTAATTGAAGGGGATCAGTTTGGCTTCAAGCCCCGTTCCAGCGGCGGCGGTAGCGCCCTTGCCTTGGCCAGGCGGGAGTCCACCCACATTCAGGTGGGCGATAAGCTCTACCGTCTAATAATTTACCGGTTCGAAGCTCGCATAGAAAATTTTTAGCGATATAATACAAGGCTTATAGGTGTCTGGCGCTTGAATCTCGGGTGCCAGGTGAAACGGGAATCAGGTGAGCGCTTACTTCACCGCGCAATACCTGGGCTGCCCCCGCAACGGTAATTAAGTGTGCTTTCATCCAAACGCCACTGTGCCCCAAGGCATGGGAAGGCGATGAAAGATCTTAAGAGCCCGGAGACCGGCCTATATACACTTGGAACGCCGCGGGGTCGCGGCAAGCCAGACAGGGGTACGCCTTGACTAAGTTTGCAGGCTAAAACCCCTCACGTCTCGCCTGCGGTGTTTCTTCGTCTATCACTTTTTATAAGAACAACGAATGAAACCCACTATCCCTCTCTTAGTCTCTCTTGGTTTGCTGAATTTTGCCCACGCGCAAAACGTTATCGTCGGGCCTGAAGTTGTTGTCACCGCTAGCCGTATCTCACAACCTGTCGAACGAGCCCTTCTGCCCACTACGGTAATCACCGCCGCCGACATTGCCCGCTCTCAGGCCTACGATTTACCCTCACTATTAAGGCTACAGCCGGGCTTAGAATTTTTCCAAGCGGGGGGCGCGGGACATCAAAGCAGTTTATTTTTGCGCGGCACCGAATCCGACCATACTTTGGTACTAATAGACGGCGTACGCATTAATTCGGTCACCGCCGGCACCACCGCGCTCGAACACATTTCCTTAGCGCAAATCGAGCGTATTGAAGTTGTTCGTGGCAACGTCAGCAGTATTTACGGCTCGGAAGCCATCGGCGGCGTGATACAAATATTTACGAAATCGGCGCACGTGCCTTCTGGCGCATCCGTGGGCTTAGGTCTAGGCAGCTATCAAACTCGTCGCAGCGACGTGCAAGTACGCGGCGGGCAGGCCAACACCCGATATGGCTTCGATATTTCGTGGTTGGATAGCGGTGGTTTTTCCAGCATAAAACCGGAATACGTTGGCCGAGCGGAGGATCTGGATCGCGATGGCTACCGAAATTTAAGTTTTTCCGCCGACATCAACCACCGTTTTAATGCTGGCAGTGAGTTAGGGTTGCGCGCCTGGCAAAGCCGAAGCAAGGTGGAATTTGACGGTAGTTTCCAAAATTCTTCTGATCAGACTTTAAGTAGCTATTTGCTCACCGCCGCCCATCCCATCAATGAGCAATGGCTCACCCGCCTCAATGCGAGCGTCGGTAATGATAAGTTGGATAGTTTCTTGGATAATGCCCAAGTGAGCCGCTTTGAATCACAAAATCAACAAATAGCGTGGCTAAACGAAATGGCGTTTAGTCCGGAGCGACGCTTAACTTTTGGCCTTGAGCATTTAGCGCAAACTGTTAAGAGCTCCTCCCTTTATTCTCAAACGCGGCGTAACGTGGTGAGCGCGACCTTGGGGTACCTCGCTACTCACGGGCTTCATAGCTGGCAAGGGAATGTGCGTCACGACGCCTATTCCGATTTTGGCGGGGCGAATAGCGTTTTACTCGCTTACACTTATCAGTTGTCTCCCGCTTGGCGGGCCTCCGCTAGCGTAAGCAACGCCTTTCGCGCACCGAATTTTAACGAATTGTACGGGCCATTTGGCGGTAACCCCAATCTTAATCCGGAAAAAGCCTTGAGTGGCGAGCTTGGTTTGCAGTTCCAACATGAGTCGACGTTACTCAAAGCGCAGTATTTTCGGTCGCGAATAACTAACTTAATTAATTTTCCCGCGCCGCAATTTACAGCCACCAACATCGATAGGGCAAACATTCAGGGTCTGGAGTTCAGCTATACGACGCGGATACTTGAAACCGATTTTAAAAGTAATCTAACTTGGCAGCGCGCCCGCGACCAGCAGACGGGTTTGCGTTTACTCCGGCGGGCGGACATTTATGGCAGCGTCAGTTTAGCAAAATCAATCGGTAGCTGGCGATGGGGCGCGGAGGCATTGCTAAGTGGTACTCGAGATGATATCCACGTAAAGAACTTCAATCGCGTACGATTACCGGGTTATGCCGTCATCAATATGACTTTAGACTATCAGCTAAACGCGGCACAACGCTTAGGCATACGTCTAGAAAATGCCTTGGATAAAGACTATGAACTCGCGCACGGCTATCAAACCGCAGGCCGCTCACTGTTTTTAAATTGGCGATATCAATTATAGGAAACTGGGGCTTTGAATTTTTAAAACCCTTTCCCCACCGCCGAGCAGCGCAAGCAAGCCAGGGGAAGTCGGCGAGCTACACGACAAGCTAATATAGAAGCCTGCGCCCCCGACTAAAACATTCGGGGGTGACAACGTTCTCGCGGGAATGACCGATGTTGTAAGAGAAGGCTTATATATCCGCTACCTTACGACCTGAGCGATGCGTGCACGCGTGTTGGTGACTACACCCTACTAACGCCCGATCCCGCAATGCGGCTCACTCGTGCTGTGTGTAACTTAGCGATAGCCAACTAGAAGCTGCCGGAATAACTACCACAGCCGCGAGTGCTTGGCTTAAAATCGGGTTTCTCCTGTTCTTAACAAACTTGCATGCTTGCTGATGCGATTGATCTAGACACTATTAAACGCGTATTGGTGATTAAATTGCGTCACCATGGCGATGTATTATTAACCTCGCCCATTTTCGCCATACTCAAAAAACGTGCGCCACACTTGGAGATCGATGCATTAATTTATGCCGAAACCAAGGATATGTTAAGTTTCCATCCCGCGATTAGTTTAATTCACCTTATTGAGCGTAACAAAAACCGCAACTTATTGGCACGGCTACACCGTGAATGGCATTTGGTAACCAGCTTGCGCCAGCGGCATTACGATCTAATTATCCATACCACCGAGCATCCACGCGGCGCGTGGCTAACCCGCTTAGCCGGTGCACGCTTTTCCGTGGCGCCACATATAGCGAACCGCGGTGCATGGTGGCGCGCTAGCTTTAGTCATTTGTATAAATTGCCACGCGGCACGCTGCGCCATACGGTCGAAACAAATTTAGACGCGCTGCGGCGCATCGGCGTCTACCCGGACTTATCATCGGAAAAACGTTTAGTATTGGAGGCGGGACGCGAGGCAATAACCCATGTCACCAACCTGCAGGAACAACATAAGTTGGTTGCAAAACACTATATACTGCTGCACCCCACCTCACGTTGGTTGTTTAAGTGTTGGCCGGAGGGGCAAGTCAGCGAGTTAGTCACAGCGCTGCAGCGAGAAGGACATACGATAGTCTTAACGACAGGACCGGATGCCGCCGAGCTTGCCATGGCCGCGCGAATAACGTCTACGCTAGCGCAACCGATTGTCGATTTAGCTGGCCAATTAAGTTTAAAACAGCTCGCGGCATTGTGCGCTAGTGCGCGCTGTTTTGTTGGCGTTGATTCGGCACCCATGCATATTGCCGCCGCAGTCCAAACGCCGGTGGTGGCGTTGTTTGGTCCCAGCAGCGAAGTGCAATGGGCGCCCTGGCAGGTACGTCACCGAATCGTGAACGCCGAATATTCCTGCCGGCCCTGTGGCAATGACGGCTGCGGCGGAGGAAAAGTAAGCGATTGCCTGAGATCTATCCCGGTCGGCGCGGCGCTACAAGCGATACATGAAATCATACAGTGAAGCGCATTCAGCTCGCCCTTATTCGCCAACGCTATAGCGCCTTTGGTGGTGCAGAGCGCTTTGTGAGTAATGCAATGCAAGCGCTTCAAAACCATGCCGTCGATATCACCTTAATTACCCGCGATTGGCAAACTAACGATGACTTCAAACCTTTAATTCGCAATCCTTTTTATGTAGGGCGCCTGTGGCGCGACTGGAGTTTTGCAAATGCTGTGCGGCGCACTGTGTCGCATCATAACTTTGATTTGGTGCAATCGCATGAACGTATTGCCGGCTGTGATTTATATCGCGCTGGGGATGGTGTACACCGCGAATGGCTCGCGCAAAATGCGCGCACCTTAGGCCGCGGCGGACAACTTCTGCAACGCTTTAACCCTTATCATCGCTACACCTTGGCCGCGGAAAATAAATTATTTAATCACCCTAAGCTTAAGGCGATCATCTGCAATTCAGCGATGGTGAAAGATGAATTGCGCAACTGTTTCGATATCGCGGCGGATAAGCTACACGTCATTTATAGTAGTGTGGATTTAGCTCGCTATCACCCGAGTTTGCAGGTCCATAAGCACGATATTCGTCTCAAGTATGCTGTTCCGAGCGATGCCACGCTATTTCTTTTTGTCGGCTCGGGATTTCATCGGAAAGGGCTACGTGCCGCTATTTTGGCACTGCAAGCGCTACCCGATGAGATGCATCTTTTAGTGGTGGGAAAGGACAAGGCGCTCAAGTACTATCAGCAATTGAGCATAAAATTGGGTCTTGGGAGACGGGTGCATTTTGCGGGGCCGCAAGCTGATGTGGCACCTTACTACAGTGCCGCTGACGCGTTAGTGTTACCGACTTTATATGACCCTTTTCCAAATGTTGCACTGGAGGCGCTCGCCAGCGGCTTACCTGTGATCACCAGTTTTAAAAGCGGCGCGGCGGAAATCATTCAAACGGGCGTGAACGGCTACGTTTGCGACGCGCTCGATATTACCGCTTTAAGCGCCCATATGCTGCATTGTGCTAATCAGGGGCAAAACATGAAGCATGCCGCCCGCGCCAGCGTCAGTGATTTTTCTCAGGAAGCTATGAGCCAGCGCCTTGTAAACTTATATGCCGAGCTTTTAGCACGCTAATCCACAGCCGGGTATAATTGCGTTTCATTTGAGTTGCTTATAAGCCCGCAGCTAGCCGCCAACGACTATGTCTAAAACAAAAAAAATGAGTAGCGCCGAGCTTTATCTGCGCTTACTTCATTACGTCCTTCCGTATCGCGCCGTCTTCCTGCTTTCCATTATTACCATGGTAGTCGTAGCCGCCACCGAACCGATGTTTCCGGCGCTCCTAGAACCCATGCTGGATGGCAGTTTTATAAAAAAAGACCAAACGCTTATTAAATGGATTCCACTATTGATCATTGTGTTATTCGTGGTGCGCGGTGTGGCGTCTTATGTCAGCGCTGTTAGTTTGGCGTGGGTGGCAAGCAAGCTGGTAATGGATTTAAGGAACTTGATGTTTCGCAAGTTATTGAGCCTGCCGACGAAATATTATGACGACAATTCCTCCGGGAATTTAATTGCGAATTTGGCCTTTAATGTGAGCCAAGTGACCAACGCCGCAACCAATGTGGTCACCGTTC
This sequence comes from uncultured Burkholderiales bacterium, assembly GCA_964473355.1. GTDB lineage: Bacteria > Pseudomonadota > Gammaproteobacteria > Burkholderiales > REEB80 > CAYYOS01. Next base: position 7,065 of record CAYYOS010000012.1, on the reverse strand, counting down.
TGGTGCGCGACTCACTGACCACCGTAGGATTGCTGGCATGGATGTTTTACAAAAATTGGAAACTCGCGTTAGTGGTGCTTGCCTCAGCACCAATTATCGCCCTCGTCGTTAAGATTTTCAGCGCGCGCCTAAGAGGAAGTAGCCGTAATGTGCAACGCTCTTTAGGGGAAATTTCTCATGTACTAGAAGAATCTATCGAAGGCCACAAGGTGGTGAAAGTTTTTGGGGGACATGAATACGAGGGACAGCGTTTTTTCAAGGTTATCAATGCTGCGCGCCACTTTCATATGAAACAGGTCATGGCTTCTTCCGCAAACGTGCCCATTGTTCAACTGATTGTTGCCAGTGCTTTAGCAACGATTGTGTATATCGCCACACTCCAAACCGATGCCAACCAAATTACCGTAGGGGGCTTTGTATCTTTTATGGTTGCGATGCTGCTGTTGTTTGGTCCGTTAAAGCATTTGATCGGCGTCAATGAGCATCTACAGCGCGGCTTAGCGGCGGCTGAAGTCGTGTTTCAAATGCTCGATGAAACCTCGGAAACCGATGGCGGCACCCTAACGCTTGACCACCCCAAAGGTAAAATTGAGTTTCGCGACGTATCGTTTTCCTATGGGGCGCGATCGACATTAGCGGGGATTAGTTTTGTTGTGGAAGCCGGCGAAACCGTGGCGCTGGTAGGTTCTTCAGGTAGTGGAAAAACCACCGTCGTCAATTTGATCCCGCGTTTTTATCACGCCAGCGCGGGGGAAATATTAATAGATAGTATTAATATCGAAAAAATTAAGTTAGCGGACTTGCGTGCCCATATCGCATTGGTCAGCCAGGATGTGGTGTTGTTTAACGACACAGTAGCGGCCAATATCGCCTATGGGCGCGAAGCGCATTCCACCCAGGAGGAAATTATCGCCGCCGCGCGCGCCGCGCATGCCATGGAGTTCATAGAAAATTTGCCGGAGGGTCTGCAGACTTATATTGGAGAGAATGGGGTACGTTTATCGGGGGGCCAACGGCAACGACTAGCGATTGCGCGGGCACTCTTAAAAAACGCGCCCATATTAATTATGGACGAGGCTACTTCATCATTGGACAGCGAATCGGAGCGCCACGTACAAGCAGCGCTCGATGAACTAATGCGCAATCGGACAACTATTGTTATTGCTCACCGTCTTTCCACTATTGAAAAAGCTGATCGCATTATTGTTATGCAGGAAGGTAGAATCGCGGAAATCGGTAGCCACCCCGAGCTTTTAGCCCGCAACCAACTTTACGCGCAACTGTATCGCATTCAATTCAACACTGCCGCTAACGAAACGCTTTAACCATGGGTGAGCGAAGTTTTACCATCGTGCATACGGAATCGTCCTTAGGCTGGGGCGGCCAAGAAATACGCATTCTTACCGAGGCGCAGGGCATGCGACAGCGTGGTCACAAGGTGACGATATTGTGTCCTCGGGAGTCCAAAATATATACGCAAGCAGTCAAACGCGGTCTACGGGTAATAGCCATGCCTATCGCCAGAAAAAATTGGCGAGGATTATCGGCACTACGTAGCTGGATACAGGCGCACCCCCCGCAAATAATTAACACGCATAGTTCTACCGATACCTGGCTGGTCGCATTGGGTTCATTGGGTGTTAGGCCTAAACCGGTATTGGTACGCACGCGTCATGTCTCAGCCGCTGTCACCAATAACTTTACGACCCGCTGGCTTTATCAAACAGCAACACACAGCATTGTTACGACGGGGGACGCGCTCCGCGCCCAGTTGATCGCTAACAACAACATCGCGGCAGAAAAGATTGTTTCGGTACCCACCGGTATTGATCTCACTCATTACGTCCCTGGGGATAAGGCGAAAGCTAAGCGCGCTTTAGGTATCTCGAACCAAACAATTGTCATCGGCATCGTCGCCACATTAAGAAGCTGGAAAGGACACCGCTTCCTGTTGCAAGCCTTTGCCGATCTTGCCGCTCCAAACGTAAAACTTCTAATCGTGGGGGACGGCCCACAACAGACCGCAATCACTGAGCAAGTCACGTCACTAGGCGTGGCGGCAGCCGTGCTGATGCCGGGGAATCAACACGATGTACTTCCTTGGTTAAATGCGATGGATATTTTCGTATTACCGTCGTATGCCAATGAAGGCGTACCGCAGGCGCTGTTACAAGCTATGGCGTGCGAGTTGCCCGTCATTACCACGCCGGTGGGTAGTATTTTAGAAGTTGCACAACATGAGCACACAGCGCTAATCGTCCCGCCCCAAGACGCTAAAGCGTTGGAGCAGGCCCTACGGCGCCTGATGACCGATGCAAGCTTACGTCAACGCCTAGGGTCGGCGGCGAGACAACAGGCTTTGCAGCGATTCGGAGTGGATCAGATGTTAGATAGCATGGAAAAAGTTTTTAAGAACGCTTTAACGTGAGCTCGTCATTCCCGCGAGAAGCGTCCCGTCAGGCGGGATCGAGAGGAATCCAGGGTTTTAATTAAATTGCCGGGGGTAGCCCGGCACCTAAGGCGCCCTAAGAGCGTCGCCCGCGGGACCCGCAACGCGGGATCGGGCAGCGTCAGGGCGCCAGGCGACTGCGTGTTATTCCGGGCTAGCATCCCGCTTTCACGTCGCACCTTTCTTCGGAAGGCACTGCTCCTGCTCAAGCGGTCGCCCGTCTCTTGTAAGGCCTTAGAGAAAGTAATCAAAGAGAAAGCCACCCTCCCCATCCGCCCTCACGGGTTCCCTGCGCTGCTCCCAAGCCAGGCGGCTGCGCAACTCAACCTCGCGCCCGCGGCGCTCAGGATCCGAACAATGCTCGCCGACTTCTCCTGGCTTGGTTGCGCTGCTCGGCGGTGGGGCAAGGGTCCCAAGGCCAACCCTAAGCCGGAGCCTCTCTCTGTATAGGGTGTTATAAAGTAGAATGATTCAGCATCTAACTAAAAACTCGAGTCCTTTATGCCGACGCGCTAAGCTTAGTTTCTGCGTGTTCAATGTTCAAATATTCTGGCAGCCATTTAACCAATTGCTGTCTAACTTCATCGTCGCTTAAATAGCCCGCTTTACCTAACCAATGCAATAACCCCACAACCCACTCTTTATTCACCTGACGCGCCTGGGCGATGCGTAATTTACTATGCGGGGTAGGCAAACTTTGTTCATCATGGGTAAGTAACTCCTCGGACAATTTTTCGCCGTTACGTAAACCGGTGTAAATAATTTTAATCTCATCTTCGCCAAACCCCGAAAGTTTAATCATGTCCCGGGCCAGATCGGCAATGCGTATCGGCTCACCCATATCCATCACAAATACTTCCCCACCCTGCCCCATGAGCCCGGCCTGCAGTACGAGTTGAGCAGCCTCGGCGAGAGACATAAAATAGCGGGTGACATCCGCGTGCGTTACCGTGACGGGCCCGCCCTTGGCAATCTGCTCATGGAATTTTGGAATGACGCTACCGGTGCTACCTAAAACGTTGCCGAAACGCACCATAACAAAACGAGTACCTGCGCCGGGCTGCAAGCCCTGACAAACCATTTCCGCTAAGCGTTTACTAGCGCCCATAACATTGGCGGGGTTAACTGCTTTATCGGTGGATATCAGCACAAATTTTTCCACCTTATGCGCAATTGCTTCTTGGGCAAGCGCATACGTGCCCATTACGTTATTCTGCAATGCTTCAAAAGCATTTCCCTCTTCCATGAGGGGCACGTGTTTGTAAGCGGCGGCGTGAAAAATAACACTGGGCCGGTATTCCTTTAGAATTTGCCCGACACGAGCATGGTTTTTAACGTCGCCAATCGCATATACGAATTCAATTTCCGAATAGCGCTCGTTAAATTCTTGTTCCATACTGTAGAGCGCTAATTCGTTTAACTCAAAAAGGATTAAGCGATGTGGAGAAAAGGCCGCAATCTGACGGCATAGTTCCGATCCAATTGAGCCACCTGCGCCGCTTACCATGATGCTGGCACCGGTTAAAAGTTGATGTAAGCCCGCATCATCAAGCACCACAGGTTCGCGCCCCAACAGGTCATCAATATCCACGCTACGAACTTTTGAGACCAATACTTTACGGCTCATTAAGTCATCCAGCGAGGGCACCGTCAGTGCATTTAATCCCGCCTGGGTACAAAGTTTTACGACGCGCCGGCGTGTCGTGGAAGCCGCCGATGGCATGGCGATGATGCAGTGTTGCACGCCTAAGCGCCGCGCCCAAAAAGCCACGTCTTCCAGGTCGCCCAATACTTTTACGCCATTCAATAAGCGCCCGTGTTTCGCATGATTGTCGTCCAATAATCCCACTACGCGCCACTCATGGCTGCGCGACAACTCCTTTAGAAGATTGACGGCCGTATCCCCCGCGCCCAACACCAGTACCGGTTTGCCCAAGCGTTCTATTACCCCATATAAGCGATGCTCCTTCCACGCGCGATAAGCTAAGCGGCTGCCCCCCATGATGATAACTAACAGCAGGGGGTCGAGTAACAACACGGAACGCGGCAACAGTACCGGGATTTTCAGCATAAACACGAGTAGCGGCACGGCCATGGCCGCTACCAGCACCGCTAGCAAAATCCGTTTTAAATCGGGAAGACTAGCGTAGCGCCAAATTCCTCGGTACA
>CAYYOS010000012.1:0-2347 GCA_964473355.1 uncultured Burkholderiales bacterium | reverse complement strand
AGCAAAATCCGTTTTAAATCGGGAAGACTAGCGTAGCGCCAAATTCCTCGGTACAGGCCAAAGCGCCAAAAAATGATAGCCTGTAACGGTATGATCCAAATTAGACTTCCCCAAACCGTAGGTGAATAAGCCGGTGGAATATCTAAATTAAACCGCAACCAAAACGCACCCACCCACGCCAAGCCCGCTGCGATGAGGTCGTGGCTAAAAGCTAACAAAGTTCTAAATTGAGGGCGGCGCAGGCTTAACATGTCGGGTGCGGAAATATTTATCCAAGCGGAATATGAGAATCAAGTAAATGCTTACCCAGAAGGCAATGAATAAAGTTTGCCAGGGTGGAGTCAGTTGCAGACTAAGGACTGAAGTTATCGCCACGATGAGCATAAGCAAATATTCGAATAGCGCCATTTTACGCTGTCCTAAGCCGGAATGGACCAGTTTTTGATAATAATGTTGACTATGCGCTTGCCATATTTTCTCCCCTCGCAGCAATCGTTTTACTAAAGTAAGGGATGCATCTACTATAAAAGGAGAAAAAACCAGAACCGGAAACCAGGCCGGCCAAATGGCGGCTTGCCACCCATAAAATCCGCAGATGCCCGCGAGGAATCCCAGCGAGATAGAACCCACATCGCCTAGAAAAATTCGCGCGGGATGAAAATTAAATAGTAGGAATCCTAAGGCGGCAGCGGAAATTGAAAAATTTAAGGTCGCGAAGTGGCTGTGGCCGGCCAGGAGAGCGGCGCTGGCGTAGGCGCTAAACCCGATCACCGTCATGCCTGCGGCTAAGCCGTCCGCGCCATCCATAAAGTTATAGAGATTCGTTAACCAGGTAAGCGCCAGCGCAGTTAAAACAAACGCCCAGCTATTAAGCGCGCTGGGCAACCAATTAATCGCGGCTACCACACAAAAAACATGCGCTGCTAATCGAACAACGATAGGTAAATGAAAAAGGTCATCCAAAAATGAAATTGCGGCTAAACTCACCGTCAAACCGACTAATATTAATTTTTCGTCATAATTCCCAAGCATAGCGCCAATCGCCATTGCGAACACCACTGCGACACCACCCGTGCGGGGTACCGGTTTAACGTGCAAGGAACGCTCGTTAGGATAATCCTTAGGACCCACATAATTTTTTTGCAGCCAAAACGTGCCGCCCAAGGCAACCACAAAAGATACAATCGGAACCCACCCGGTCATTTAGTTTTAGCGTCAGGCAAAGGCTCGAATTTGAACCGCCGCGCAGTAAACCCAAAATCGCGGCTAGCCTCTTCGTGAGAAAAAGCCAAATCTTGATTCATGCGAACGATGGCCGCAGTGCTCACATGCCGATAGCGCGGCAATAATTTAGCCAAGCGCAGCGCACTTTGGAAAACGACGGACGGCAAAAAAAGCAGGTGAGGTTTTTTATTCAAAGCGGCAAAAATTTTTTCCGTCAACGCTCGGTAGGTTAGCACTTCGGCCCCGCTCAAGTTGTACGTTTGCGAATAGGTAGCCGGATGTAATAACGCACTTAGTACGGCTTGCGCCAAATCTTCGGCGTGTACGGGCTGCCGCAATCCCAACGCGGGCGCCGCTAGGGGAAAAAACCCGAAACGACTAATAAAACGTGCGATGACGCTGACATTCGCATCGCGACCGCCACCATAAATCATCGTGGGGCGAAAAATTGTCCACTGAATATTGTGCTGATTGCAAAGTTCACTCACCTCTCTTTCACCTTTTTGCAAGCTCAACGCCAATTGCCTTTCTGAGGGGTCAGTAGAATGGCTTTTACTCATTGCGCTGGTGGAGCTAAACGCTATTAAGCGGGTTAGCCCATCGTCCGCGGCGCGCGCAATTAAAGGCGGGAGCGTCCATATGGGCGCGAGGTGAACCAAATACCGACTAAACTTCAAGCTCTGATCGTAGTTAGATAAATCACTTATTTGGCAATCCACGCCCTCAGGTGCAGTTTCTGCAAAACTTGCTTTCCGCGTTATGGCGACCACGTCATAGCCAGCGCCCCTTAAAAGCGGCAATAGATAATACCCGAGGTGACTACTGGCGCCCGTAACGGTGACGGTCTCGGAATGCATATCTCCCTATCAAATAAGGTAATTTAAGATAAAAACGCGACCATATTGCAAGCCTGAAAAAAAATAAGGCAAGCGGGGAATAATCATTCGCGAAATGTTTTCGGTATAAACTCACCATACCTTTATGCTTATGCCACTCTACCGCAATTGGACGCGCTTGACTGCATATGCCTTTTGCATGAGTTATCTCGATATTAGGCACAAATAATATATCGAACACCGCCTTCCGAAAGCGGATGCACCAATCTAAGTCTTCGCAGTGCATA
>CAYYOS010000011.1:8547-27409 GCA_964473355.1 uncultured Burkholderiales bacterium | reverse complement strand
CGGGGAAAGTAGCGGTAGGCTCATAGGCAGGCGGGGTAAGCGCCGCACCCGTTTTTATACAAAAGCGCGCACCGTGACGGGGGCAAATGATTTCGCCGCCCTCTATCTTACCTCCTGTTAAAACGCCGCCGTCATGCGTACATACGTCCTCGATTGCGTAGTATTGGCCATCCAGATTAAATACCGCGATGAGCGCGCCATCAACGTCCACGGTGCGCACCTCTCCGGGCTTCAATTCACTTTCGGATGCAACTGCTACCCATTCGGCCACTAGACCGGCACCAATTCAATGTCCGGCTCTATGGTACGCACCAAACTTTCGATCCCGGCCAAGGTTCCAGATAGCGCCGTGGGACAAGAGCCACAGGCGCCTTGATAGTGGACTTTAAGCTGATTACCTTCGAGACCAACGACCAAGATATCGCCGCCGTCGTTTTTGAGGGAGGGGCGAATTTGCTCGTCTAATAAGGTATTGATTTGCATGAGGCGCAACGTGTCCGCGATACTCAAATTGGCGGAATTTTCTGCGACCGGCGTCGCATAATCAATTTCCGCTGCGGCGGGCGCCGCCCTGATGGGTACCGCCAATTGTTTTAATAATTCCGGCCACGGCGCACCGCCATCTTGGGTCACGCTTAACCATTTGTCGACATAAAATACGTTAGTGACGTGGTCTATAGCGAACAGGGCCGCCGCAAGCGGATCATTGGCCGCCTCTTCGCGATTTTCAAAAGACCGCGTTAAGCCATAAGTTAACGGCTCTTTTAAAATAAATTTTTTGGCGTTGGGGTTGGGTGTATCTTCGATGTCCGCGATCTTCGGCATAGAAAGATTATGCTTCTTCCGTGCCGCCTTCGGTAGTGGCGACGGCCTCGTTGGCAAACGCCGCGTGCAATGTATGCCACGGTAAAATGGCACACTTAACCCGGGAAGGTAGATCGCGCACACCCTCAAACACGCTTAAGCGGCCCAGATGATTATCTTGAGTTTTGGTATCCAACTTGCCGGTGGCCATGTCGCGAAATTCGCGAATCAGGGTTTCTGCTTCCTGTTGAGTTTTTCCTTTGACGTTGGTTGTCATCATCGAGGCTGAGGCATTGCATATGGCGCAGCCATTTCCCTCGAACGCAATAGATTCCACGCGGTTGTCGTTCACACGTAGAGATAGGCTAATGTGATCACCGCACAAAGGATTGTGCCCCTCGGCTTTGCGATTGGCGTCCGCAACTACCCCAAAGTTGCGAGGTTTTTTATTGTGATCAAGAATGACTTTTGATAAAGTTGTGTCATGTCAGCCATGGATTCCTTCAGGAGAATATCTTCTTTACTTTAAGGATGCCGGTCGCCAAGGCGTCAATTTCGGCGAACGTATTATAAAAAGCAAAGGAAGCGCGCGCGGTCGCCGGTACTTTAAATCGCTGCATCACCGGTTGGGCGCAATGGTGCCCGGCGCGAATCGCTATTCCCTCTTGATTAAGCAATGTGCCGATATCATGCGGATGTATGCTATCTAAGGCAAACGATATCACGGCCGCTTTATGTTCTGCTGTGCCGATAATACGCAAACCCGAAATCGTGCTGAGTTTTTGTGTGGCGTAATCCAATAGCTCGCTCTCATACGCGGCAATGCGTTCCAATCCGATCGCGTTTAAATAATCAATAGCGGTACCTAAGGCAATTCCGGCAGCAATGGCAGGCGTACCCGCTTCGAATTTGTAGGGAATGGTGTTATAGCTGGTGCGTTCAAACGTCACGTTTAAAATCATGTCGCCGCCGCCTTGGTAAGGCTGCATTTTCTCCAGATATTTACGTTTGCCATACAAAACCCCGACACCCGTCGGACCACACATTTTGTGCCCGGAAAAAACATAAAAATCGCAATCTAAGTCTTGCACGTTCACCGGCATATGCGGGGCAGCTTGGGCCCCATCAATGAGTATAGGAACCCCATGTTGATGTGCGGTCGCGATCATTTCCTTAATGGGATTAATAGTGCCCAGGGCATTGGAAACGTGGGTAAGGGAAACAAAGCGCGTATGTTCGTTAAAGAGCTTGGCATATTCCTCGACTAAGAGCTCGCCTTTGTCGTTTATTGGAATAATTTTAAGCTTTGCGCCCTTTTCCTCACACAGCATTTGCCAGGGCACGATGTTGGAGTGATGTTCCAAAGTCGAAAGAATAATCTCATCGTTCTCCTTTATAAACTTACGACCAAACCCATGCATAACAAGGTTAATAGCTTCGGTGGCGCCGCGCGTAAAGATAATTTGATGCTCGTCATCAGCATGAATAAACTCTTTAATTTTAAGACGCGCTTGCTCATATTCAGCGGTAGCAAGCTCGCTTAAACTGTGAACGGCGCGGTGAATGTTGGAATGCTCGTGCGTTTGATAACGTACCAAGCGATCAATAACTTGTTTGGGCACTTGACTGCTGGCGGCGTTATCCAGGTACACCAAGGATTTCCCGTTTATTTTTTGCTGCAGAATCGGAAAATCCGTGCGTATGCGATTAACGTTAAACACGTCTACCAGCGTCGGTTTCCGGGTCGGCTTGGCGCTGATCATGAGGCTTCCTGCATTTGGGTTTGCGCGAATACCGTCGCCTCTAAACTTTTCCGAATAGAGTCCACGGGTATTTTTTCAATAATTTCCGCTGCAAACGCATAGGTTAAAAGTTTACGTGCGGTGGTGTCGTTTAATCCTCTGCTTTTTAGATAAAAAAGCTCATCGTGGTCGAGTTGACCAACGGTGGCGCCGTGCGCACATTTCACGTCATCCGCAAAAATTTCTAACTGCGGCTTGGTGTCCACATGCGCTTTCCCGGAGAGTAATAAATTGCGGCTGGATTGAGTGGAATCGGTCAGCTGCGCACCTTTGCGCACATAGACTATGCCATTAAAAACGGCATGGGCGGCGCCATCCACGATGCATTTATGCAGTTGCGAGCTACTGCCGTGGGGTTTAGCGTGATCCATCTGGGTACGAGTATCGGCGGTTTGCCGTCCATTGATTAAAGCCAAGCCATCCAATTCTGCGTGGGCGCCTTCCCCGTTTTGCGTGATTCGCAAGTTATAGCGAGATAGTCTTGCGCCCAAACTAATAGTTTGGGATTTATACTGGCTGCTCTTGCTTAATTGCACATTGCAATTGGCAACATGAAAAGCAGCGTTGGCTTCCCGTTGGATTTTGCTGTGATTTAGTTCCGCGCCATCTTGCACCACAATCTCAGTGACACAATTAGAAAAATAAACCTGCTCGCCTAAGCCTACGTAATCTTCGATGACGCTGGTTTTTGAGTGGCTCTCTGCAATAATAAGCAAACGAGGATAGATAACCGTCGCAGAGGTTTGGCCAGACACGATATATAGTATATGCACCGGCTGCGTAGTGTTTTTTCCCAGCCAAACAAAAGCGCCGTTCTGCCACTCGGCGGTATTCTGCGCGACGAAAATATCTTCCTCATGATCCGTATGCAAACCAAAATGTGCGGTGATTAAATCGGCATGCGAGCGCCACGCTTGTTGGAAATTAACTACGTCATCATTGCGCACTTGGGACAGTTCTGCGGCGTAGATCCCATCGACAAACACAAGCCGAGATCCCGCCTCGGGCACGATGAATTTTTCGATATCCGCACGATTAATAGCGCCCGCTTTCGTCGCCGGGTGGAATTGAGTTTTTTGTAGTGGCGCCGGGTCAGTAAAGTGCCAGGCTTCGTCTGCGCGGGTGGGAAATTTTAACGTCACAGCGCGAGCGCGCGCGGTAGCACGCAACGACGTGATGTTGCCAGGCTCTTTAGCGATCATGTTATCCTTAGCGATGCTTTGCGCCATGCTCATGCGGAAACTTTAGCAAAGTCACTGCGTACCCAGTCGTAGCCACGTGTTTCTAACTCCAGCGCCAATTCTTTTCCGCCGGTTTTAATAATTTGACCGCCGGCCATCACATGCACGTAGTCAGGAACAATGTAATTTAACAAACGTTGATAATGCGTGACGAGAACAATGGCACGATCCGGCGCTTGTAAGCGATTCACCCCCGCCGAGACGATCCTTAAGGCATCAATATCCAAGCCCGAATCGGTTTCATCGAGAATCGCGAGTTTTGGCTCGAGTACCGCCATTTGCAAAATTTCGTTACGCTTTTTCTCACCGCCGGAGAAACCTTCGTTGACGCTGCGATCTAAAAAATTAGGGTCCATTTCGACCACCTTGGTTTTTTCCCGCAGAAAATCATCAAACTCCAGCGGGTCTAATTCCTCCCCGCCGCGATGGGTTTGCATGGTGTTATAAGCTAAGCGTAAAAAAGCGCTGTTGCTTACCCCGGGAATTTCAATTGGATATTGGAAGGCCAAGAATACGCCGGCACGTGCGCGCTCTTCGGGCGCTAAATCCAAAAGGTTTTTACCTTGATAGGAAATCTCGCCAGCGGTAACGGTATAAGCGCTATGACCCGCCAATACTTTAGCAAAGGTGCTTTTACCCGAGCCATTGGGGCCCATAATGGCATGAACCTCACCTTCACGCACGGTGAGATCGATACCCCTTAGGATGTCGACGCCATTTACGGTCGCGGATAGATCGCGCACTTCCAACAAAACTTTGCTGTTTTTATTAATCATTTAATAAGCCTAAGAAAAAATTAACCGACGCTACCTTCAAGCTTTAAACCTAAAAGCTTGGTTGCTTCCACCGCGAATTCCATAGGCAGTTGAGTGAAGACGTCTTTGCAAAAGCCATTAATGATCACCGAAATGGCTTCCTCCGCGCCAATACCGCGTTGCGCAAAGAAAAATAATTGGTCTTCACCGATTTTAGAGGTGGATGCTTCGTGCTCGACCTTGGCGGTCTGGTTTTGTACTTGAATATAGGGAAAGGTATTGGCGCCACTTTGCGAGCCAATTAACATCGAATCACATTGCGAATAATTGCGTGCGCCAAAAGCGTTAGCGCCCACTTTTACCAAACCGCGATAACTGTTATTGGATTTGCCGGCGGAAATACCTTTGCTGACGATAGTGCTGCGGGTGTTTTTGCCGATGTGTATCATTTTGGTACCGGTATCGGCCTGCTGCATATGATTCGTCAGCGCCACCGAATAAAATTCACCAATGGAGTTATCACCCAACAACACGCAGGACGGGTATTTCCAAGTAATAGCTGAGCCCGTTTCAACTTGGGTCCAAGAAATCTTGGAATTCACGCCCTTGCATAAGCCGCGCTTGGTAACAAAATTATAAATTCCGCCCTTGCCATTTTCGTCCCCCGCATACCAATTTTGCACGGTGGAATATTTGATATCGGCGTTGTCCAGGGCAACAAGTTCTACTACCGCCGCATGCAGTTGATTCGTATCAAAGCGCGGCGCGGTGCATCCTTCCAAATAGCTTACCGAGGCGCCCTCTTCCGCAATGATTAAGGTGCGCTCGAATTGGCCCGAGCCTTCGGTGTTGATGCGGAAATACGTAGATAAATCCATGGGGCACTTCACACCCTTAGGAATAAAACAAAACGAACCATCGGTAAACACCGCAGAATTTAGAGCCGCATAAAAATTGTCGCCGCTGGGTACTACGCTGCCCAGGTATTTTTTAACCAACTCCGGATGTTCTTGCACGGCTTCTGAGAACGAGGAGAAAATAATGCCCACTTCCGCAAGCTTGGCTTTGTATGTTGTCGCTACCGAGACACTGTCGAACACTACGTCCACCGCCACGCCCGCTAAAGCTTTTTGTTCATGCAGGGGCACGCCTAATTTTTCAAATGTGCGCAACAACTCCGGATCAACTTCATCCATACTGCTAAGCTTTTTTTTAGGCTTGGGCGCGGAATAATAAATCATGTCCTGAAAGTCAATTTGCGGGTAATGGACATTCGGCCATTTGGGCTCAGTCATCGTCAGCCAATGGCGATAGGCATCCAAGCGAAATTCCAGCATCCAAGCCGGCTCTTTCTTTTTGGCGGAAATGAGGCGAATAAGATCTTCGTTGAGGCCTTTCGGAACCGTGTCCGACTCAATATCCGTGACAAACCCATGTTTATAGGGTTGATTCACCAGGGTCTGTATGTTTGCGCTCATGTTTCCGGCTCCGGACGACTATAAAGTTGACTAAGTTAGTCGGGTATTAAATGATATAGAAACCGAGTGATTTGGTCAACTATTATAGCGTCCCGCAGATGATAAGAAGGGCGGAGCAAAAAGCACAGAGGGCCTAGCGCCCGACGGCGTATATTAACTTTAACGTCAACGGGTTAGCGCTTTGGTCTGGCCTCATAAGCGGAAACAGATTGAATAATTTCGCTGTAAGGAAAGTTTTCGAACCCTGTGAATTTCTCCTGGGCGACGAGGACCAGGCCGTGAACATTCTGTACGGTTTGTACGCCGACTAAGCGCTGTAAGCCTATTAAACCACCGCACTGCACTTTGAGTTCTTTAGCATGGGGCAAAGGTCCGCCCTGGGTCAGTTTTAGCGTAAACCGGGCGTTGGCATGCAATAACTCCCGCAACGTTTGGCAGTTTTGTCGGGACACCGCGGAACTACAAGCTACCATTTCACGCTCCGCGATATTCTTACGGCTGGCTAGCTCGCAATTACAGCAACGGGATAAAAGTGCTTTTTCAAAGGCGCAGGCGAGCGGATTAAGTTCCTCGCGGGCCAGTTTATAAGCGTCTTCGTCCACTAACGTCCCGTAGGCGGCAAGGCATAACGCCACACCTTACTGCTAAAAAAGATCAACAATATGGCGACGTATGAAACCATGTCTTTTATTCGCTTTATGCGATATCCCGTGATAAATTTACTATCCGTCCCAAATTGCCCCCCCAGTGACAACGACGTCCCTTATTCAAAAGTCTAGACCAGCGCCGCTTGCTTTTAGCGCTAACTTTAACACTCAAGGCTTTGCGATTCTACGCGGCCTGGCTACGCCATCGTCATGCGCAGAAATGCTAAAGCTCGCGCGAAGCGATTTGGCCGCTCAGACCCCCCCGTTAGAATACGAGGTTGATCTACAGTATCCAGGCAGTCCGGTTGCCCGAGATGCCCCCGGAGGAAAAACGATACGCCGCCTTTTGCAAGCGTACGCGCGTTCGCCTGTTTTTCAAAATTGGGCGCGGGACCCCGCTGTGCTAACCCATGTACGGCAATTATTGGGGGCCAATATATGTCTGGTGCAAGCGCATCATAATTGTATTATGACCAAGCAGCCCGGTTACAGCAGCGATACGCCTTGGCATCAGGATATGCGTTACTGGCGCTATCAGCGGCCCGAATTGGTCACGGTATGGCTAGCGCTCGGTAGGGAATTTCCTGGAAATGGGGGTTTGCACATTTTACCGGGTTCGCATTTGGCAGAAGTTTCTGCTACCCAATTGGATACTCAACAATTTCTCCGCTGCGATTTACCCGACAATCAAAAATTAATTAACACCCAGATTCCGATAGAGCTTGCCCTGGGTGACGTATTATTTTTTCACGCGCGCACGTTTCACGCAGCCAGCCGAAATCTGAGTTCGGAGGAAAAATTTTCTTTAGTGTTCACCTATCGCGCCGCGGATAATCTGCCTACGCCGGAGAGCCGGTCGGCGTCATTACCGGACATTGCTTTGTTTTGAACTTTATAGGACGATGTGCCTATACGAATGAGGCTTACTAGGGCCTATCGGATGTTGAATGTTTTACCAAATCTCTGGTCGAATCTATCTACCCTATAAGGAGAATCGCATGTTTAAAATTTTCCGCTTTGCCTTAGTCCTAATGCTTGCCATTACCGCTAATGCCCACGCCCAAGACTATCCTAATAAAGTTATAACTATGATCGTGCCGTTTGCGGCAGGCGGCCCAACTGACACGGTAGCGCGTTTACTCGCGCAATCCATGGGCACCGATTTAAAACAACAAATCATAGTAGAGAATGTCGGCGGTGCTGGTGGCACGCTAGGCGCAGGCCGCGCGGCAAGAGCAGCGCCCGATGGTTATACCATTTTCTTGCATCATATCGGCCAATCCACCGCCCCAGCCCTTTATCGTAAACTCCCTTATAACGCCATTGATGATTTCGAACCTATCGGATTAGTGACAGACGTACCCATGACTTTGGTCGCGAGAAAAGATTTTCCGGCAAAAGATGTTAAAGAATTGCTTGCTTACGTAAAAGCCAACAAGGAAAAAATAACTTACGCCAATGCCGGTTTGGGTTCAGCATCGCATTTGTGCGGAATGTTATTTATGACGGCGATTCAGGCCGATCTGACGACGGTGCCTTACAAAGGCACAGGGCCGGCAATGAACGACTTATTAGGTGGACAGGTAGACTTTATGTGCGACCAAACGACCAATACCACCGGGCAGATAAAAGGAGGGAAAGTTAAGGGTTACGCCGTCACTACAAAAACCCGCGTGGCTTCGTTGCCGGACCTTCCTACCTTAAACGAATCCGGTTTACCGAACTTTGAAGTCGCGGTCTGGCATGGTTTGTATGCGCCCAAAGGCACGCCAAAACCCATCATTGATAAGCTCGTTCATGCCCTACAAGCAGCGCTAAAGGACCCCGCGGTGAAACAACGTTTCGGTGAACTAGGTACGGAGCCGGTCGCCGAAAATCGCGCCACGCCACAGGCATTACGCACGCAATTAAAAGCTGAGATTGAGAAATGGGATCCTATTATTAAAAAGGCAGGCGTGTACGCGGACTAAACTCCGCAGATGCGCTTTTCCGTCCGTAACCCCAAGGATTTTTTCGCTGGGGTGATTTACAGCGCCTTTGGTTTGGCGGCGATTGTCATCGGTCGTAACTACCCGATGGGCACGGCTACTAAAATGGGCGCGGCTTATTTTCCCACCGTGCTAGGGGGCTTGTTAGTTTTTATTGGCGTCATCGCCGTAGTGCGCGCCTTTTTAGTTAACGGGGAGCCAATAGGTAAATTTGCGCTTAAGGGGGGCATCCTAGTCATCGGAGCGACCTTACTATTCGGTATGCTGCTGCGGGGCGCGGGATTAATTATCGCGCTGCTAGCTTTGGTCATAATCAGCGCTTACGCTAGCCGTGACTTCCGATGGGGGCCGGCGCTAGCGCTGGCTTTTGGTCTAACTGTTTTTTGCGTCATCGTATTTGTAAAAGGCCTTGGGGTCCCCCTCCCTCTGCTAGGTTCCTGGTTTAACTAACTAGGATGGACTTATTCTCCAACCTTGCTCTCGGTTTTTCTACTGCCTTCACTTTAACGAATCTCGCCTATTGTCTTGGGGGCGTTTTTTTGGGCACGCTAGTGGGTGTGCTCCCGGGCATCGGAGCGGTAGCGACCATCGCAATGCTCCTGCCCATCACCTTTGGCTTGCCCCCAGTTTCGTCCTTAATCATGTTAGCTGGAATATATTATGGTGCCCAATATGGCGGTTCCACGACGGCCATTTTAATTAATTTGCCCGGTGAATCCGCTTCCGTTGTAACCGCGTTGGATGGTTATCAAATGGCCCGTCACGGGCAAGCCGGCAAAGCGCTGGCGACGGCGGCGTTTGCCTCCTTTTTTGCTGGAACCGTGGCTACCTGTTTACTGGTTTTATTCGCACCGCCCTTGGCAGAAGTTGCGCTGAAATTTGGTCCCGCCGATTATTTCTCATTAATGGTAATGGGTTTAGTAGCATCCGTGGTATTGGCGCAGGGTTCTCTCCTGCACGCATTTGGCATGGTAACTTTGGGTTTGTTGCTTGGCCTAATTGGCACAGACGTTAATTCCGGCATGGCGCGCTACACCTTTGACACCCCCCAGCTTGCGGATGGGATTGGTTTTGTCATTGTTGCCATGGGTATGTTCGGTCTTGCTGAGATCATTCGCAATTTGGAATACGAGGGAGCGCGCGAGATTTTGGCAAAACGTGTTTCCGGGTTAATGCTAAACAAGCAAGATTTTAAACGCATAGTCGGGCCGATTCTGCGGGGCACAAGCTTAGGTTCGGCTTTGGGGATATTACCGGGCGGCGGCGCAATGTTAGCGTCATTTGCAGCTTATTCGGTGGAGAAAAAAGTCTCAAAAAATTCGGCACAATTTGGCAAGGGCGCGATCGAAGGTGTGGCCGCACCGGAGGCGGCCAATAATGCCGGCGCGCAAACGTCGTTTATACCAATGTTAACTTTAGGTATTCCTTCTAACCCGGTCATGGCACTCATGATAGGCGCAATGATCATCCAAGGAATACAGCCGGGTCCTCTAGTGATGGTAGAGCAGCCTGCATTATTTTGGGGCGTCATCGTCTCCATGTGGATAGGTAACTTTTTTTTGATCTTATTAAATTTACCGATGATAGGGCTCTGGGTGCGCTTAGTTGCCGTGCGTTATCAGTATTTATTTCCGGCGATTTTAGTTTTTTGTGCTATCGGCGTATTCAGCTTAAACAATGCCGAGTTTGACGTTTATCTTATGGCCGCGTTTGGTTTACTGGGCTATGTGTTATTAAAATTGGATTGCGAACCAGCACCCTTGTTGTTGGGTTTTATTTTGGGACCGATGATGGAAGAGTATTTGCGGCGCGCCTTACTACTTTCTCGGGGAGATCCGGCGGTGTTTATTCAGAAGCCGATAAGCGCGACCATGTTAGCCCTAGCTTTGATCGCGCTGATTGTTGTACTGGTACCGGCAATTAGGGCAAAACGCGTCGAGGCTTTTCAGGAGCCGGATTAGTTTACCTCTTATGATGTGCCACGAACGATGTCTCTAGTTACGTAATGTGGAACTGTAATGCCAGAAAAAACTTTAGCGCTGCAAACGATGTTTCTTAAACCAAGCTTGCATTTTTTGCCAGCCATCGTTCGCCGCCTCTTTGCGATAACTGGGGCGATAGTCCGCATGAAAAGCGTGGGGCGTATCGGGATAGACAATAATCTCCGAACCGCTCGTGCCTTTTTGCAGCGCGGCACGCATTTTTTCCACGGAATCCTGAGGGATCCCGGCGTCGGCCCCGCCGTACAATCCTAATACAGGTACGATTAAATTCGGCGCGATGTCCACAGGATGTTTGGGCGTAAGCGGGGTTGCCTCGCCAACCAGGCGGCCATACCAAGCAACGCCGGCCGTAACGTTGGGGTTGTGCGCGCAATAAAGCCAAGTAATGCGGCCACCCCAACAAAAACCAGTTATGCCTATTTTATTCATGTCGGCCTTACCGGAAATTTTTGCATACTGCCAAGTCGCATCTAGATCTGCCATCACTTGCGCATCGGGGACTTTTGAAACAACTTGCGAAATGATATCTTTCATATCGGAAATTTTGGAAACGTCACCTTGGCGTTTATATAATTCCGGCGCAATTGCCATGTATCCTAATTTTGCCATGCGCCGACAAACATCTTTGATATACTCATGCACCCCAAAGATTTCTTGTACAACCAAAACAACGGGAAAATTTTGACCGGTGCTCGGCATGGCCCGGTAAGCTGGCATTTGAATATCACTGGTTGGAATTAAAATTTCACCTGCAGTCAAGCCTTTGCTGTCGGTGGTGATGGTTTGGGCGGAAACCGGCAGCACCGCCAAGGCGAACCCACTGGACAACAGGCTATTTAAGAATATACGGCGGGAAAGTGCGCGGGGTTTTGGCATTAAACTTAACAACTGATCATCCATTTTTTACTCCTCTATGAGGGTTGATAGGATTTAATTCGCTAAACTGTAGCGGTGCCTGGCGTTAATTAATTCCAGCAGTCGCTTAATAAGGATGTTTCACCGTTTCTCAACTATTGCGACAAAATTTAAATCGATTTGCTGCGGCACAAGTTGTACTTTTCGACAGATCTTCGCTTATTCTTAACCAAAGATGAGCAGTCACTAAAGTTTCATTTTAGCAGACAAGCTGCGTGGTCCACCGTTGAGTGAAATTGAGATTCCATCAAAGGAGAACGAGGTGTTCGTCTTTCGTCATTCCCGCGAAGGCGGGAATCCAGATGTTACTGGTCTGACCTTTGTTTTAACTATTGGATTCCCGCCTTCGCGGGAATGACGGCTTTAATCAGCATTTCCCTAAGCGGAACATCATGGCTAACGAATGTCATGCGCTCTAGATTCCCCAACACATAGGTGGCTTTGGCGCTCACTCCACCCACGGTGCCGGGGCTCACCAACCACGCACGGGTTTTCTGGATGGTCTCAATTTCTGTCACCGCGGCGCGATGGTCATGCCCGTGGCATACTAAGTCGAAATCTCCGGTTAATGCCATGGCGCGCGCATAGTGCGGATAGTGCACCATAAAAATACGGCGCCCGTGCAAAGTCAATGCGGCGTCCTGACCATGAAAGTGGATTAGGTTGCGCGGGTCCGCGGCAAGTTTACTCATATAATAAAGGTCGCCGACGTTATTGCCGTAGATGACATGCACCGGCAGATTAAATTCACGGACCACATGGAGGGTGCTGGGGGAAACTACGTCCCCACAGTGCAGCACCGCTTCGGCTCCTTTGGCGCGGGCATCTTTTATGGCGTTCGCCAGCAACTCTCGGTGATCGTGGCTATCGGAGAGGATGCAGATTTTCACGGTAAGAGACTTTAAGAAAACTCGATTATAGACGCTCTCGCAAATAGGGCGCAAAGCTTTTTGACTTTATCGCGAATGACGTGAACAATCCCGGCTTACTTCGATTACTTCTGGCTTAATGCTGCGCTCATTGAGTTTGAAGTTTGCGATTCAGGTGTTACGATACTTGCGGTGCGGTTTTACTTCGGTTTCTTGAGAATAGGTCGAAAGGGAGGACCAATGCAAAACAATTTTTTTACTCAAAAATTCCCGCGGGGGATTCTTGCAGCTTTAGCCTTTACGTTGGCAGCCATCCAGCCATCTCTGGCTTATGCCGCGCACGGACTTTATACCAGCGTTTTAACTGGTGGGCAGGAAGTTCCGCCTACGACAAGCACGGCAACCGGTTCGGGAACCCTATCCCTAGCCGGCTCAACGGTTACTTGCTCTGGTACTGCTATTGGCTTGTCCGCGGAGCTGACCGGCGCCCATATTCATCAAGGCGCTCCGGGAACCAACGGCCCTATTATCCTCACCCTAATACCTAACCCTACGGTAACAATCCCCCCGAATTTTCCCAGGTCCTTTAACTGCCCGGCCGGCGCTTCATTAACCGCCGCGCAAATTGCCGATTTAGATGCAGGTAATTTATACTTTAATGTTCACACCACCGCATTCCCCGGGGGCGAGATTCGCGGACAAATTTTGCATGCGCCACCGACTGTCGTGGCCCCTATTCCTACTTTGTCGCAATGGGGACTTATGTTTCTCTCGCTACTGCTCCCTATGTCTTGGTGGGTGGGCCGAAAAAAATCTGTCTAAGCGTTGTCGATATAGAGTAACTCTTCTTCAATTCAGGGAGTCTTGCTCTCGACTTTCGCGGCACGGAGACTAAAGCACACAAATTTCGCTATGAGGATTCTTCGGCCTGCCGGTAACCTACGAAGCTGCACTTTTCGCCAGCATTGTTGCTTTATAATTGTGAGTTTTCAGCGACCTCCAGCTTAGTAAAGAAAAATGGCGCGCGTTTTCGAGTACACTATTTGGGTGAAGCTCAGTTCTAGAAGGCGTTAGGCTTGCATTTATCCGTGATATTGACATTCGCCCCCATCGTTGCAGCTTGGCTATCCTTAAGGTCATCCGAGTGCAAGGTCGTCTGCACAGTCAGGTTAAGCATTACCTCATCGGTTTTCTCTTAAAGATATGAAAGTAGCCGCCGGAATTATCAAGCAC
This sequence comes from uncultured Burkholderiales bacterium, assembly GCA_964473355.1. Taxonomy (GTDB): domain Bacteria; phylum Pseudomonadota; class Gammaproteobacteria; order Burkholderiales; family REEB80; genus CAYYOS01. Next base: position 13,674 of record CAYYOS010000011.1, on the reverse strand, counting down.
CTGCCTACACGCCCAGACAGTGAATTTGAGCAAGCCCTAATTCGCGTCGTCATCGTTGCCTCAGTCTGGGTTACTGTGTATGTCGCTGCGCACCTAGGTTGGTTAGAGGAGGAGTCCGAGCGCTATCTGTGGTACTGCGCAATGTATCTCGGCCTGGCTTTATTATTGCTCGCCGTTATTATTAGGCATCCAGTAAAATCGCCAACGCGACGTATCATCGGAATCACAGCCGACATGGTCATGCTTAGCTTGAGCACTGTCTTGGTCGGGAGCTCCGGCTTAATGTTTTATCCCATCTTCCTTTGGGTTACGATAGGCAATGGCCTGCGCTATGGCCAGCGCTATCTTGGCCTAGCTACCTTGGGTAGTGTGATTGGGTTTGGCGTTGCCGCTATCTATGGCAACCCATTACTCGGTCCTCCCTTAGTGATCGGGGGCTTGATGGTGGGCCTTATTGCCTTGCCGGTGTTTTTTTCGATGCTTTTGGGGCGCCTAAACCGGGCGATGGCCGATTTGAACAATTTATATGCTCGAATGACGCTATTGGCGACTCGTGACTCACTTACGGATTTACCTAACCGTGAGTTGTTTTTTGAGCACTTACATCAGGCTATTGCACTTTCGCGGCGCCGGTCCACTACTTTCGCGGTACTTTTTATCGATGTCGACGGCTTTAAGTTTATCAACGACACTCAGGGACATGCTGCGGGAGATCGCGTGCTCCAAGAAATCGCAATCGCGCTAACTCGCGCGGTGCGCGCGAGTGACACAGTAGCGCGCTTAGGCGGAGATGAATTCGTAATTTTACTAAACGACATAGTCGTTAATAATGCAGGTCTGGTAGCTGAAAAAATTCTGGAGGCGCTAACTGAGATAGATATCACAACCGGGCAAAGTGGTGTCCTCACTGCCAGCATCGGGATCGCGACCTTTCCAGATGGGGGTGAGGATGCGGAGTCCTTGATGGGTCACGCTGATCTCGCAATGTACGAAGCAAAAAAGGCGGGCAAAAATTCATACAGGGAATACCGTCACCCGTCCCGGGAGCCACATGAAGGGTACTAGGGGCGACTACGTCTCCAGTGCAGCACCGCTTCGACCTCTTTGGTGCGGGCGTCTTTTATGGCGTTCGCCAGTAAATCGCGGTGATCATGACTATCGGAGAGGATACAAATTTTCACGGTAAGAGACTTTAAGAAAGCCTATGATAGGCGCTCTCGTAAATAGGACGCAAAGCTTAGTTTTTCTGATGCCTCACTTCATCGCGACGGATTTAGGTGGGATTCTAAACAAAGGGAGTTGGCTATTTTCAAGCTCCCGATCTTTACACTCATGACCTTCGCCCAACCCCCACGGCGATTGTTTGATCCACTTTTCCAACTCCACGGGGGGCATAGGCCTCCCCATAAAGTAGCCCTGCGCAGAATCGCATCCCAGTTCTTTTAGCTGATCCCAGGCTGCTTGAGTTTCAACCCCCTCAGCCAGAACGGAAAGCCCTAAATTGTGACCAAGATCTATCGTAGAACGTACGATAACTTCGTCATTCTTACTGTTATACATATCAATCACGAAAGACTTATCTATCTTGATTTTTGAAACCAACAATTTTCGCAAGTAGGCCATAGAAGAGTACCCCGTCCCAAAGTCGTCGATGGCGATTTGCAAACCCATGTCGTTGAGCTTCTTAATATTTTCAATGGCCTTCATCGGATCGCTCATAATGGCTGTTTCAGTTACTTCAAGTTCAATATTTTCGGCTGCCACATTATATGTATTTAGCAACCTCTCAATGTCCGCAGGAAATTCAGAGTCCTGAAGGTTAGTAGCCGATATGTTAATGGCGACGGTGAGAGGTAAGTTGGAGGCGGTCCAAATTGAAGATTGCAGCAACGCCAGTTCTAGTACGGTTAGCGTTAACGGCTTCATCAAGCCGGTTTCTTCTGCAATAGGGATAAAAGCATCGGGAAAAATCAATCCCAAACGGGGATGTTGCCAGCGCACCAGAGCCTCAACACCGCTCACTCGAGACGTTGAAAAATCGATCTTTGGCTGGTAATGCAAGATTAACTCTTGGTGGCCCAGTGCATGTCGCAAATCCATTTGCAGTGTTAGGCGCTCGGCATCCTCGACATCGAGGTTGGAGTCATAACAAACATGCCCTACCTGATTGCGCTTAGCGGCGTACATGGCAGAATCGGAACGGCGCATTAGTGTGGGTGCATCCTCCCCGTGCTGGGGGAAGAGTGCGATCCCAATGCTAACTCCCATATCGATCGAGCGGCCGTCAATAACCAATGGCTCTTTAAACAATATCACTATCTTTTTGGCTACCACGGTCGCTTCCTGTTTGCTGGTAGCGGTAGGCAGTAGCAGCGCAAACTCGTCACCACCCATACGCGCGACGGTATCCGACTGGCGCAATAAGGACTTTAGCCGCGACGCGGTTTCTTTTAAAACTAAATCGCCGGCGTGATGACCCAGTGAATCGTTGACCTGTTTGAAGCGGTCTAAATCCAAAGCCATGAGCGCAAAAGTTTGATTGTTGCGGCGGGCAAGAAGAATAGCTCGGTCTAGTCGATCATGATATAGCGTGCGATTGGGCAAAAGAGTCAAGGAATCATGCAAAGATTGGTGCTCAAGTTGTTTGTTGAGCGTTGCCAGTTGAGTCGTGCGTAGTTCCACTCGCTTTTCTAGTTCAGCATTCAAGTGCTTGACTTCGTTTTCTGCGCGCAAGTGTTCTTGAGCTAATTCGGCGAGCTTACTCGACATCTCATTAAAAGCTTTGGCGGTTTGAGCGAGTTCATCGTTACCTCGCACCGTGATTTGGTAGCCTAAGTTGCCTTCGGCGACGCGTCTCGTGGCATTATTCAAGCTCTCCAGTCCCCGGGTCAAATAAAGCCCCAGGAAGTAAGAGAAAACGGCCAGCAATGACAACGCCAATGCATCGAAAACCAACAATTTATGGCGCGCTCCAGCCAGGACCTGCTCAATCCTTTTGGTCGTGAAGCCAAGCTCGACGCGCCCGTACTTTTGCGTTGCAATATCAATATTTGCGTACGCATCAAATATACCATCCTTAACACTTGCAAAGTCCCGGTCAGCTTGAAATGTCCTCGCCAAAGCGGCGGGGTTGCCACCTTGGGCGAGGACCAAATCCTTGGCCACAACTCGGGCATAAACGATGTCCCGATTGGTGAGCATCTCGTCCACGAAACTTTCCAGGGCAGCCAGATCTGACGCTAAAACAGCATTATTGGTAGTTGATGCGAACAAAGCTGTAGTAGTCTCGGCACGCTTAACCAGTTCTTCGTTAGTCGCTGACTTGAATGAATTAAAGCCGTACCAATTAAGAATCAATAGCAACGTCGCTTGAATAAATAAAATGCCAAAAATCGTTTTAAGGCGGAACGACATAACTATTTCATTCGTAAAATGCCCGGCTCGACATGGGGGCCGGAACAATGGCTGAAGCTTTCTAGCGTTAAAGCAGACCCGAGAAGCGAATTAATCACCCTTTACTGGCTCCTCCAGCGGCAACAGTTTGAGTTTACGTATGGCCTCGTACTCGCTGGCGTGAGCCACGGCGAAGCCCTTCATATTCACGGCCTTAAGCAACTCCAGGCCCTTCGGATCATCCGCCATTGCCAGCATCGCCTGTTGGATTTTTTGCAAAGAGGCAGGGGGCACGCGCGGGTGAGCACTAAAAGTAAATGGTGGCATTGGGTCAGCCGACCAGAGCACCCTTAGCTGATCGCGAATCTCGGGTTCCATGCTGCCGAAGGTCCGTGCCTCTCCCAGGCCTGCTGGAAAAAGGCCTTTAGCTACAGCCCGATACACGGAGTCCATGGATAACACGTAGTTAGTCGAGAAATGAACATTCCTGGCTTTAAGGTGAGTGTTTGCCAGCAACGACGTCACCGCGGTAGGACCGGGGAACGCCAGCTGTTTGCCGTTGAGTTCCTCGATAGTTTGAACGGGGCTGTCTTTGCGTACCACCATAATGCTTATGAATTTAGCGTCCTTCTCTTGAGCGAAAACTTTGTAGCCAGCTTCTTTGCTGAAGGCGACATAATAATAGGCGTTGATGAAAGCAATATCGTAGACACCCGCTTTCATTTCCTGTTGGTAGGTGGTAAGGCTATTAGCGGTTTGAAACTGCAGAGGCACATTGGCGCGCTCGCTGATATATTGAATAATTGGGCCCCAGCGCTTCGCGAGTTCCCGAGGTGATTGCTGCGGAACAATGGCAAAGCGGAGCAGACTAGGCGAGCTCTCATTTATTGAAGTAATCTCCAGTGCTGTCACTGGTTGGGCCATCAAAAAAAGCCAGACTAAAAAAATAACTTTCATACGCAACTCCACGATTGACGGCAAACGGCTTTTAAACCCACCGTAAATTGGATAACCAACCTGATTGGGGCGATAGGTATTCCTTATCTACGAGGAGCACTAACCGTGCCAGCCAGACAGCGACTAACGGCCGGAATCGCGAGGTTCAGTGATGAGTCTAAGACGAGAGTTGCGCAAAAACGATGAAAATTCAACAAGCCGAGAAGTTAACTTCCACTTCCAAAACAACCTTAGCAACGAAGTTTAGGAATCTTTTTTTAAAGGTGTTTGCGGGCAGACCCTATTTCAATGATCAAGTTAACATCAATCATCCTTACATAGGCGCGCACATCGCCACACCTTCGCCGACCCATCCGGTTGCCGCCATCGATTGATATATAGCACTGTTGGTTACGTAACGATGGTTCGAATCGTTGGCAAAAAAGCGATTATTATAGAGCCGCTGTACCGCTTGCGTATTTTGTGGGCACCCACCACCTTGCGGGACATAAACGTAAAATTGTGTTCCTTGTTCGAATTGCCAACCAGCATCTTTTTTAACTTGCTCACATTCCGGTCCAGCGACAGCATAAAAATGCGAATTTGGGCCGCGACCATAAAAACGACAAACTTCCACTGCTTCTGCGGGCGGATTAGCGGCCTTGGTCCAAGCTTTAAAGCCATAACCGGTGCGCACCCAGCCTAATCCTGCGTGGCCTTGGTCGATGCCGGCGGCCTCGTCTTTGCTTACGGTCAGAAAATAATGCTTAAGGTTGGTATTATAAAATTCTATGACCT
>CAYYOS010000011.1:3411-8537 GCA_964473355.1 uncultured Burkholderiales bacterium | reverse complement strand
CGCCGATACCGTTTTATTCAATGCTTGTCCCAGCGCCATCATCATATCTAAGCGTGGCTTGGCAATGCCGTTACGCGGGTCAGTAATTAATGGGCCGCTCTTTAAGCGTGCTACAGTTTGCTCTAGTGTTTCTTTGGGGAAAGCAGCGCGCAATACCGCGATGGCGCCGGCAACATGGGGGCTCGCTTGGGATGTGCCGCTCATGCGTACACCGGCGGCGGTGATAGATGAACCCGGAGCCAGCAGCGTTAAGAACGACGCACTGTTAGAGAAACATGCGACCTTATCGCTAGCGGGGCTGGGGTCACACGCAACTGGGCCGAGAGGCGCATCATAAACGGCACCCACCGATACCACACCATCGATAGCTGCGGGAGAGCCCAAGCCATCTAAAAAATTTTCATTACCGGAAGCGGCCACCGTTAAAATCCCCATAGCGCGCGCGTGATCAATTGCAGGTTTATAAGGATCCTTTAACAGCGGCGCGGTGTATTTTTTGCCATCACCGAGACTCAAGTTGAGGGCGACAATGTTATATAGGTCTTTGTTAGCGATAGCCCAGTTAATCCCCGCGATGACGTCGCTATCCCAGGCGCCCTCCCCTTCAAATACATCGAGAGCCGCGATCCGTGCCTCGGGCGCGACACCCAAAACAATACCTGCAACGTTGGTACCATGACCATGGCTGTCTTTGTAATAGTCATCCGGCGCAATATCCACTGCAGCTGCAATTTTGCACCCCGAGGTGTTCGGCGCCGTGCAGCTACCAAACACACTTCGCGAATAATCCACGCCGGTATCTAACACGACGATAGTGGTTCCCGCTCCGCCATAACCGAGATTTGCCGCTTGGGGTTGTTGAATTAAAGGCAGGCTTTGTACCAAGGTCGGATAGTTAATTTTGTCTGGGTATACTTCGGCGACTTCTGGACTGGCGAGCAATGCGCTTAAGGCGGCAGAACTATGCACGCGAACAGCGGCGATCGGTAAATGACTAAAAAACTTTCTGGATTCGATTTGCGCGGATAATTTTGCGAACAAGCGAATTTTCTTTGTTGAGTAGCTCGCTATTTTATTTTGCATCTCGATGCGATCCACACCCGCGCCGGAATCACCAAACTTCAAAGATGGGATTCCCTTTTCTTCGTGTAGAACCACAATCACGTTCTGAGCCTCGCCCGCTTTTAGGCGCTGCACAAGTTGCGACTTAAGCTCACTGGCGGGGTTAGCAAAAACCCAGACCGGCGCCATTAACAGCAACAAAGAAAGCGGATAATGCTTATACCCCTTGCCCATGTTCAATCCTTTATAGGGCGCAGCCTCGGGAAAGCCAGGGTGTCCACAACGGGACTAAATTCATCTGGCAATCCCGCTATCATGGAGCCTGCGCTCGTTAGACCGGAAACTTTGCGTACCCGCTTTTCAGCAGGGCTTGCCCTTACAGACTATGATTAAGATGCCGTTGAGGCATATTCGTTCACGTTCTCTCGAAGAGAGAAACGATGGGGGGACAAACGGTGGGATCTAGGGATTAAGCGGTAAAGATTTTTTCTGATTACGGGAAGAGCACTAAGCTCAAAAATTTAGCACGTGACTCTATTTTCCTGCGCCCTTTTTTCGCAAAATAAAAATATAACCGGGCACGGGTATTTCCCGCTCAGTACGAATCACAGTAGCTTCAAAAAGGCTGACATCAAATCCATAGTCCTCGGCCAATCTTTGCACGTAGGGGAGCGCATGGCTATAGCGTCCGGATAGCTGCAGTGAAAAGTCCGACTCATGCTGACCCGACGATTCCACCGAAAAGGCCAGCGCGCCGCCTGGCCGTAGTACAGCTGCGCTACATGAAAAAATTTCTGACAGGTCACCGGTATAGATAAACACGTCGCTGGCCCAAACTAAATCTTTACTGGCAATTGGCAATTCGCGTAGCAGGGCCACCATGTCCGCACATATCAATTCATTATATATGCCTCTCTCGTTTGCCTTTTCTAACATCCTAGGGGAAGCATCGACCCCGATGAGCGTATGCGCGACATCCTTCAACATGCTGCCACCTAGACCGGTGCCGCAGCCAAGGTCGATAATATCCAAACCCTGCGATGAAATGGCGACATGACGCCGCAGCATCTCGCTCAGTTCCTGTGGGATGCGATAACTCAAGCCTCGAGTAAGATGACTTTCAAATTCCTGCGCATAGCTGTCGTACACTTCGCGTATATACGCCAAGGGTGCGCGGTCGACCTGATGCTGTCGCACTGCATTTAGAAGGTGGCGGATAAAGGCGTTTTCCGGCTCAACCGCTAACACACTCTCGAAACACCGCGCGGCCGCGTCAAAATGCTCGCTTTGTTGCAATAGCGTACCAAGGGTCGTGTTAGCTTGCACATGGTTGGGTTGCAGCGCAATTGCTTTCTCATAGCACGCTAGCCGTTCGCGGGTTTGCGCCGGCTGCAATAGTAAATTACCTAGGTTATTGTATGCATCTGGGAAGTTGGGGTCGCATGTTATGGCGGTGCGAAAACACTCGATGGCCTGCTGAGATCTTCCGGTTTCCCTTAAAGCGTTCCCCAAATGATAATGCGCGGACGCAAACCCGGGGTTTAAGCGAATTGCCTCTTCCAAATAAGGAATTGCCTGCGTAAATTTTGTTTGCGCGGCGAGCACGTAACCTAAATTATAGTGCGCCTCTGCGTAGTTTGGCTGGGCCGCTATGGCTTTTTCGTAACATTCCTGGGCAGCTTGAATTTTCTCCGCTGCAACCCAAGCATTGCCTAGATTATTGAGTGCCTCCGCATAATTCGGTTTAAATGTCAGGGCTCGTTCGTAATTAAGGATGGCTGCTTCGTACTGTCCGGCGCCGCGCAACGCTTCACCAAGGTTATTGAAAAACTCGGGGACAGTTGGCGCCACGGCGATAGCTTGTGAAATTAGACGAATGGCTTCGGTAAACTCGCCTTTTGCGTGACTGACTAAACCTTGTAGATGCAGTACGTTGGCGTTATTTGGATCTTGCGCCAATATTTTGCCATAAATGGCTCGCGCCTCCGCCAGGCGGCCCGCCCGATGATGCTCAAACGCTAAATTTATCGCCTGATCCACGGATATCATAGTGGTCATGACGTTAACCGCAGTGTACGGAGTGTGTTATCAAGCATCGGCGCTAATTTCCTGCATCCACATGGCGCGATATGCGGCTTCCATTTCACGGGCAAAGCGGACGCCATCGCATAAGGGCGAAGTCGCCATGTTGCCGCGGAGTCGGGCCCGGATTTGCGCTAAGCCAGTAAAATTATTTTGCCAAGTTTTGGCAATCGCTACATATCCGTCTTCCGATTCTGCGATAAATTCCTTAAGCCCGACATTGGTTAACATGGCCGCGGATTGACGCCCTATCATATCGCGGCCCTGCAAAGCGATAACAGGCACGCCCATCCACAGCGCGTCGCAAGTGGTTGCCCCGCCATTATGAGGAAAAGGATCGAGGGCAATATCCACGTCCCCATACTCCTTCAGCATTTCACTATGAGCGGAAGCGGCGCGCAACTCAATACGGCTTGCAGCTACGCCATGCTCGGCAAACTTTGCATAGGTTTTGGCCCAGGCGCCAGGGTCATTCAGCGCACCGCCTTTCAATATTAGTCGCGCATTGGGAATCTCGCACAAAATGCGTCCCCATAAAGCCACAACCTCTGGAATCATTTTAGAAGAACGATTAAAACTGCCGAAAGTCAGGTAACCATTGACGAGTGCCGGCAAGGGCATAACACTGGGCGCAAACTCCGGTGGAGAAAAACACAAGCGTGTATCGGCTAAGCGTATTACTTGCTCGCTAAAATGTTGTCCCGTATCAGGCGGCGTATGAATGGCGTCGGAAATCAAATAATCCATGCCCGGCAGACCCGTGGTGTCAAAATAATCCAACCACGTCACTTGTATTGGAGCGGGTTTTCGAGCGAACACTAAAAGCCGATGATCAGCCGTGTGTCCGGATAGATCCACCAAGATATCTATCTTGTCTTCGTATATAAGCTCGGCGACAGCGGCATCCGCCATACCCGCGATGTCACGCCAAACATCCGCAGAAGACTGCAGCTGCAGCGTCACATCATCAAAAATTTGGAAATTATAGTAACAATAAATCTCCACTTGAGCTTTGTCATGCGCGGCAAATAAAGGGCGCGTAAAGTAACCGACCGGACCGCGATAAAAGTTTGGGCTAACATAGCCTACGCGCAAGCGCTTTTTTGGATCCCCGGGTGGCACATGAGTAAAGGCCGGTGGCAATTCACTTAGATGCCGTTGAGACCACGCTTGATGCGCCAGGAAAATTTCATCTAAATCGTGCTCCCTATAAAAGTGCATCATGACTAATAAGTTGCTGTGCGCTTGCCAAAAATCGGGCTTAATCGCTAACGCTGTTTTACATGAGGTGATAGCGTCCGAGTGCTGGGCTAAATTGTTATATACGTAAGCCAACAAATTATAGAGCGAGGCATTTTGTGGATGGTATTTAGTGCCAGCTTGCAAATACGAGACGGCCTCATCTAAACGCCAGAGATCGTGCAGCGCCTTGCCCAGCCAGTAGTAGGCTTGGGGATGTTCTGGCGCCAGATTTAATAGTAACTTAAAAAGTTCGCCGGCTTCTTCCAGCTCCTCCGCCTCTTGTAACAAGCGGGCCAAGTTATAGAGCGCGCCTAGATGATGGGGTTTAACTTTCAAAACCTGTCCATATAGAAGACGTGCTTCTGCTAAGTCACCCTGCTGTTGCAAAGCTACGGCCAAGTTAAACAGCGTGGATGGATGATCCGGGCGTAAGCGTAAGGCCTGCCGGTAGTTCACGACGGCACCGTCACGCTCCCCTTGATCTTGAAGTACCACACCCAAGTTATAGTAAGCGTTGGCAAAATTTGGGTTGATGCTCAACGCCCGCTGATAATTTTGAATAGCAGCGGCGTGCTGGCCTAGTTTGGCTAAGGCCAAGCCGAGATTATGGAACACTTCAACGGTCTTAAACCCGCGCCGTAAGGCCTCTTGATATAGCGCCGCTGCTTGATCGTACGAGCCGAGCGCTGCGGTCGCGTCAGCGGCGTGCGCATAGAGGCCGGCATCGTTGGGGGTGTATG
>CAYYOS010000011.1:0-3401 GCA_964473355.1 uncultured Burkholderiales bacterium | reverse complement strand
TATGCCAGAGATTGTTTAAAACAAGTGAGTGCAGCTTGCGGATCGCCAGTCTGCAATTTCAGTAAGCCTAGCAAGCGTAAGGCTTCAGCGTGATTCGGCTCCCCCTGCAAAATTTTCCTATAAGCCGATTCTGCCTCTTCAACCCTGCCCGCTTGATGAGAAGTTTGCGCGGCGCGCAGGGCTTCTTCTAAGCTAGGCATGCCGGTGACGTTGTCGCTGAGTCTCAAAAAGACAAACCCCGCTGGCCACAGAAACATTTAGGCTAGTGACCGTCCCCAGCATGGGGATAGCCACGAGTTCGTCACAAGTTTCGCGAGTTAGCCGGCGCATGCCTTCGCCTTCTGCACCCATGACCCATGCAATGGCGCGATCCAATTTGGCAGAATATAGGCTGACGGGCGCATCATCCGCGGTGCCAAGTATCCAAATATCTCGTTCTTTTAGCTCTCGCAAGGTTCTGGCGAGATTAGTAACGGATATAAACGGAATCGCTTCCGCCGCGCCGCAGGCCACTTTGCGTGCCGCAGCCGTCAGACCCACGGCGCGATCCTTGGGCGCGAGGACCGCGTGCGCGCCGCATGCCTCCGCGGTGCGTAAGCACGCACCTAGATTATGCGGATCTTGTACGCCATCCAAAATTAGCAGCAAAGCAGGTTCAGTTAATTCGTCCAAAACGTCATCAATGTGCTGCGGCAAAACCAAGGTCGCTACCTTTGCCGCGACACCCTGATGCCCGACACCGGCACATAAGCGATCCAGCGCCGCACTGTCTTGAAGAACAACCCTAATGTTTTGCTTAGCAGAAAACGCTTGCAATTCCGCGATGCGTTTATCGTGGCGCGAATTTACAAAATGAATTTCGTAAATACTGCTAGGATGCTTTTTAAGGCGCGCCCACACTGCATGAATGCCACAAATAATCTGGGGAGTCATCTTCGTGTCCGACCGAGAGAAGCTTATTTAAAGCCCAGGTGCATGTCGCTATCGGCGACGAGTCCGCGGTTTAATTTCGCGAGATTTGGATTCCCGGACCTTGTTCTTTGGTTTTTTTTCAGCAAGCCTTGCGGTTACTTCCAGAGCGAAATCAATTCGGGTCGTTTCTAAATCTACGCGAACCACGCGTATGCGTACCCTATCACCTAAGCGAAAACGCTGCGCGGTACGCTCACCCAACAGCTGGTGTTTAGCGGCATCAAAATGAAAATAATCGTTGCCGAGTTCGGTCACATGCACCAGTCCTTCTACGTATACCTCATCCAACGCTACAAATATTCCAAAACCGGTCACACCACTAATCGTGGCATCGAAAACCTCGCCGATTTTATCTTGCATATAGTAGGATTTTAGCCAAGCCTCAACATCGCGTGTTGCCTCGTCGGCGCGGCGCTCGGTCATTGAGCTATGCGCCCCCAATTCGTGCCAGTTACCCGGAGTGTAGACGGTTCCGCCTAGCACCGCCTTGATAGCGCGGTGCACCAGCAAATCAGGGTAGCGGCGAATAGGTGAAGTAAAGTGCGTATAGGATTCGTAGGCTAAGCCGAAGTGTCCGACATTGTCCGGACTGTATATCGCTTGATGAAGCGAGCGCAACATAACCGTTTGCAGTAACTGAGTATCCGGGCGTCCTTTAATTTGTTGCAACAGTTTTGCGTAATCTTTCGCATGCGGCTTCTCACCGCCGCCGAGACTAAACCCGAATTCTTTTAAAAAAGTGCGCAGTGCTTTGAGTTTATCGGGGCTGGGCCCTTCGTGGATACGATACAGCGTGGGATGTTCATTCTTTTGCAAGTAATCCGAGGCGCAGACGTTGGCAGCCAACATGCATTCCTCGATAATGCGGTGTGCGTCGTTACGCATCACCGGCAAGATGCGTTCTATTTTTCCCTCGGCGTTAAAAATCATTTGCGTCTCTATCGACTCAAAATCGATAGCCCCGCGTTTATGCCGGGCTGTTAGTAATACCTGGAATAACTGATTAAGCGCCAGTATATGCTCGCCCAAATTTCCGATGGCCGGGGAAGTTTTACCCTGCAAGAACGCAGCGACTTCCGTATAGGTTAGACGCGCCTTGGAGTTCATAATTCCGGGGTAAAACCGGTATTTTTCCAAGTCCCCATTCGCACCAATATCTATTTCACAAACCATGCAAAGGCGATCTACATTCGGATTAATGGAACATAAGCCGTTAGATAAAACTTCCGGCAGCATAGGAATGACCCGCCGCGGAAAATAAACAGAATTACCTCGAGTAAGCGCTTCTTTATCAATTGCATCGCCAGGTTTTACGTAATAGCTGACATCGGCGATCGCGACAAAAAGCCGAAATCCGCCACTGGTCCCGCGTTTTTTTCCGCTGCCGGCCTTTAATGCCTCGCAATAAACCGCGTCATCAAAATCTTTGGCGGTTTCGCCGTCTATCGTCACGAGAGGTAGATGCCGTATATCTACCCTACCCGCTTCCGGGCGCCCCACCGTTTTAGCAAACTTTTTTGCGGCCTTTTCGATTTCAGGTGAAAACTCATGGGGCAAGTTATGCTTACGTAAAGCGATTTCGATTTCCATCCCCGGATCAGCGAAGTTACCCAAAATTTCAACGATTTTCCCTATGGGTTGCGCGTTCTTATTCGGTTGCTCAATAATTTCTACCATCACCACTTGACCGGGCTTAACGCCACGCGTTTGATCGGGCGCAACCAAAATTTCTTGGCTGATGCGCTTTTGTTCAGCGACCACAAAAGTAATACCATGTTCGTTATGCACCCGGCCAACCACTCTATGGTTAGCCCGTTCCAGCACTTCAACGATTACCGCCTCGGGGCGCCCCCGTCGGTCCAACCCAATCTCGCGCGCCATTACTTTGTCGCCATGCAAGACCTTACGCATTTCCTTGGGACCCAAAAATAAATCCACGCCCTCTTCCGGGATTAAAAACCCGTACCCTTCCGGATGCCCTTGGACTTTACCTTTAATCAAGTCTAATTTATCCACGACGCAGATCGCGTCTTTGCGATTACGCATAATCTGCCCGTCGCGCTCCATTGCCCGCAAGCGGCGCGCGAAAATTTCTACCTCCGATGGTTCGATGCTGAGTAATTCAGTCAACGTCGCCAAGGCAACCGGTACGCCCTGTTCCTGGAGCACCTCAAGAATGAATTCGCGGCTGGGCAGCGGTTCTTGGTAGAGCGTTTTTTCTCGCTCCAAAAATGGATCTTTCGCTCGTTTACTTTTCATATTGATTGCTTGTAGGATATCTTAAAGGCATGGCTTTCATTGACAAACAGGGCGTTTCGCCTTAGAGTCCGCAGAGTTTAAGGCCGAGATGGCGGAATTGGTAGACGCACTAGGTTCAGGTCCTAGCGGTGGCAACACTGTGGAGGTTCGAGTCCTCTTCTCGGCACCAA
>CAYYOS010000010.1:28729-29843 GCA_964473355.1 uncultured Burkholderiales bacterium | reverse complement strand
CGCCAGTGGCAGCAATTTTTTCACGGCAACCGCTATGCGGAATCTTACGTTGATGCATTGCCTGATTTTGTGAAGCTCGCGGAAAGTTATGGTCACGCCGGTATGAAAATTGAAAATCCGGGCGACGTAAAGGATGCCTTAAAAGAAGCATTTTCCCGCAAAGACCAATTGGTTTTCATGGATTTTATTACCGACCAAACGGAAAATGTTTTTCCCATGGTTGAGGGCGGCAAAGGCTTAAGCGAAATGATTATGGCGGAAGATTTGTAATGCGCCATATTATTTCTATCCTAATGGAAAATGAGGCCGGTGCTTTGTCTCGCGTTTCCGCGTTATTTTCGGCCCGCGCTTACAATATAGAATCGCTTACGGTTGCCCCCACAGAAGATTCCACCCTGTCGCGCATGACTATCGTCACCAGCGGGTCGGAAGACGTCATCGAGCAAATCAACAAACAACTCAATAAATTAATCGAAGTAGTAAAGGTAATGGATTTAACCGAAGGCAGCCATATCGAACGCGAGTTGATGCTGGTAAAAGTTAAAGCGGAAGGCAATTGGCGCGAAGAAATGAAACGCATGTGTGAGATATTCCGCGGACGTATTATAGATGTCACGGCCAACACCTACACCATTGAACTCACCGGCACCTGTTCAAAATTAGACGCTTTCTTGGAAGCCTTGGATAGCAGCGCCATTCTGGAAACCGTGCGCACCGGCGCTTCCGGCATCGGCCGCGGCGACCGAATGTTAAAAGTTTAAAGTAGCAAAAACGAAAATTAAAAAGGATTAGTATGAAAGTTTATTATGACAAGGACGCGGATTTATCCATTATTCGCGGCAAAAAAGTAACCATTGTGGGCTATGGTTCGCAAGGCCACGCCCACGCCAATAACTTAAAAGATTCCGGGGTAGATGTTGTGGTCGGGCTGCGCGAGGGCGGCGTTTCTTGGAAAAAAGCCAAAGAAGCTGGTTTAAACGTTAAAGAAATTAGTGCGGCTGTGAAAACTGCCGACGTGGTGATGATCTTAGCGCCGGACGAGCATCAAGCCGACTTGTATCGCAAGGAAATCGAGCCCAATATTAAACAAGGCGCGGCCTTAGCGTTCGCGCAT
>CAYYOS010000010.1:17257-28719 GCA_964473355.1 uncultured Burkholderiales bacterium | reverse complement strand
CGGCCAAATTGAACCGAGAGCAGATCTTGACGTGATCATGGTGGCCCCTAAAGGCCCCGGCCATTTGGTACGCTCGACTTATGTGCAAGGCGGTGGCGTGCCGTCATTGATTGCGGTATTCCAAAACGCCTCGCATCAGGCTAAAGAAATCGCCCTCTCCTATGCGGCGGCGAACGGTGGAACGCGCGGTGGCGTGATTGAAACCAGTTTTCGAGAGGAAACCGAAACGGATTTATTCGGCGAGCAGGCCGTGTTGTGCGGTGGCGCCACCGCGTTGGTGCAAGCGGGATTTGAAACCTTGGTCGAAGCGGGCTACGCACCGGAAATGGCTTACTTCGAGTGCTTGCATGAGTTAAAACTCATCGTGGATTTAATGTATGAGGGTGGTATTGCCAATATGCGTTATTCCATTTCAAACACCGCGGAGTACGGCGACTTTACCCGCGGTCCACGCATTATCACCGATGCAACGCGGGCGGAAATGAAAAAAATCCTTTCAGAAATTCAAAGCGGCCAGTTTGCCCGGGAATTTATTTTAGAAAATCGCGCGGGCGCGGCGACTTTAAAGGCCATGCGACGCATGGGCAAGGAACATCAAATCGAAACCGTCGGTGCAAAATTACGCGATATGATGCCGTGGATTAAGAATAATAAACTCGTAGATCAAACTAAAAATTAGCACGGAGTTCGAGGGCTATAAATAGAAATCAAAAGGCAAAAATCTAGAGCAAAATTACAAGGCGAAATTGCATCTTGCTTTGCGGTCGAATTCCCCTTCGGGCTTCCGCTTAATTGAAATGAGCAGTAGCCAAACATGAAAAACTACCCGCATCCCCTTATCGCTAAAGAAGGGTGGCCGTACTTAGCTTTAAGTCTATTTGCTGCACTTGTTGCCACTTATTTTTTTGGGTGGTGGTCGCTGCCAATTTGGGTAATCGCGGTATTTGTGCTGCAGTTTTTTCGGGACCCCCCACGTGAGGTTCCCCAAGATGCGGATATTATTACTTCCCCCGCCGATGGCAAGGTAGTAGTCGTGGAAGTGAGCCGCGACCCTTATTTGAACCGCGAGGCACTCAAAATCAGCGTCTTTATGAATGTCTTTAACGCCCACTCGAATCGCAGCCCCGCCACGGGCGTAGTGCAAAAAGTTTGGTATCACCCCGGTACGTTTTTAAACGCGGCGCTCGCCAAAGCGTCTTTAGAAAATGAGCGTAATGCAATTTGGCTTAAAACATCCGCTGGAATTGATGTCACGGTCGTACAAGTCGCGGGCTTAGTTGCGCGGCGAATTTTGTGTTACGTCAAGGAAGGGGATAGCCTTGCCGCCGGAGATCGTTATGGGTTCATTCGGTTTGGCTCCCGCTTGGATGTATTCTTGCCGCTTACGGCAAAAGCGCGCGTGACTTTAGGCGACAAAGTGTACGCCGGTTCCACCATTTTAGCGGGCTTAGCCGGATAGGCGCATATGTACGAGCCGCCTCAGCGTAAGCCCTGGTTGGTCGGTAAATTCCGTCGAGGCGGAATTTATTTATTACCCAACTTATTCACCACGGCCAATTTGTTTGCCGGCTTTTATGCGATTGTTCAGGCCATGAACGACCGTTTTGAACACTCTGCCGTGGCTATTTTTATCGCTATGGTGTTGGACGGGTTAGATGGGCGCGTGGCGCGCATGACCCACACCCAAAGCGCCTTTGGCGCGGAATACGACAGTCTTTCAGACATGGTGGCTTTTGGTGTAGCGCCGGCGCTGGTAATTTATGCTTGGGCGCTGCAACCCATGAATAGATTAGGCTGGATTGCGGCTTTTATTTATTGTGCCGGCGCGGCGCTCCGACTCGCTCGTTTTAACACGCAATTGGAAGTCGCGGATAAACGCTACTTTCAGGGGCTACCTAGCCCTTCTGCGGCAGGGCTGTTGGCGGGGCTGGTATGGGTCATGCTAGAAAACGGATACAGTGGCACGGACGTAAAGTGGGTAGCATGGGGCTTAACCGTGTTCGCGGGAATTAGCATGGTAAGCAATGTTAAATATCACAGCTTCAAGCAAATTAATTTGCGTAAAAGCGTGCCCTTTGTAGTGGTGATTTTAATTGTATTATTTTTCGTGCTCGTCTCGTATAGCCCGCCGGAGGTGTTGTTCGGTTTATTTTTGCTTTATGCCTTGTCCGGTTATGTCTTATGGTTATGGAATTCGCAAAAGAATAAGTCGGTACCTAAATAACTTGCCAGCATTAAAAAAACCCGTTATATTTTATCCATGAAGTCGATATTTATCATTTCCGCAATCCCCAGCTCCGCCAGTTTAGTGTTGGCTAGCCTGCTACTGCGCCTTGCGCGCTAATCAAACCCCCTTTATTTTCTATTTCATTTAGCTGTTCCAAGCCGGATCATCCGGGTATATTTGATTAGTAGCGGGAGATTGATATGCAAGATCATTTAATTATTTTTGATACCACATTGCGGGACGGTGAGCAAAGTCCGGGCGCATCTATGACGCGCGAAGAAAAAGTGCGAATTGCCAAGCAATTAGAGCGCATGCGTGTGGATGTTATCGAAGCGGGTTTTCCTATCGCCAGCAACGGCGATTTTGAGGCGGTAAAAGCAGTCGCGGCAGCAGTGAAAGACAGTACGGTTTGTGCCTTAGCGCGTGCTCTGGAAGGTGATATCGCTCGGGCTGGCGAGGCCTTCAAGGCGGCGAACTCGGGGCGGATTCACACGTTTATTGCGACTTCCTCCATACACATGGAAAAAAAACTGCGCATGACTCCGGAACAGGTTTTGGAGCAAGCCGTGCGCGCCGTGAAATGGGCGAGGAACTACACCGATAATGTTGAATTTTCTCCGGAAGACGCCGGCCGCTCGGATTTTGCTTTTCTTTGCCGTATCTTAGAAGCAGTCATCGATGCCGGCGCAACCACGCTCAATATCCCCGATACCGTGGGCTACAATTTGCCAGATCGCTTCGGAAAATTAATGTTTGATTTGCGCGCGGCTATACCCAATTCTGACAAAGTTATTTTTTCGGTGCATTGCCATAATGACTTAGGCTTGGCTGTGGCCAATTCACTTTCTGCTGTGCTAAACGGCGCGCGTCAAGTTGAATGCACCATCAATGGCTTGGGCGAACGCGCCGGGAATGCGGCGCTGGAGGAGATTGTGATGACGGTGCGTACACGCCGTGATGCCTTTAACTGCGACACCCGTATTGATACCACGCAAATTGTTCCGGCGAGCCGCTTAGTGTCCAGCATTACCGGCTTTGTGGTGCAACCGAATAAAGCCATCGTCGGCGCGAACGCGTTTGCCCATGAATCCGGTATCCACCAAGATGGCGTCCTAAAAAATCGCGAGACCTACGAAATTATGCGCGCCCAGGATGTTGGCTGGGCAGCAAACCGCATGGTCATGGGTAAGCATTCCGGGCGCAATGCGTTTCGCACGCGGCTTAGTGAATTGGGCATTGTGTTGGAATCAGAAGAAGCGGTAAATACAGCTTTCGCGCGCTTCAAAGATTTGGCTGATAAAAAGCATGAAATCTTTGACGAAGACTTGCACGCCTTAGTGAGTGACGAAGAACAAAGCCAGATTCAGGAGCAATTTAAGTTAGTATCGCTTAAAGTCTGTTCTGAAACCGGCGAAAAACCACGCGCGCGAATCGTTCTCGCGGAAAACGGCAAGGAAATCGAGGCCACGGCGGAAGGTAGCGGGCCGGTAGATGCAGCCTTTAAAGCCGTAGAGCAAATCATCCAGAGTCAGGCGGAGTTGCAGCTTTATTCAGTAAGCAACATCACGAGTGGCACGGATTCTCAAGGTGAGGTCACCGTGCGTATTCAAAAGGGCGGGCGAATTATCAATGGCCTGGGCGCCGACACGGATATCGTGGCGGCCTCAGCCAAAGCCTATATTCATGCCCTCAACAAACTGTTGTCTAAAATTGAGCGGGTTAGCCCGCAACTATAACTACGGGTTGTTGTTGGGAAAGCGCGGCAGTCCAAATGTTAACTTGCCGGAAGTAGCCCGGCAGCTAGGTCGCCCTAAGGGCATCGCCCGGGGGGCCGCGTAGCGGGACCCTAGCAGCGGAAGGGATGGCAGGCGACTGCGCTCTTATTCTGGGCCCCGCATCCCGCTTTCGCGTCGCACCTTATGCCGGGTCAAGGTACTTACTTGAGCCCGAAATGTAGGGGGTAGCGTTTTTGCGTAACCCACCAAGCATTACCTAGCAACACAAGGCCTTTAATGCGTGCGTGGCGGGTGTGGTGGGTTACAGCACAACTATGTGCCTAACCCACCCTACATCGAGCTGTTCGCCCAGCCCGAGCGGCTCCAACTCGAACTTGGCTAACGAAAGACGATAGTTAGATCATCAGATCTGGGCTCGTTGCGTATAGCGCACAAAATAAATGCTGCTAAAGAAAAAAACGACGGACAAAGCTATTTCAAAAGCAGCAAGCTGAGCGCTCACACCCGCTTCAGACCAAGCGCGAACGGCGCCTTCAGAGAAGTACAGCAACACCAGCATGGATGCCCATTGATAAGTGTAGATTTTACCGCGCAAAATTCCGAACAGCGGAGTCAGCAACGGCAGTGCTTTTAAAATGAGCAATGAGCCGCCCGGGCGCAGGGGCGCGAGCCATGCTTCCCAGGCTAAACACAAAAATATCAAGGCAATCAGGCTGGTGATACTGAGATAATGCAGCACAGCAATTTTTTTCGCGGCGTAAGTAATGTTAGGCCTGGCTCAGCTTTATGGCGACCTTGCTGAGCCGGCGTCCTTGAGCGAACGCGAGTTTCCGCTCTGCTTCGCTAATTGCTTTATCGCCTGTAACGCCTGCGACATGGCTGGCGCCGTAGGGCGTGCCGCCACTGGTCGTGGAACTTAATTCTGGCTCGGTATAGGGTAGGCCGACTATCACCATGCCGTGATGCAGCAGCGGTAACATCATGCTAATTAGCGTCGTTTCTTGCCCGCCATGCATCGAAGCGGAGGAGGTGAAAAAAGTAGCGGGCTTGCCACTTAAGCTGCCCTTCATCCATAGGCCGCTGGTGCTATCTAAAAAATATTTTAGTGGCGCTGCCATGTTGCCAAAGCGAGTGGGGCTGCCCATCGCGATTCCAATACACTCTTCTAGGTCACGGAGTTCCACATAGGGCGGACCGGATGATGGAACGGAATCTTCCATCGCCTCGCTTACCGCAGAAATTTTCGGAACGGTACGAATTCGTGCCGTAACCACACCCTGATGTTCTATGCCGCGGGCAATGATTTCGGCAAGCGCTTTCACGGAGCCGTGTAAGCTGTAATACAATACTAGAATTTCTTTGTTCATAGAGCCTCATTAAACAAACATTATAGCTCGCAACTTGACAGCCTAAATGAGGCGCGGTAGCGTGATTTATTTAAATGCACATATGAAACATTTTCAGGTTTTGATATTGTTGGCCTATGGCGTAGCTGGGTGTGCCGGCGCCCCTACGCAAGAGTTGGCCGACGCGCGCTCCGCTATGATAGCCGCAGAGGAAGCTCATGGTAAAGAGACCGTGGCAGAAAATTTAGCTGCCGCAAAAAAAATCATCAACAATGCCGAAGTGCAATTAGAACTAGGCAACTACCCGGATGCGCGAAAGCTAGCCGTGCAAGCCAGGAACGAGGCTACAAAAGCCCGTAATATCGCGATAGCCATCGAGGAGGCACGCCAGGCTATCAACCGAGCCACCCAGGTGCAAGCACTTAATCCCGCGCTACAACAAGCTTTCGATGATATGGTTCGCGCCGCAAAAAAAAGTGATGAGCGCACGGTAATAACATTGTCATCAAAGACAATTGAATTGGCTGCGCAAAATGAGAATCGCGTGTATTTAGACAAAGCCAAGCTTAAACTCAATGAGTGCGGTCAACCCGGCAGCTTAATGAATAAACATCCGCAGTTATGGCGCGAGGCCCAAGCGGCCATTAGCCGCGACCAAGGAAGTTTAGCGTTGCAGCATGCCAGCGCGCTGTGCAATCTTTAAAACATCGTACCCTAAACTTGTTTCCTGAGTTTTTAAATAATCAGCTGTACGCCGTCTGACCGCTAATAATCCGTGATAGCCTAACGTGCCAAAACTAATCGTTCAGCTATACGGATATCTACGTTTTATCGTGCATCGTTTTGATCAAGATCGGTGCAGCCAAATTGCCGCTAGCCTCACATACACTACCTTACTATCTCTAGTTCCGGTCGTGACTATTGTTGTGTCAGTGATTTCCGTTTTTCCGGTTTTTAACGAATATATGACGCAACTGCGCGAATTTATTTTCGCGAACCTGTTACCTTCTTCCGCTAGCAAAGTGATATTTGTTTACATGCAGCAGTTTGCAGACCAGGCTGCGAGGTTAACGGCGCTGGGTATTGCTTTCTTAACCGTGACCGCGCTTATTTTGCTATGGACCATCGATCAAGCTTTTAATCTTATTTGGCGCGTGCGTTTTGACCGACCATTAATCCGACGTCTGCTGGTGTATTGGGCGATTTTGACGCTAGGGCCGCTGCTTGTAGGTGGAAGTCTAAGTTTCACTGCTTATTTAGCGGCACAAACCTCCGAATATGTCTTGCACCCGGTGCTTGCCACGCTACTTTTTTGGGTTATCCCCGTAATGCTATCCACGCTGGCCTTAAGCCTGCTGTATTTTAGCGTCCCTAATCGCTACGTACCTTGGCAGCACGCTTTAATTGGTGGGCTAGTCGGCGGGCTGGGATTTGAAATAATGAAAAAAACCTTCGCGGTCTATATCGGTAATTTTTCAAACTATATGTTGGTCTACGGTGCTTTTGGGGTGATTCCAATATTTCTCATCTGGATATATTTGTCGTGGCTAACGGTACTTGTGGGCGCGGAGATTGCAGCGACTCTCTCTCATTGGCGGGAGAGTAGCTGGAATATCGGGCAATCTTCGGGGCAGCGGTTCTACGATGCATTGCGCGTATTGCGCGCGTTGTATCATGGACAACGTCGGAGCACACCCTTACGGATTTCCGAGCTGAGTCGCCAGGTGGCGCTCGGATTGCAAGACTTGGAGGAAATCCTAGATAGCCTTGCCGCGGCAAATTGGGCGCGCAAAGATAAGCGCAACACTTGGATATTAATTCGCGACCTAAGAACGATCACGGTTGCGGACGTTTATTCGCAGTTTGTTTTTAAGGCGACCAACATAACCGACCGCGATGGACAGATTGATCGCCTCTTGAGTAATATGAGCAGCTCTGTGGACAAAGAGATGGACACACCCTTGGCGGACTTGTTTTCCTCATTTGATAGCGTTGATCAGCCGCCGGCAGAGTCTATTTCGGCGAAAGTTGTTTCCAATCCGGCCACGCCTGGGTAGGGCCCCATAGGTATCTAAAACTAAGAGGAGCTAAATTGGAAAATTTCAAAACTGAGTGTTTGTTCAACTCTTTTTTGCGCGCGTACGGTATGCGTCTCACCGTTTTCTTCCATGAAAAATTCACGCTGATGCATATACGTGCCGGGTGCGGCAATAATAGCAGCTGGCTGACTTAACGAAGGAATTTCCGGTAACAGTAGCGCTACAGTAAATTTGGCATCCGGCGGGCCTATGGTAGGCTTTAAGGCAATTGGGAGCGCATTGGGAGAAAGCATCTGGGCCCCGAGTTCGACGCGATTTGCCCCTTGGCTATGTACCCAGCGGATGACACCCAAACTAATATCCTCACTTTTTTCAGGACGCATGCCGATTAAATCTCCTACTCTCACTGGCGCAGGCGTTGTCGGGTCGCTACTTAAGCCTAAGCCGCCAGCGCTTTCATTTAGCATCAACCATCGGCTGCAACTAAACGTTTGCATGCTGGCTTTGTCGATAGGCGAATTGGCGAACTGCAAGGTGATGCCGGTATCCTCGGCAACTTCGGCGGCCGAGTAATTGCGCTCGCCGTTTAAAAAATAGTGAATGGCGCGTAACCCAGAAAAAATTTCCGTTATCGCGCTTTTGCGCATGCGATTAAACGAGCGTTTCGGCGCAATCCCCCAATGCCGTATGAGGCGCCGTAGTAAATCGTGGTAGCCAGGATCTTTAGCGGAATCCGGTAGCTGTAGGTTTCTCGGGGCTTCACCGGCTTCCAGTTTCAGCACTTGCTGATGCAGTACCCGCGCCAACTCAATCGTGTTGAGCAAAATATCGGTGCGCGCATCTGTCTCCGAGACATTTTGAGAAATGGCGCGTGGCGGCTTATCACCGTCTAAGCGCACCACAAAAAATCCCACGGGGTTTTCCGTTTTCACCAATGGTTGCAAATGCGCATGATGCGCAAATTGACGCAGATAACTCATCACCCGGGTCACTTCACCTTGCATCAATCGATAGGGGTCGGCCAGTGCCAGTAGTAAGGCCTGCTTATAGGTGAGATTAATCGTGGCTTCGCTGGCAATACCCGTTTCGTTGTCAATAATTTGCTCGTCTTGAATATTCTGTTGGGCGGCGCTGATGAATAACAAATGAATTTCCGACCAAATGCCAGCCGGCGTAGGTGCATAAGTCTGATAGCAAACAATTAAGATACCCGCCAGCGCCTCAATGGCGCGCTGGACTACCATAGGCATTTGTTTGCTCACGCGTTTTTCGATAAAAGCGAGCAAGACGATTTTATACCCGTACGCCAACTCAATATAAAGTTGGCGTGCTAAATGGGCAAGCTGCCGGCTTTTTTCCGGTAAGGGCAGGGGCAGTCCAGAATATTTTTCTTCTAGTGTCGGCAACAGCTGATAAATAGCGACACGATAACTCTCGAGTAATTTAAGCCGTAAATCTTCGCCCAGCTCTTTATGACGATTTAACGCACCTAAGCGTTCGGCCAACATGTTTGCGGCTTCGAGAAAATTCGCCATCGGCAGTGAAGCGAGCCAATCTTGAACCTGCTTGGGGCGCAAATCTAAAGCGTGGGAGTGTTCCTGGGGCGAAGGGACGGATAATTTTAGCGGCATGGGGAATTGGTAAAGGTTTGGGCCTTATGCTGGAAGCGAAGCGCCAGCAAAACGGTATAAGTAGCAACGTTCATAATGCACCCCTTAATAACACGCTAATGACAGGTAAATTTGATTTTAGAGTTAAATACCTGATTTGTAAAATAGCCAGAAACTCAAGCTCACTTGCGTTAATTTGCCCTAGCGGCTTTCAATACCATTTGGTCAAATTCCGCCGCGCTCATGATTCCGAGCTTTGCCACAATTTCGCGTACCGGCTTGCCGCTCGCTTCCGATTCTTTTGCAATTTCCGCGGCGCGCGCATAACCAATTTGGGGGTTTAAGAGGGTCGCCAAGCCGACGCTGTTATGAATAAATTGCAAACAACGTTCGCGGTTGACTGATAGCCCGTTTAGGTTTTTTTCGGTAGCGGCGCTGACGGCGTTAGTTAACCAATCCATGGCATCAAATAATGCGGAACCCAGGGCGGGCATCATCACGTTTAGTTCCAACTGTCCGGCCTGGCTCATATAAGCAATCGCGGCGTCTTGGCCTAAAACGGTGTAACACACTTGGTTTAGCATTTCGAACATCACCGGGTTGACTTTGCCGGGCATAATGGATGAGCCCGGCTGAACGGGAGGCAATGTGATTTCTCCTAGACCTGTGCGCGGGCCGGAAGCCAACAAGCGAATGTCATTACTAATACGGGTAAGCTCTAAGGCCAGGCCACGAATCTCCGAAGACAAGTGTTGCACATCCAACATGGATTGCATCTGCGCCGCTAAATCCCCCGCGACAATGGGTTCATGGGTCAAACTAGCCAACTCTTGGGCTGCGCGCTGAGCAAAACCGGGCGGGGTGTTCAAGCCCGTGCCCGCAGCAGACCCACCTAAGCCAATCTCGCATAAGGCCGGTTTAGTCGCGGCGATATTGTTAGCCGCGCGCCGCAAGCTAACAGCATAAGCTTTAAATTCTCGGCCAATGGTGGTGGGGACGGCGTCTTGCAGGTGGGTACGGCCGCTCTTAACTGTTGTGTTTTCGCGCTCGCCGATAGTCTCAAACGCCGAAGCCATGGTTTCGATAGCCTGCAGCAATCTTGGTAATTTTGCTAATGCGGCTAAGCGTATTGCCGTCGGGATCGTGTCATTGGTGCTTTGCGACATATTGACATGATCATTGGGGTGGATCGGCAGATACTGCCCGCGTTGCCCGCCTAAGGCGACGTTTGCGATGTTCGCCAGCACCTCGTTGGAGTTCATGTTGTGGCTAGTGCCCGCGCCCGCTTGGAAGCGATCCACTACGAATTGATCAAGGAATTCGCCCCCCAGAATACGCTGACAAGCGGCGACAATCGCCTCACAATGGGTTTGTTCCAACCAGCCCGCGTGATGGTTGGCACGCGCCGCCGCGTATTTAACTTGCACGTGGGCTCGAATAAAATCTTGATCCGGCATGCGTCCGGAAATGGGAAAATTACTTACGGCCCGCGCGGTTTGTATGCCCCACCAGGCGTTTTGTGGAACTTTAAACTCTCCTAGCGAGTCTCTCTCGCTACGGTATACTGTACTTACTTTTTCGGGGGTCATTTTGCTAAAGCGCTTTTACATTTATATAGTTTGCAGTTTGCTAGTTGTCATGACGTCGATGACGCATGCCTTCACCTTGAAAGATACTCAAGGAAAGACCCATAAGCTTAGCGATTATAATGGGAAATGGGTATTGATCAACTTTTGGGCCACGTGGTGTCCGCCTTGTTTGGACGAAATTCCGGATTTCATAAAACTTCAGGAAACCCGCAAAGACCTAATCGTGATAGGCATCGCGCTGGATTATCAAAATCCCGCTCAAGTTACCGAATTTGCCAACAATATGTTTGTAAATTACCCGATTGTACTGGGCTCCCCAAAAATCGCCGCACAAATCGGCCCGGTCCCCGGACTGCCCACGACCTATTTGTATAACCCCCAGGGTAAGCAGGCCACCTTCAATGTTGGCCCGGTGACCCGCGAGTCGGTCGAAGAGTATATCAACTCCAAAAAACCGGCAGAGGCAAAAAAATGAGAAAACATTTTTTTTCGTTTTTGATTTTATGTTTTTCGTCGCTTGCCTATGCGGAAACGCGCGATGTCGGCTTATTTTTTGATCAAAACTTGGGTGATCTTAAGGCGGAATTGGCTAACGCGAAAAAGGATGGTAAAAAAGCGGTGTTACTCATGTTTGAACTGGAGGACTGCCCTTTCTGCCATCGCATGAAACGAACTATCTTAAATCAATCTGAAGTTCAGGATTATTATCGGAAAAATTTTTTAGTTTTTAGCGTGGATGCCGCCGGCGCCAACCCACTGACGGATTTCAGCGGCAAAGAGACCACGGAAAAGGCTTACGCGCAGGCTACCCGGGTCCGCGCCACGCCGGTTTTTGCCTTTTACGATCTAGAAGGCAATCCCATTACCCGCTACACCGGCGCGGCGAAGGATGTGAACGAATTCTTGCTTTTGGGC
>CAYYOS010000010.1:0-17247 GCA_964473355.1 uncultured Burkholderiales bacterium | reverse complement strand
GGGCAAGTATGTCTCGGAAGGCGCTTACAAAAACAAAGAAATGAGTTTCCCAAAATATAAGCAAGGCCAGGCTCGCCCATGAGTCGTGGCTTAGCCGCCGCTCTATTTTTTTTTCTTACTTTAAGCCAATCTGTTGGCGCCCAAGCCACTAAACCGCTCACGCTAAAAGAGGCGCTACGTGCGGCTGATCTTGCTCATCCCGATATTACCTTGGCCGAATCCGATCTTAACATCGCGTTAGCGGAGCGCGATATTGTTGCCAGCCGCCAAGACGCTGCCGTTAACTTCGAAGCAGGTCTACGTTATGCGCGGCCAACGCTTAATTCCGAGCAAAACGAATTTATCGGCGATAACAACATACGGGTTAGCGCACGCAAAAATCTTTTTGATTTTGGTCGCACGCGTTTTGCAGGAGATGCCGCCATTGCCGTGGTGAATGCTCGTCAGCAGCTTTTTTTAGATGCGCGCGAACGGCGTCGCTTGGAAATTATGGCGAAGTTTTTCGATGTTTTGCTAGCGGACTTGCGTGCCACTGCTGACAACGAATACCGGTCCATAGCCTATGTTAATTTAGATAACGCCAAGCATCGTCATGAGTTGGGCGTGATTTCCAATGTACAACTCAGCGAAGCGGCGGCCCATGATCAACAGCTGGGATTAAAACAAAGCAGTGCTAGAAAAGAACAGCGCGCGGCCAGGGCACGTTTGGCGAATGCGATGAATCGCCCGGGGGAGTTGCCTGCGGAACTGGACGAACCCAATTTAAATCTCAGCCAAAAACCCGTGCCGGATTTTCAAACTTTACTGCCTATAATGTTGCAACAAAGCCCGCGCTTAAAGGCGCAGCAAAATCTGCTTGCGGCCTCGCTAGGCCGCTTGGACAGTTTGCGCGCGGAAACAACGCCCACCGTGGACGGCGAAATTGAAGCGGGAAAATATAGCCGAAAACTCGCTGCTCGCGATGAACTGAGAGCGGGCGTAATATTGAATTGGCCGATCTATCAAGGCTCGCGTATTACGGCCCAAACTGCGCGGGAGCAGGCGCAATTTCAAAAACTACAAGCGGAATTTGATAAACTTAAACTAAACTTATCGCAAGCCTTGCTAGAAGTGGTGTTGGAAATTGAGCATTTACAAAAGGCCGGAAGAGAATCGGCGCAGTCCCAAGTTCGCTATCGCGATTTAGCGCTGGAGCGTGCCCGCGCCGAGTATGAAATGGAGCTCAAAACTAATTTAGGAAATTCAATGGCTGCAACTGTGGAGGCAAAATTGGCGGAGCGTAAAAATGAGTATCAGTTGGCCCTATTATTTGCAGAGCTAGATGTACTCCTGGGCCGACCCGTCTCTATCTTTAATGAGAAAACGCCATGAGGGTATGGCCGCTGGCGTTATTATTGTTTTCGGGCATGGCTCACGCCGCGGATGTGCCTGCGGTCTTGCAGTGGTCGGGCCGGGTGGAAATTGGGCCCCGGGTATCGGGGATCGTAAAGACTGTGCATGCGAAGGCAGGGGATCGCGTAAAAAAGGGGCAGATCCTGCTAGTGTTGGATAACCAAATATATCAAGCTAGGACCGCCGCCGCGGCAGCGGTAGTCGCGCGCCGTGAATTGGAATTAAGCGATGCCAAGTTGAATCTTACACGCATCCAAGAACTATATGACCGCACCGTAAGTTCTACCAGTGAACTGGATGAAGCCAAGCTTAAGATGGGCCGTGCCGAGAGTGGCTTAAAAGAAGCGCGTGCCGAACTAGCGATCCACAGTAAAAATGTCAGCGACAGTTTAGTGCGGGCACCCTTTGACGCAACCGTTGTTGCACGTATGACGGAGCCAGGCCAGAACGTGGTAGTTAACACCAACCCGCAATCGGTGTTTGTATTGGCGCGTGGAAATAGTATGCTGGCCCGATCAAATCTAAGTTCTTTACAAGCAAAAGGCTTGACTCTCGGCCGACCCTTGGAAGTGCTTATCAATAATCGCAGCTATAGTGGCAAGCTCTCCAATATTGTTTACGAACCCAATAAAGACAGCGTTATGGTAGAGGTTGAATTTTCTGCAACAGAATCGTTTCAAGCGGGCCTGCCCGCTACGCTTCGTCTTCCCTAAATTTGGTTCAATCTGTGAAACTTATCTATATAGTAATCACCCACGCACTGTGCTTATCTCTGTTGGCCTGTGAGGACCCCCGCCCACCGCCGGACCTTATCAAGCCTCAGCGCGACGCCTTAGATAAAGCTAAAGGTCTAGAGCAAACGCTACAAACGCAAGCAGAAGATACCAAGAACAAGATCAATGATGCTGAGGGCAAGTAAAAAAAAGCTCGAGACTTTAGTTAATGTGTAAGCGCATTTTGCTCAATCTCGCGGTCTTATATATTCAAAAGCGGGTTTTAAATTACTGTAATTGGACCTCTAAGGAGCACCTTATGCGTTATTTTCAATGGGCCGTCGTATTTTGGATCGCCTTGGGCTTAAGCGCTCAACCTCTTTGGGCTGACAATGATAAGCCCTATAAGGAATATAAAGAGAAGCATAAAGAGAAAAAAGATAAGCATCATGATTATAAGAAGCATTCGGATAAGCACCATGGGCATGAGACGCATAGCGACGATTACCGGCCCCGCGTTCATCAGCTTGAGGGGCCGCCAGCGTGGGGCACAAAAGTGCCCCCGGGGCTGGCAAAAAAAGGTGGGATTCCCCCAGGGTTGGCCAAAAAATTTGGTAGCCGTGTGCCCTCACGCGCTTATATTGCCTTTGACCCAAACCGCTATGATCAGGCTTGGTTTCTGATTGGTGACCGGTGGGTACTAAAACCTTTGTATGGCTCGCAACGAAATGAAATTCGCCAGTATCTTGATTTTCCGAGCGTGCCGCCGCCGGTACCCTTACCTTCAGTGAATTTTAATTTTCGCGTCGTACTATTCGACTAGATACCTCTTAGCGCCCAAAAATCGCCGTTCATCGATTTTAATGACGCTATCGGACGCATAGCGCTATGCTGGGCGAATGACCGATAATGCACCAAATTTACAGCGCCGAAAATTTCTCCAATTCTCGCTTGCCGCCGTTGCGGGAGTGGGTTTATCCGCACCCGCGTTTGCGCGTTCCGCAGAAGAAGGGCGACCTGATCGCTTGCTAAGGCTCTATAACACCCATACCGGCGAGAGCTTGCAGACGACTTATTGGAGCGAGGGTAACTATATAGATAGTTCTTTGGAGGCGGTGAACCATATTTTGCGGGATCATCGCACGGATCAAGTGGCGCGAATTGACCCCGATTTACTGGACGTTTTGTATAAGCTAACGATTTCCTTATCCAGTGCCCAGGCCTTTCATATTATTTCCGGATATCGCTCGCCGCTCACTAACGCCAGGCTCGCGGCTGAATCTAATGGTGTGGCCAAACACAGCATGCATTTAGACGGTCGCGCCATTGATATTCGCTTGCCCCAGCGAGACCTAAGCGTGCTACACGCCGCTGCCCTTAAATTAAAAGCGGGGGGTGTGGGTTTTTATGAGAAATCGAATTTTGTGCATTTAGATACTGGCCGGGTTCGCGCCTGGGGACAATCTCCAGGCACGATTTAGATCACGGTCTTGTTAGTAATCCGTAAGGATTAATTGCCTCCCCCTCCCACCAGCGCTTTTCAGTGCCTAAGCGAAAAACTGCAAAATGCAAGTGTGGAGCACTGGGCGAAGCGTTCCCTGTGCTGCCAACATAACCCAGGGTATCTCCCTTCTTAACTTGCAGACCTTCCTTTATTCCCTCTGCGTAACGATCTAAGTGGGCATAGTAATAACTCACCGTCTCGGCACTATCAAACTGATAAATTGTAAGGCCGCCATATTGGCTAGTGAATAATTTTTTTATTGTGCCATCATCTACCGCGACTACCGGCGTACCTTTCGCCGCCATAATGTCTAAAGCCTCGTGACGACGTGTAGAGCCACGCATCTCATTAAATGTGTCGCTGATTGCCTCGGCTTTAATACCGACCACGGGAATCAGTAAATTTCGGCTCGCTAAATCATCGCTGGCCTGAACAGGCGGTGAACTCAAGGGTTGCGTGGCGGGTACCGAGATAGGTACGCTCGCTTGACTTGCTGAGGTGGCTGGGCCGGGTGTTGCGACGGTTGCTGGGGGTACGGATTTCACTACGGGTGGCGTCGCGGGCGTGGTAGCAACTGTTCCCACCGTGGGTGATAAATAAATATAGAGCACCAACGCGCCCAAAATAAATCCAACTAGCAAAATAACAAGACCTCTCATGTTTACTCCTGAAGGGTGGCGGGAACGCCGGGCGCGAGCATTTGCGCGAGCGTCGCGGCATCCCAATTAGTTAAGCGTATGCAGCCGTGCGATTGAGTCTTGCCGATTTTTGCGGGCTCGGGCGTGCCATGAATGCCATAATGCTCCTTGGACAGATCTATCCACACTACGCCCACGGGGTTGTTAGGCCCGCCAGGAATTTTAGCTTTGGCATGGGCAGGATCCGCATCCCAAAAAAGCGCCGGGTTATAGTGAAAAACGGGATTTTTTGCGATGCCCTGAATTTTCCACTTACCTAATGGTAGCGGATCGCGATCGCTACCCGCGCTAGCCGGAAACTGCGCTAACACTTTGCCATTCGCATCTAGCGCCGTTACGGTTAAATCGGATTTATCAACCACTACCTCGGCTGCTTTGCCGACCGCTTCTGCGCTGATATTCGGGACCAGAATCTCTTCGCCCACCCGGCTCAGCGTTTTGCCTGGATTGAGTTGCTGCAGCAGCTTGGGGCTAGCATGAAATTTTTCCCCCAGCGCTTCGAGTGCCGACTGAAAATTCAATGCTGGCAACGTCGCCTTCTGCATCATGTCCTCGGGGATGTCGCTAAAAGGACCTTCAACATCTTTCGCCGTAAGCGTGTAAGACACTAAGACAGGTACGCTATCTTTGTTTAGCTCCGCCCAGGTTGCTGCATCTATTTCGCCTGTCGCTGTCAGCCCCCGAGAATTCTGAAAGCCGATTATCGATTTCTTTAAGTTAGAGCCATAGATGCCATCAATTTCACCGGCGGAAAAACGCGCACGGTCTAGTAAAATCTGCGCGCGTAGTACCGCCGCCCCTTTCGCACCAGATTTAACCGGGCTATTGGTTGATGTATTCGCGTCGTCGATGCTAATGGGCGTGCTTTTTGTAGCGCCGAGCGCAGGTAGACTTACGACCCATGAAACGATGAAAATTTTAGCGATTAATTTATACACGATGCCTCTGACGAATGCCGAAATAACTTAGTGTCATACTGGCGCTATGAAGTTCGCTGCTTGAGACGTTTTAGATCTTCAATTATCTCTTTAGAGTGCCGCGATGTGTCGACCTTTAAGTACGCTTTAGCAATCATGCCTTGCGGATCAATTAAGAAAGTATAACGTTTCGCAATTTTCATAAAACCTATGTCGGTTAAGGCCCCGTACTTAGCGGCAACCGTACCCCCGCCGTCGGCTAATAGCGCAAAGGGCAAATTATATTTTTTTGCAAATTCATGATGAGATTTCGAGTCATCCACGCTAACCCCTAGAATAATGGCGTCCAATGCAGTGAGTTGATGAAGATCGTCGCGAAACGCGCAGGCTTCTTGAGTGCAGCCCGGCGTGTCGTCCTTGGGATAAAAATAAAGTACCACCCACTTACCACGGTAGTCACCTAAGTTGTGTATTTTTCCAGTTTGGTCGGGCAGACTAAAAAGTGGGGCGCTCTGCCCCGATTTCAACGCCTCGGCGGCGCGCGCAAGGTTCGTCCACCATAAGGTTGCTGCCGCCAACAAACCTAACATTAAGGCCGTTTTCATGATTGCTCCTTCCCACGCCAAAAAGCTAATAATAAGACCGCGAGCAGTGCTAAAAATGCCGCCATAAGGAAGGCGGCGCCCGCGCTTTGGCGTGCCCACACCCCGCCAAAGAGTAAGCCTGCTGGTATCGCCGCAAGACCACTTACAAGATAATACCAGCCAAAGCCCGTGCCCTGATTGCGCGCACCTGAAAACAAACTGATTAGCGCGCGCTCCGCGCCTTCACTCAAGCCCGCAATCAACCCGAAAAAAATGCTTGCACCCCATAACTCATGGGTTTTGTTTAGCAAGGCCATCATTGAAAATGCCACTACGTAGCCCGACCAAGAAAAGAGCATAACCTTTTTTTGCCCGAAGCGATCGGACAGCTGACCACCCCACGTAGAAGTCAACGCTTTGGCGAAATTTAAGGCCGACCAAAGTAAAAGTAGCAGTACCGGGCTCATGCCTAACTCGTAGCCGCGCAGCACAATAAATGTCTCCGAAGCTTTGGCAAATATAAAAACCACGATGATACAAAGATAGCGTCGCATGCCCTGCGACAATCCGCCCAAAGATAGCGGCGGTAATGGCTGGCGGGGGGCGAGCGGCATTATCGTTTTCTCTTTAATTCCGAAAATGAGTAAGCCAACCGCGAGCGCACCTGGCAACGCCGACCAAAGCATCACTTCTGAAATGGAGGTCGTGGACCAGGCTAAAATCGCCGCCGCCAGCAGCCCCCCTAAAACCGCCCCGCCATTATCCAATGCGCGATGAAAACCATAAGCGTAGCCGCGTATAGACGGTGCCGTTGCGTCCGCAATTAATGCATCTCGCGGCGCACTTCGCAAACCCTTGCCGATTCGATCTACACTGCGCAAGGCCAATATGCCTACCAAGCTTGCTACTAGACCGAAAAGCGGTCGAGCGCCGCTTGATAAAGCGTACCCCAGCAGCGTCAGCGGTTTGCGTTTGCCGCCCAACTGATCAGAGCGGCGACCTGACCACAACTTTAGAAAGCTCGCGATCGCCTCCGCCACGCCTTCGATTAACCCTAAGGCAATGGGCCCAGCATGAAGGATACTCGCCAAAAAAATAGGTAGCAGGGGCACCACCATATCCGAAGCGAGGTCATTAAAAAAACTAACCAAAGCCAGAATAACAACGGTGCGCGGTAACTTAGTTCGCATCCGGCTACTTTCCTAAATGTAGGTACGTTTGATTAATGATGGCGCAAGAGTTCGTTGGTTCGTCTTAAGGCTGCTAAAATAAGCGCGCATCGCCTCGGTAGCTCAGTGGATAGAGCAACCCCCTCCTAAGGGGTAGGTCACACGTTCGATTCGTGTTCGGGGCGCCATACTCCTACCCAACCCCCTGGGCTTATTACGTAAGCCGAACTCGGCACCCACCATTTTGGTCATACGTGTAGTCTATAACCATTCCATAAGGCGTCTTCCATGAATTTCCCCCAAAAACTAATTTTATGTGCATTAGGTGTGTACAGCGGTTCGGTATTAGCGACGAATTACGAAGACCTTTGGTGGCAACCCGCGGAATCGGGATGGGGAATAAACATTACCCAGCAGCACGATATCATGTTCGCTACGTGGTTCATCTATAATGCGGATCGCACTCCCTTATGGTTCTCAATGTCACGGGGTGAAAAAGTAAATTCCAATACGTTTGCCGGCCCCCTATACGTCACCAGCGGCCCGGGTTTTGCCGGGGCATTTAATCCCACAGAGGTCACACGCACGCAAGTCGGCAATGCCAACTTTAGCTTCTCAGACGAGAAAAATGGCGTATTGAGCTATACCGTCAATGGGGCAAGCATCACTAAAAATATTACCCGCAATACCTATCGAAATATCCCGATTAACGGAGTTTATAGTGGTTCGGCTGTTACGAATTTCATTGGCTGTAATATACCAAATGGCAATTATTCGCTAAGCGAGACTATTACTGTGAGCGGTAACGGAAGCAACATTTCTATAAAGGAACAAACGGCTACCGCAAGTTGTGATTCTGTGGGGACCTACACACAATATGGCTCAATGTTTCAAGCTTCAGGCACCTATACCTGTAGCGACGGTACATCGGGGACATGGGTCTCACCCGACATGCGGGTCACGGAAAATTCTTTTGTTGCAAAGGTCGAAACACAAACCGGAACTTGCAGAGGTAGCGGCGTCATTGGTGGGATTAAATAATCTCTATGGCGTTTTATGGCGACGCAGAAAATTATCACGCACGTTTTTAGGTTCTTGCGCTAGCCGTTTTACTTCCCCATAAAATGCCTGCAAATCGCCCTTGTGTTTTTCAAGCATGGCTTGAAATGCCGGTACATGCTGTGCATAAAGGGCGATGGAGCCTAAATGTGCGTTGTTGAGTTGCTGTTCGCTCCACCGGTCCCGGCCAGGAGCGCCCTGCCAAGTTGTTCGGAAATCTTGGTACTTTTCGGAGAGTTCGGTAAAAATAGTTGTTTTGATTTTTAGTTTTTCCTCTGCAGATATTTCTGATTGATAGAGCTTCTGTAGGGCGTCCCGGTATTGCATCGCGAGATCGGAAAACGCGGCGCGTCTTAGCTGCGATTGTTCAAACTTCTGGCGCATCTCCGCGGTGCCAAATTTCTGCAGCCAGCGCTCAATACCTTCCAGCTCTACCGCCGTGGCAAAGGATTCGTTGAAGACACTGTCGTCTGTCACATAGAGCGCTTGATGGGCCAATTCATGGAAAATCAGCCGCGCAATTTCTAGCGGCGTGGCTTTGATGAAGGTGTTTAATACAGGATCGGCAAACCAGCCCAGCGTGGAATAGGCACGCACGCCATCGACAAAAACATCATAATTTTGCAGGCGCAACTCGTGAGCAAAGTCCAACGCATCTTGTTTGCTAAAATAGCCCCGATAATCCACGCACCCCGCAATTAAAAAACACCATTGAACTAAATCGATAGATAATTCCGGTGCAGCGTAGACGTTCCAAACAACGAAAGGTCTTTCCAAATCAGCATAGCGAGTATAGCTCGCGTTGTCGGGTAGGCCTAATTCGCGGCTAGCAAAGCGGCGGATATTATTAATTTGGCGAAGCTTAGCTTTGATGTCCTCGTTTGTACTAGCGTCCGTGAGATAGGCGTCGAAGGGCTGAGCACGAGACATCACGTCTAAATGACCGGCTGCTGCCTGATAATAATAGGCCACCGAGGAGCAGCCGCTGAGTATCCCACTCAGGAACGCGAGGCAAATAAGCTTATTCATGAGAAAAAACGCCGGTCGTAATAAATGTGGCAATTTGAGTTGCCACTTCGCGGGAAAACAACATTCCGGAGTGGCTTACATTTAACACAATGCTATCTTTAGCTCCGCTAAGCGTACTTTCGGCTACCGTAACGACGCCGTCATTGGGACGAGGAATGTGCGCGACGAAACGTCCTGCACCGAAACTTTTACTCCCGGAAATAACGCCGATTTCGCAGTCGAATTTATCCTTATGGTGTGACTGGGTTAACCACTCGCATATGCTTGCGCCAAGGAGCATTTTTGGCAGGCGCATACCCGCTAGTTTGCTCGCCACCTGATTGCCAGCGACGGGGACACCTAAGAGCACCACCCTTCCTACTGGAATGGTGGCACAATCCCGGAGCATCGCCAGCGTTATTAGACCACCCAAACTGTGACAGACAAAGTGAATTCTATCCACCGAAAACTGCCCGCAATACTTTGCTAATCGTCGCCTGTTGGTGGTCAAGTTGCTGCGCACCGAGGGGTAGCGAAAACGATGCGTGGGCAGGTACTTCTGTAACCAAAGCCCCTGCAGGCCAAACGCTATGGCGGGCATCCACAAACCTGGAACCAAGACAATAATTTCAGAGCTCATCACGGTTTTACAACCATAAGTAATTTATCTGACCAGAGAGTCCGGCCAACGTTGCTTACATGACCTTGGTCCGGACCCCTGGCACGTAAAATGCTCTAATTACGTTATATTATTCGTTGAACGGAGGACGAGGGTTTGATATCGTCCAAAATACAAGCGCAGACGGGCACTTAGTATTTTATCGGGGAGAGCAGGTTAAAAGGTAACTATGTTTAAAATCAATCAATTGTGGCGAAAAGCCAACGATCATCCTCTCGCAAAACCTCAAGACCGGCAAAAATTGCTGGGCGAATTGGTCGCGGAAGACCCTTATAAAGCGCTAGGAGAGATTAATTTTTGGCTGGAGTCGGTGAAGGATGCCGAATCGTTTGCGCTTTCTGATCGGATCACGCTATTTAAACTGCTGGATGAAACTGGGCAGCCGCACCGCAGAAAACTAAGTAACGACTATCTCGCTGCTGCGGTGCGTATGCAAAAAATCCAGGAGCATCAGCTATGGGCGGTGATTAGCGATTTTTCGCAACGTCGTTACAGTGCATATTTGCAATGTCTGGAGGCGATTAAGCAATCGGGCACAGCTGCCTTGGCAAATCAGCAACCCACGCTAATGGTACGCGCCATGCGCGCACTGGCGGAACAAAAGAAATGGCTTTATATGCGTTATCGGGTAATTGATGAGCGTATTTGGCGCGAGATGGCGACGCTTACTTTCTTGGCCGAAAGTGAACGCGCCGCGCGCAGTCTTTTATCTGCATATCCGCAGGAACGCGAGACCACGACAGTGGTGCAAGAACTCATTAAGGCGTTTATGTTGGATGTGTCTTCGCCTAATAGTTTAACCCCCAAAAAAATTGAAATTACTGAACGCATCGTGTCCCACGTAGCCAGCGCTTTTGAAATTGGCGAGGCGCGTGCCGCAAGCAGTGTTTTTTATTTTGATTTGGTCACTGCTAAACCTCCCTCCCGAATTCCTAATAACTTGCAGTTTAGTTCTACCACATTCTTTTTTAGCGCTGGAGACGCGATCCCTAAACTGCAAAATCTTGCCGCAACCTTGCAAGAAAAAGGTAAACAGTCAGATATGGATTTTGCGGAGAACGCGACTACCCAAGAATTGCTCGAAGTGGTGAGGCATCTTATTGTTTATTGGTCGCCCACTTCGCCGCAGCGCCAACATGAGCGCAGTCAGGAGATAGCACGCTTCCATGTGTTACATTCCTTCACAGATGTCCATTATCACATAAGCAACTATGCAAAAAAAACCGATCCCATTTTTATGGAGAACAAAGATATTTTGTACATGGAACGTGTGGATTTGAAACTGTATGGTTTTGTTACCGACAAAACAAAAAAACTTATTCGTGAGGCCGCGCTTAAACATGCTCAGACGGAAAATTTGGACGAGAAAACTGAAACCTGGACCATGGAAAATAAAAGTGCCGGGGGGTTTGGCGCAGTCATTCCGCAGCTAAATGAGGACTGGGTAAAGGTAGGCGCGTTGGTGGCGGTAAAACGCCAAGACGAAAATCAATGGCTGGTAGGCATTATTCGCCGCATGGTGCGTGACGCAGAACTTAAAGTTTTAGTGGGCTTACAAGCCTTATCGGCGACACCCGCCCAAGCGGTGGAATTGAGATCGCTCACCGATACCCGCCATTTAAAGGGTTTGGCGTTAAACGACCCCGCGCCAAGCCATTGTTTATTGCTAGCGGGTGGGAGCTTCACGCCCAATAAAAAATATCAACTTTGGCTGCCCGATTCAAAGCAAACCATTAGCTTAACGAAAGTACTCGAGCGGGGTGATGATTTTGAGTACGTGCAATTTGAAGTCGTGCCCACCAGTTAAAAAAACACCGCCTGTACAGCGCGGCTTAGATTTTGCGCGTTCTTGCACACTAATTTGCTGCGCATCTACCGGCCCGCACCCTCTAGCAGCCTATTCCGTTGGCGTATACAATATAACCCGTAGCCACCGAAAACAATAACAGGCGGAATATCGTCTGATAAAGGGTAAAACATGCGCGGCGCTCGAGCGAATTAAGATGTTTAATCTTCCCTTTACGCGGAAAAAACCTCTCACCCCTTTGAGCGATCTCAAATCCATCAGCTCCTGGATGGAAAATTTATCCCTGCGGGACAGCTATGCGGCACACGCTGAAATACTGCAGAAGTTAGCAGAACTTAACGACGAACTAGTCTTTTCACGCGAGCGCTTAGCTGTGCTGATGTTTTTAGATGAATCCAGCCAAAGTTTACAGCAGGGATTGTGCAAACAGTATCTGGCAAGTCCGCGCATGTCAAAATCCACTGAACGTAAGCTGTGGGACGCAATTAGAATTTATTATTGGAATATGACCAAGGCTTATCACGGATTCATCATGGAATATGTTGCGCACCCAGACGACAATCCGTGGATAGACTCTTTGCCTTTAATCGCGTCTCGGGCGATGCGTTTTTTTTCGCAAGAATCTAAGTGGCACTATTTCCGCTATGAACCCCCGGAAGCGCGCACGTGGAAGCACATACATAACCTTTACCGGTTCGCCGAGTTTCAGGAATTTCAACGAAAGCCGCTAAAATTATATGAGCCCGATAAAAGCGTGACCTGCTGCGAGCGCGAATATGTTCAGGCGATGATGCTTGAAAAGTTAAATAGCGGCGCCTTATATCCTCGTCAGCTTGAGTTAGCAGACCACTGGCTCCGTACCTGGTCGGATGGCTTGGTTTTGGAGCAGCGTTATGATGATAGCCGCCACGGTTTTTTTTGCGCTTTTAATGAAGACCGAGGCGCGCGGCGCATTCGTAACTACGAGCGCGACCCTATGAAGCGCTATTGGAGCACAAAAAGCCTTACCGATGCGTTGACACAATGCAAGACGGCAATTCAAAATGGCGACTCGCAAGCGCGGCTAAAGCTTGGTGAGGATTGTAAATTACCGGCTTGCCTAAGTTTGCTCGACACTGTTATCGCCGCATGGGCTCAAACAGGCGTACCACGTTCGCCTCGCAAACATGCGCGCGTAGCAACAAAAAAAATTATTGAGGTAACCCAAGGGTTCCCGCAAATTCACGAGAACATTAAAGAGGATAACGCCTTACACGCGGGCAGACGCGATGTGCCTATCAGCTACGACGAAATGTTGGATGTCAAAATGTATGGTTTTATCACCACTCGCACCATAACTCGACGCAGCCAGGCGCGTCATTCGGAAGAATCAAAAACTGCCGGCACCGAGCGTTGGATTATGGAAAATGAAAGCGAGCAAGGATTTGGGGCGGTGATAAAAGAGAAAAATAATGATTGGCTTAAACCCGGCAAATTGGTTGGTTTAAAAGTGGAGAAGAATTCCCGTTGGATGTTGGGCGTGATTCGTCGTATGCAAAAAATATTGCCAGATCAATTTTACGTGGGCATCGAAATTGTGTGCCGTGCCCCGGTCAGCGTTGAACTGCGCGAGTTAAACAAAAGCGCCGGTCAAAATACGGGTAGCGCCGCTTCGTTACCTTTTATTTCGATCTATCTACCCAAGGAAGAGACGGCAGCAAATAATGCCACCCTTATTATGCAAAATGTCGAATATGCTAAAGGCCGTAAGCTCGAGTTAACGGCGCGAACAAAGTCCTATCGCATTATTATGGGGGAAGCGGCGGAGAAACAGGATGATTGGGCTCGTGCTGCGATCGAGGTGCTCGGCGCTATCGCCTAAGCGTATCCAATCACGCTACTACTGGGCTTGTAATGTCTCCACTAACCAAGTGCGAATATCCGAAATCTCCGCTTCACAAACAGCGTGGCCCATTTTATATTCATGCCACTCTAGGGGGGAACCCGCCTGCGCTAACAATTCTCGCGTAGCTATGGCGCCAGCGAGTGGGATAACGTTATCGTATAGCCCGTGCGCTAAAAAAATTGGAACCGCTAAATTGCTTGGATGGGCTTCGTTTAAAAAAGACGACGCCAGCGGCAGATAAGTTGAGAGCGCGAGCACGCCGGCAAGTTTCCTTTGATGGCGAAATGCCGTATGAAGGGCGATCGCCCCGCCTTGGGAAAAGCCGGCGAGCACAATGCGATGTGCCTTTATCCCGCGGTCGAGCTCGTTCCTGATTAGATTTTCTACCCGATTTTGTGCGCTCCGAATGCCCGTCTCGTCTTCGTCACGGAGTAAGCCAAGGGCACGGATGTCGTACCAGCCGCGCATTACGGCGCCGCCATTTATCGTGATAGGTATAAACGGCGCATGCGGGAATATAAAGCGAAGGTTTAAAGTCGCTGGTAGCGCGAGCTCCGTGACCATCGGCGTAAAATCGTGGCCATCCGCGCCCAGACCGTGCAGCCAAATAATGCTGGCCTGCGGATTATCGCCGCTAGCAATCTCAATACATTCCAGTTCGCTGCTATTTACCACAAAGATGCGCTGCGATAACGTTATGCCGCAGGTCTAATTTTTTGCCAGAACATCAAAACTTATCCGCGCATAGTCATCGGATTGCTCTAGGATTTGTGCAAGACGGATAGTGTAAGCGCGGCCTTGCGCTCGCAGTTCCATCAACTTACCCCGTGTAAACGCTTCTGGTGGAACCAGCAGACTCCGGTCAATTTTTGCGGGAACGGATTCCGGAACATAAATGGCATCGATGCTATTAGATCGCTTGGCTTGACCCGGCACGGGGTGTAAATGAACCAAGACGGGCGCTTGGGTGAGCGTTTGGATGCCCACGTAGGTTTTGTTGGCAACATTTTTTTGTATGCGCCGCGCCACCCCTAGGGCAAATTGTTTTTTTGCTTCGGGTTTTAGGCCAATCAGCATGCCGATTTTCAGATTACTACGCCCGTGGTTGCTGGCATTTAAAGACGCGCCATAGCCGGATAAACTTTCGTTTTCCATCATCCACTGTTCAGTGGCGGGTTCAAATAATTCTGCCCCGACCGCGCTAGGTTTATGAGGGTTGAGCTTGTGCCCTGCGGCCGCGTCGGTGCCCGGCATAATTTGATAGTCGACATTGTCCCCGACCATAGGCCGACGCGATTTTGCGGCACCGGGCTTTAATTGAATCATAATTTCCATCAAGCCTTGGACAACCTGCACCACTCTGACGTTGGGTTGGCGATCATGTTTTCGCGCCCCGCCTTGGCCTGCCCAGCGTTTTGCTATGAGTTCAATCAAATCGAGACAAGCGGGCAGGCGGCAATCCTCGCCTAACTTTAAGCGCCCCGGCAGCTCACCGTTTTTTAACTGCTCTATGGTCTTGCTTATTAAAACCAATAATAAACCTACGCCCCAGTAACGGTATTTTTCACCAAGCATATTGCGCCGCAGACGCCGCGCCGGTTTCGTATCGCTTAAGTTAACGGCATATAGTTGGCGATGGGGGCGAAAATCACTTTCAAGTGAAATACTTTTAGCCCAACTATCCAGCCACTTATCAACCATTTCAATCTGCATGGGTAGCAAGTTTTCCGGGTTGGCAGCATAAAGCATTAAAGGGTGAACAAATTCTGCAGTGCAAGTAGTTTGATCGCTAAGATTCGGATACAAGGAAACGGGTGTGGTGTGAAATTGTTCGCGTTCAGCAAATCGGTATAGCCGATTTAGTGTTCGCCACACCGTTGTTTCCACAGGCAAATAGCGGATGTAACTCCATTTGGCCTGCATCGCAAAATTGCGCAAGGCGCGCGCCGTAAGTAAGGGTAGTTGACTGCGCAATCGGCTGCCCGCCGGACCTTCCGCAAAAGCGCGGATGCAAATCTGATAAGCCGCGCCCATTTCATTCCAAAACCCAAGTATCGTAGGCAAGTAAAACTTTTCCTGGGCATCCGGCTGGTCGGCGTGCAGCAAGTATTCGCGGCATAAAATTTCCTGCAAACCGCGGGCTTTTTCATCTAAATAAAGTAATACACGAATTCGTTCTTTTAGCGTGGTTTTTTTGTTATCATTTATGGACACCAGCGCTTTAATTATTTCTGATTGAGCGCGGTGAATGTCGGCTTCGGGCAATTCTTGTACCCAAATTGTGGCCGACTTTAAATCGCCTACCGGGTCACCGGATTTTTTGCCCACCAAGGCATTGATAAAACTTCTAAAATCGAACATTTATACTTTGCTATAGTCTGAAGTCAGTAATGATAGACATTTGGTAGCCGTTACACAAGAAAGCATTTCAATTGCATATTTCCAGGAGAACCGTTATGGATCGCCGTGATTTTCTGAGATATAGCAGCTACGCCGCCGTGGCTTCGGCACTTCCCGGCAGGATTAGTGCTCAAGAAAGCCCCATCCCGTGGCGCACCTTTAAGATCACCTATCAAGTGGATTTGCCGGACGAAGGCACGCCAGCGCAATTATGGCTGCCGGTACCGGAAACTCAATCGCCCTATCAACAGGCTATGGGAGGTGTGTGGCGGGGGACACCGGAACATGCGGAATTTCGGGAGGAGCCCGTCTACCATACGTCGGTCTATCACGCGCAGTGGCAAAAACCTGGCGCGCGCCACGCGGAGGTCATTACCCACGTCCGTACCATGGACCGGCACGTGGATCT
This sequence comes from uncultured Burkholderiales bacterium, assembly GCA_964473355.1. Taxonomy (GTDB): domain Bacteria; phylum Pseudomonadota; class Gammaproteobacteria; order Burkholderiales; family REEB80; genus CAYYOS01. The sequence goes on along the minus strand of CAYYOS010000010.1, from coordinate 1,023 downwards.
CAGCCGCTACAAAGGCCAAACGAGCGCACGGCTACCTCTTGATGTTGCGAAGTACTTGAAGCCCACCGAACACATGCCCCGCGACGGTATCGTTTTAACGACCACCGCGGAAATTATCCGGGGGGCTAAAAATCCTCTGGAGAAGGCGAAGGCCATCTACGACTGGGTGGTAGAGAACACTTATCGCGATCCTAAGATCGAGGGGTGTGGCCGAGGCGATATTAAATTTATGTTGGAAAGCGGGAATTTTGGCGGAAAATGCACCGATATCAACGCCCTGTTCGTGGGTTTGGCCCGCGCTGCGGGGCTACCGGCACGAGAAAAATTTGGCATCCGCGTCGCCGAGTCCAGTCAATTTAAAAGCTTAGGAAAATCTGGCGAGATTACCAAAGCGCAACATTGCCGCGCTGAATTCTATTTAGCGGGCTTGGGCTGGATCCCCGTGGATCCCGCTGACGTGCGTAAAGCGGTACTGGAAGAAAAACTACCTTTAGACGACCCAAAAATTATAGCTTTGCGCGAAAAGTTATTTGGCGCCTGGGAAATGAATTGGGTGGCGTTTAACCACGGTCGAGATTTCTCCATGACGCCGCTTAAGGGCACGCGAGCCTTAAACTTTTTTATGTATCCACACGCGGAAATAGCCGGGGTGCCCCGGGAATCGTTGGATGCCCCCAGGTTTAAGTACCGAATAGAGGCGGCGGAATTGATCTGACGGCCTAATGGGGTGGGGAACCGCCGGCCATCAACTGAGTATGGCGCAAGGTCTGCAAGACTTCATCGTTTAACTGAAGCAGCGGGCCGCCTATGAGTTCAATGCAATCGGGCACTGCCGCAAAAATTCCATTTAAGGTTTGACCTATCGCTCGAGGCTGCCCGGGGAGATTAATAACTAAACATCGCCCGCGTATTACCGCAACTTGCCGCGACAATATCGCGGTGGGCACATAATGCAAGCTGACCCGCCGCATCTCCTCGCCAAATCCCGGTAGTACGCGGTCGGCGATTTTTAGCGTCGCCTCC
>CAYYOS010000009.1:24211-31227 GCA_964473355.1 uncultured Burkholderiales bacterium | reverse complement strand
GACCGACCGGGAAATTCTAGCAGATTCTAGGATAAATTCCAGTACCTTAGCGGTATTCCTGTTAAATATTATTCATCCCCGCTTTCGTTATGCCTATAAACCTAAGGTTGTAGCAGTTAGCGCAGGGGCTGATGTCTCCCAAATTTCTTGAAAGCGTTTACGCAGATTTTCGTTTACCGCTTGCCCATCCGTGCACCAAACACCGCGTGGGCTGTCGTGATGAAAGCGGCGCAGATACATGTGGGTATCGACAATAACAAAGGGGTCGTAGACATTCTTTGCCTCAGGCCCGCTTTGTTGAATAAACACCGCATGGCTAAATTGCCGCAGTAAAGTTTGCAAACGCGGACAATAGCGGATTACAAAGGTGGGGTCCTGCAATACGATAGACAGCGTGTTATTGCGGTTCTGCAAAAGAAATTTGCGAAAAGTGGCAGCATGCTCGGGCGCATCAATTTCGCTATCCTCCAGATTATAGTCGAAAATAGCAATATTGCGCGTAGCCAAAGTAAATAGCGTCGCCATTGCGTGATGGTATTCGCCGTGACTGTTTATTTTTTGGATCGCGGAATCCGCGGGGTCAGCGCCCATGTTAACCATTTTAATTTTCTATAATCGAATTAGACAAAATGACGTAGCCATCCGAGTACCACTGAAAGAAAATCTGTGCGAGTGCACGGGATATTTTAGACCCCTTCTTTAGTATTCGTCTATCGGCTAATTCAATCAGGAAGGCGCGCTGACCCGCAGGTACTTTTATCACTTCACCGTTTATAAAAATATCTGCCGAGTTAAAAAGCATGTTACTTTTTGGGCTTAAATGCAAATCCTGAGACTTTAGTGTGTTATAAAACTTAGATTCGGGCAGCGGTAAATCAGGTGGCGAAAAATAAACGTGTGGCTGTGGCTCGGTCAAAAAGATTCCTAAGAATTGCGCCACATCTTTTTTTGTCCAGTGAATTTGCTTAATTGTGCTAAGGGCCCAATCTACCATCGCCGCGCTAATGGCGGCGGGATGGCGTGAGTAGGTTAGCGCAGGATCACTATAAAGACCCGGCAATGCTATTTTGTCTTGTAGATAATTTAGGAACTCGGCTGCGACGGTGGCTTGGGTTGGTGCACGAAACCCGATAGAATAGGTGACGCAATCTTCCAACGCGATACCATGATGGCCATATCCTGGGGGTAAATATAAGAGATCGCCCGGTTCGACGATAAAATCATGGCGCGGTTTAAAGTTACGCAAAATTTTAAGTGGCAAGCCGGGTATCAAGGATTGGTCTGCCTGCGGGCCGAGCAACCAGCGACGCTTGCCCATAGCCTGCACCAAGAACACGTCATAGGAATCAAAATGCGGTCCGACCCCGCCGCCCGGTGTTGCGAAACTGACCATTAAATCATCCAGGCGCGCTCGGGGGATAAAGTCGAATTGGTTTAAAAAGCGCTCGGCGCTGGGAATAAGTTGATTTACGTTTTGTACTAACAAAGACCAATTCCTTGCCGGCAGTTTTTTAAAGCTATTAGCCTTAAAGGGTCCGTGTAGAAGTTTCCAGCTCGCACTCGTTTTAAGAACGATACGTGCCCGGGTCTCTTCTTCCATGGCCAGGGCGGCCAGCTCGTTGGGCGTGATGAAAGGTTTAAAAGGCGAGAACGCGTGCTTGATAAAAAGCGGTTTTTTCTGCCAATAGTCGCGTAAGAATTGTTGCGGACTAAGTGGCCCTAAGAATTTTTTTTTCACTTCGGTAAATAATTATTTGGTCAGTCGCCTACAGCATACACTATAGCGACTCGGCCTTTTTTTAAGGATACGCAATGATAATACAGCCCGTTATTTTATCGGGTGGTTCTGGCACCAGACTTTGGCCCTTGTCCCGCGAGCATTATCCTAAGCAACTCCTGCCTTTGGTGGAAGATAAAACCATGCTACAGGTTACCATCGCGCGCTTGGATGGTTTTAAGGGAAACATCGATGCGCTGCCGCCCATTATTGTATGCAATGAGGCGCATCGATTTCTGGTGGCCGAACAAGTACGCTTAATGGGCAAACAATCACGCGCGATAATTTTAGAACCGGCTGGGCGCAATACCGCGCCCGCTTTGACCCTAGCCGCACTCGAGGCTACCAAGGATAATCAAGATCCTATTTTGTTAATCATGCCAGCTGATCATGTCATCAAAAATCTGGAAAAATTTCATGAGGCCGTCGAGGAGGGAATGAGTTTGGCTGAGCAAGGGTTGCTGGTTACCTTTGGCATCGTGCCCAGCGGCCCGGAGACAGGATATGGCTATATAAGAATGGGCGCGTCATCAGGACAAACTGCCCGCAAATTTTCCGCCTTTGTTGAAAAGCCCGACGCGGCTACTGCTCAAACCTACCTAGACTCCGGTCGCTACGTTTGGAACAGCGGCATGTTTATGATGCGCGCTTCTGTTTGGTTAGCAGAGCTTGAACGCAGGCAACCAGAAATGGCGAAGGCCTGCCAACAAGCTTTAGACAACGCGCAGGCGGACGCCGATTTTTATCGCGTCGAAGAAAAAGCATTTCTGAGTTGCCCTTCGGATTCGATCGATTATGCCGTGATGGAAAAGCTGGGCGAAAATGACGAACATTTTGGTGTCGTGATTCCGTTACAGGCGGGTTGGTCTGACGTCGGCGCGTGGGACGCGCTCTGGCAGGTGGGCGAAAAAGACGACGGCGGGAACGTGATTAAAGGTGACGTGTATGCGGTCGACAGCAAAAACACGCTAATGATTGCGGAGCATCGATTTTTGGCATGCATCGGTGTGGAAGACCTGGTAGTGATTGAAACCTCCGACGCGGTGATGGTTGCCCCAAAAAATAAAACACAAGAGGTGAAAGCTATCGTTAATCGGCTTAAGGCGCAGAATCGCGACGAATATCAGGCGCATAGAAAAGTCTCACGCCCGTGGGGGTGTTACGACAGCGTAGACGCCGGTGACAGATTTCAAGTAAAGCGCATCACGGTTAAACCGGGCGCGGCGCTGTCCCTACAAATGCATCATCATCGGGCGGAACACTGGATAGTGGTGGCGGGCACCGCCCGAGTCACGCGCGGTGAAGAAGTGTTTTTGTTGAGCGAGAACCAATCCACCTATATTCCCATTGGCGTGACACACAGGTTGGAGAATCCCGGCACATTGCCATTGGAAATGATAGAAGTACAGTCGGGATCGTACTTGGGTGAGGATGATATTGTTCGGTTTAAGGATACCTATGGTCGCAGCTAGTCAGCCACTAATCTTTTATCGTCCGCAGAGAAAGATGTCGATAAACCGTTAACAATATAAATCCGAAAGTCAGTAATAACCCGAACCCCTGGGCAATCGTTAACACGCTTAAACCTGAGTGAATCGCAAAGGTGTACAGTGCAATTAACGTAAGCATGCTCAAATTTTCGCTAAAATTTTGCACCGCAATAGCGTGCCCCGAACCCACTGTGGCTTCGCTACGCGCTTGCAATAAGGCATTCAGGGGCACCACAAAAACGCCCCCCGCCGCCCCCACCAGTACCAGTATTAGCATGGTCAAATTTAGGTTATGAGCAAAGCCTAAGGAAAAAACCAACAGTCCTAGGGCGATGCCGCCCCATAGTGCGCGATTTACCGTGGTTAAGGAAATATAGCGAGCGGCGATAATCGCGCCTAACGCCATACCGATGGCAACGACACCAGACAAATTCGCCGGGGTTTTATTATCAAGCAATAGCAGCGCGACGGGCACCCAAGCCACCAACAAAAAGCGCAGGGTACTACCGGCGCCCCAAAAAATACTCGTACCGATCAAAGAGAAGCGCGTGTCGTGCATTTGGTAAAGTGTTTTTAAGGCGCGCCAAAAATCTCTAAAGAGTAAGCGTAGATTTATGTGGGTCAGCGGATGGCTGGGAGGCAGTTTCGGAATAAAAAGATTGCTGACGGCGGCCACTGCATAACAACCGGCCACGGCTATTAAGGTAAACGGTACCGAATAGTCAGCCAACAAACCGCCAGCGACGGCACCGAGCAAAATAGCGACAATGGTTGAGCCTTCAATCATGCCATTGGCCTTGACGAGTTTTTCCGGCCCAACCAACTGCGTTAATATGCCGTATTTGGCGGGGGAATAGGTTGCTGCACCTACACCGACTATGGCGTACGCAAGCAGGGGGTGGGCGCCCATAATCATCGCCCCGGCACCGAAGAGTTTGATACCGTTGGCATATAACATCACCCGTCCCTTGGGTAAGGTATCGGCAAAGGGTCCTACAAAAGGGGCCAAGACGATGTAGGCAAGTACAAAAAATTCTTGTAATAAGGGCGTTACCCAGGGTGCGTACCCTTGAATTTTTAATAAGGCAATCGCGCCAAACAATAACGCGTTATCGGCCAGCGCCGATAAAAATTGCGCGATTAAAACGGCAACCATACCGCGAGAATTGAGCTTACCGTTAGGATGCGAATTCATGGCAGTGCTGTTTTAAAGTTTGATAATCAATTTTGCCTGCGCCCAGCTGCGGTAACGCCGGGCGCACAATAATTTCCCGCGGTACGGCCAAATCGGGCTGGCCATTCTTCTTTGCAGTTTGCAGCAACTGTTCACGAGCCAAATCGGGTGCCGTGGTGAACAACAATATGGTCTCGCCGCGATTTTTGTCTGCACAGGCGATGGCGGCGTGCTGAAAAGCGGGTGCGGCGGCCAACGCGATTTTTTCTACGACGTCCAGAGAAACCATTTCTCCCGCCACTTTAGCAAAGCGCTTAGCGCGGCCGACAATGGTAATAAAACCCCGCTCATCGATGGTGACGATATCGCCGGTGTTATACCATCCCGGCCCAATAGAATTGGGTGCCTGTAACACACCAGGCTGATCAAATAGGTAATACCCTAACATTATATTCGGCCCACTCACATGCAGTTCCTGACCAGTTTCGATGCCGGGTAGCGTCTTCAATTGGTAGTGTATGCCCGGCAGAAAGGTGCCCACACTGCCCGGTTTATATGCCATGGGCGTGTTGGAGGAAATAACCGGGGCGCATTCGGTGGCGCCATAGCCTTCTAAAATTCGAATGCCGAATTTGTCCATCCACACGTTGCGTACCTCGGCATTCAACTTTTCCGCGCCAGCCACTACGTAGCGCAAGCGGTAAAAATCATAGGGATGAGCAAACTTGGCGTAATTGCCTAAAAAAGTGCTGGTGCCAAATAACACAGAGCAATTTCGGTCGTAAACGACTTCGGGGATAACTCGGTAGTGCAGCGGATTAGGATACAGAAAGACTTTAGTACCGGAAAAAAGCGGCAATAGGCTGCCACAAGTCAAACCAAACGCATGAAACATCGGCAGAGCGTTAAGGAATTTATCGGCGGGGGAGAATTCAATCACCGCGCGTAATTGAGCGATATTGGCAAGTATAGCGCGATGACTTAGCACCACGCCTTTGGGTTTCCCCTCTGAGCCGGAAGTAAATAAAATTAGTGCTGGCTGATCTGGGTTTTGTGGATGCATTACCGCACGCGGAAACCATAGCGCCCAAGTTAACAGCCAAAATTTATCCGACCACTTAAAACTAGCGCGCATATCTTCCAAATAAACTACGCGTACCGCAAGCGTTTCAAAGGTGGCTGTTAGCTTAGCGGTTTCCAAAAATTTTCGGGAAGTTATAACGGTTCGTATCTTAGCCAGCGTACAGGCGTTGCTTAGTCCCTCTTTGCCGGACGTGTAATTGAGCATTGCCGGCACGCGGCCCATGGCACTCACCCCAAGCACTAAACTTAAGGTCGTAGAGAGGTTAGGCAGTGCGATGCCGATAGCCTCATTTTCCTCGCTAAATTTACTAACAAGACGGCCTAATCCCAAACAGGCTTTTAAAATTTGCCCGTAGGTATCTTCGATTTGCCGCAAATCTTCAATCACGTGCTCGCCGCGTCCATAGATGGCAATGGCGTCGAGCAGTGCTAAGTAAAGCGTTTGTTGGGGTCGGGAGGCGAACACCATTTCCTGCATAATGCGGCGCATCGCTTCACCCGAGGATTGCCGACGTAAGCGCGCGCTAGCACCGGTGGGCATGGCAAGGTGAGTGGCGGGCTGAATGAAAAGGGTAATTTTGGGTAGAAATTTTTTCGGGTAGTTGCCCGTCATGCGGCTGAAGTAGGATCGAGCCGGCCCATCTAAACGCACCGGGACGATGGTGGCATTGGTCTTCGCGGCGACAAAGGCGGGGCCATCGTAAACCTTCATTAAACTACCGGTGAGGGTAATGCGTCCTTCGGGAAAGATCATGACCGGCTTATTTTGCTCCAATAGACGCAGTACTTGGCGCATGGCTAACGGGCTAGTCGGGTCCACCGCAAGGTATGGCGTCAGCTTTAAAATCACCCGAAAAAAAGGATTTTTGGCGACACCCGTATGCACCACAAAGGTAGCGGAAACAGGAAGGAACAGGCCTAAAATCAAGCCATCTAAAAAGGACTCGTGGTTGGCGATGATCAGTAAACGCTGCGCCTTGAATTCATTCGCGTCGCCCACGATGGTTACACGAAAGAGCAGCCGAAACAACAGGCGCAAAACTACTTTAAGCAAGCTGTAGAACCAATGGCTATTCCGGCCAGTGCTTGATGTAGCGCTTTAAAAGTTTGTTCTCGTACTGCGCGTCACTCAAACAAGCTTTGGCTACGTCGTGGAAGGAAATGATGCCCAGAAGTTTTTCATTTTCCATAACGGGTAAGTGGCTGACGCGATTTTCGGTCATGATGCCGCGCACGTAATCGACGGAATCCTCGGGGTTACCGATAATAGGATCGGTCACCATTAGCTCGCTGACTTTCGCCTTCGCCAGATTACAGTCGCGCGCCTGCAAGCCTCGAACCAGGTCACGTTCCGTCACTAAGCCCACCATATTATCCTGCGACTTTACCACTAAAGACCCGATACCCAGCTCCATCATTAAAGCAACCGCCGCGGACACAAGCTCGTCGGGCGCGATGCTGAAAATTTTGTCTGATTTAGTGTGTAGTATGT
>CAYYOS010000009.1:18798-24201 GCA_964473355.1 uncultured Burkholderiales bacterium | reverse complement strand
TGTCGCGAATAATCATTTTTCCCTCAATAACTACTGAGTTTACCAGATTGCAAGGGTTATCAGCACTACCGGCGGCGTGTCGACTAGAACGGACATGGCGTCGCGCGGGATGATGCGCGCGGTGACACACCCCTTCGCTCTAACGCTAGATAAAAAAGGATGGACTCAGCGAAAAGCGATACGGATTTTTCCCCCGGCTGTGCCGATTTAATAATTTATTCCGGCAAGGGCGCCCACCACCACCCAAGTGGAGTTACCTCTTAGGTCTTAACAGCCAGCAAAAATGACCAAACGGTCAGGTTTCGGTCACCTTCTGGTTATTCCCGCTCGTTATCCTCTTGAGTTCGATGGCATGTTCCTGATCCAGAGCTGATTACCGGTCTTTCGATCCTGCAAAAAATGGAGAAACCACAGAACATGAGTAATTTTATGGCTATTTTTCCGGTTGGCTATGTGTACATGGATGCGGAATAAACGCGTGGCGAAGTTAGCTGACTGTTTCGTTCGCGAAATGTATGTGGCGCCTCCAGCGTTGTCCTTGAATTGAGCTATCACCTCGACTGCGACCGGATTTTCGCATGATGCATGAACGCTTTGATGGCCTAAGTATGCCCAGTGCGGCAATGACTTGTACCTTGAGTGTCGTTGTGCCCGTGTTCAACGAAGAACAAGTGTTGCCGGCCTTTTACAGCCGCATGGTCGCTGCACTGGCTGCCGTACAAGAAACCTGGGAACTGATTTTCATTGATGATGGCAGTGGCGACACCTCTAGCGACATACTGAAGGCGATGCAGGCGGATACGCCACAGGTCGGCGTAGCTCGCCTGAGCCGTAACTTCGGCAAGGAAGCGGCGATGAGCGCGGGCCTGAGGTTCGCGCGTGGCCAAGCCGTGATTGTCATCGATGCGGATTTGCAGGATCCGCCGGAACTGATCGGCGAGATGGTCGCCGCCTGGCGCCGCGGCGCGGATGTGGTGAACATGCGTCGTCGCCATCGCGCGGGCGAAACTTGGCTGAAGTGCTTGACCGCGCACGTCTTCTATCGCGTAATCAACCGCCTGTCCGAGGTCGCAATTCCCCGGGACGTGGGCGATTTCCGCTTGCTCAGCCGGCGTGCCGTCGACGCGTTGAACCGACTGCCGGAACATAACCGCTTTATGAAGGGGCTATTTGCCTGGATCGGTTACCGGCAGGTCACGCTGGACTACGATCGCCAGCCACGCGCAGCTGGCCATACGAAGTGGCACTACTGGAAATTGTGGAATTTCGCGCTCGAGGGCATCACTAGCTTTTCGACGGTACCGCTGAAGCTAGCCGCCTACGCGGGGCTCATCAGCGCCACGGGTGCTTTCGGTTACGCGCTCTACTTCCTACTCAAGACCCTACTCGTTGGCGAAGCAGTGAGCGGCTTCCCCACCCTGATCGTTACCATCCTCCTGCTTGGCGGATTACAGCTGATGGCCACCGGGATCCTTGGCGAATACTTGGGTCGCTTGTTCGTGGAGAGCAAGCATCGGCCACTCTATCTGATCGACGAATATCGGCCGTCTGCTCTAGCGGGGCGAGACAATAATAGCGTCGGCCCATCGCTGGTTACCGATATAGAGGCGCTCGGATGATCGCGAACATCCGCAACGGAACCAGCCAAATGCTCTGGTGGTTTATGGCGATCGCCTTGTCGGTCCGTTTTTTGATGATGGGGGCATACCCGGTCGCCGAAACCACCGAGGCGCGCTACGCCGAAATTGCGCGCAAAATGCTGGAACTCGGCGACTGGATAACCCCTTGGTACGACTACGGTGTGCCTTTCTGGGCCAAGCCGCCGCTGCCGACTTGGCTGTCTGCCGGTAGCATGGGACTGCTCGGTGCCAACGAGTTTGCAGCGCGCCTCCCGCACTTTCTCGCCGGGCTGTTGGTGCTCTGGCTACTTTGGGACTGGCTGCGGCAGCGTTCGCCGCGTGAGGCGCAGTTTGCCACCGTGCTGCTCACCGGTGCAGCGCTGTTCTATGTGAGTGCTGGCGCGGTGATGACGGACATGACGCTCGCGGTCGGTCTGTTGCTGGCGATGCGCGGTTTCTGGCAAGGGCTGCACGGCGAGCCGGCGCGGCGAAAAGGGGCAGGTTATGCGCTGTTCGTCGGGTTGGCGATTGGGTTGCTGGCAAAGGGCCCTATCGCGCTGGTACTGGCGGGCCTGCCGTTGGTTAGTTGGATGTTGCTGACACGCGACTGGCGCAGCGTTTGGCGCAATTTGCCGTGGCTGGGCGGCATGGCACTAATGCTGATGCTGACGCTGCCCTGGTATGTCGCGGCCGAGTTAAAGACGCCGGGATTTCTCGATTATTTCCTCGTTGGCGAGCACTGGCAGCGCTTCACCGTGGCAGGTTGGGCCGGCGATCGCTATGGCCACGCCCACGCCTTTCCGCGTGGCAGTATTTGGCCATTTACGCTGGAGGCCTGTCTACCCTGGTCACTGCTGTTGCCGCTGCTCGCCTTCGGGCGCGTGTCGGCGGATCCCGCAACGCCCGAGCGGGCGTGGTCGCGCTATCTGTGGTGCTGGGCACTCACCCCTGTTCTGTTCTTCACCTTTGCAGGGAACATCCTATGGACCTATGCATTACCGGCTCTGCCGGCAATCGCGATCCTGGCCGCCCATTGGCTTGCGCGCGATAGCCGGTCGCGTCGGGTGGAGCGTCTGTTAGCCTGTGGCGTATTGACCACGACCGTATTGCTGGCTGCTGTCATCGCCTGGAACGAGACGCAAGGCACCTGGAAAACTGCCGAAAAGGTGGTGTTCGCCTGGCAAGCGCGTGGGGGTGCGGGCGAGTCGCTGCTATTTCTCGGCGAACGCCCTTATTCCGCCGCCTTCTACAGCCGCGGTAAAGCCGAACTGGTGGTCGGAGACGAGGCACTAACCCGGCACCTGGCGGCAACTGGCCCGGCTTACGTCGCGATGGTGTCAGAGCTTGTATCCGGTTTGTCGGCTGGTCTGCGCCGAACTTTGCGCGATCTCGGCACGTACGGGCGTTACACGCTGTATGTATACGAGCCGCCACTAAAGAGCGCGGATGAAAATCGAGCATCGCCACTAGCGAAACGACGCGAAGGCTAATCGAGCTTCGTCCTTAAACGTATTCCTCGATCCCGTTTGCGCGCTGTCGGGCGAGTGGCGGAGTACGTCTCGCGCTTGGCATCCAAGCTTGCTATTTGCTTATCTACGAGCTTTTTTAAAGGGGCTCTCGAGCTTTTTAAAGGGCTCTGACTCCTTTTTCTCCCTTTTTCTCCCCTCCTTTTTCTCCCTCTTGAGACCACAGGAGCGCTTCCGCGTAAGCTTGTTGCAATACGGGGTCAAGCTTCCAGTCAGCAAAATATTTAGCGATCTCGGGAGCCTCTAACAAATGCTCAAGTGTTGAATTAATAATGCAGTGCCTAAGATCAGTGTCCGCGGATTTATAAAGTTCGCCCAACCAATTTTTAATCTCGTCTAAAACTGCTCGCGGGATAGAGGAGTCCTTCCAAAGACTGCTGAACCACCCTACTAAGTCTCGCCCAGCACCATAACGAGTATCCGTCCATTCGCCATCTGGATTCTCCCGGAAGCAACGCTCATAATATCGAATTACAAACGGATGATAGTCGGCGAAGATTAGAGCCGGGCGAATGCGGGCCGCATATTTTTTGTCAAGGATATAACTATAAAGCGCCCCGAGAACCTCGATATCTTCTGCTTTCATCCACAGTAACACTCTGTCCTTAGGAACATACTCTAGGTTAGGCGATTCAGGTAGCCCAAAAGCAGCCACGATGTCCTCAACTTCGCTAATAGTCATCCTTTAAAACCATGAAAACACAAAGGCACCGACACACATTAAAACCATCATCACCGTTACCGCGCCCGTATTAGGATCAATCTCGACCACAGGAAGAAGCTGCTCTTTGCAATCTTCGCACTTATCACAATTTTTTCGTGTAGTAAATTTTTGGCATTTTTCAATCGCATTTTTTAAGTCTTGAATTTCTTGTCCATGCCGATTGCCATTTTGGTTGTCCCACGCGACATGTGAAGCAAGCATTGCCTGAAGTGTCGCCTTTTTTTTTACGCAAATTTTGGCAATCATCGTTGCCTTTACAACCTGGGCTATCGCCGAGTGGTGGATGCCAGGGCCCACTATTGGCTAGTCCAAAGGGATCGGAGGCGCTTGTAGGATTCCCGCCCACATAGCTGTACGTATTAATGCCCCCTTTGAGTCCAATCGGATCTGAAGTTGTATACCGTCCAATTGCAGGATCATAATCCCTAAAATAATTATAATGCAGCCCCGTCTCTTGATCATAATACTGGCCCGGAAACCGTAAATTATAAACAAACCTCACCCCATCTTGATCCGGATCGTCATTAGGCAGATTCGCCCCAAAGGGATCACTACTATCCCAACGCCAACGGGCTTGATTGGTGGGATCAGTAATGACGCGTGGCGTGCCTAAGTGATCCGGATAAACATAATAGAGTTGAGCACTTGACCCGCTTGCAGGATTAACGGTGACATTGATAGCAGCGGAAGTTGTCACCAAGCCCAAGTTATCCGTTGCTTTCGCCGTTAAGCTATAGCTCCCTTGTGGAACATTGCTCCAGGTATAGCTATAGCCATCTGCGCCATTGGCATCGGTGCCAAGTAAGGTGGTGCCATTAAAGAATTTGACTTGAGCAATACTGCCATCCGTATCACTGGCAGAAGCGGTTAAGTTAATGCTAGCCGGTGCGGTATAGCTGGCGTTGTTAGCGGGGGCAGTGAGATTGACCGTGGGTGGGGTGTTGGTGGGGTTAGCTCCGCCCGTCCAGGCTTCCACTTCTAAGATACGACTATAGGTATAAGGGGTATTAAGATTAAGCGCATTATGGACTAAGACGCGTATCTTATCAGTGGTGATGGGGGCAAAGCTAAATTGCCGCCAGGTTTTATTGTTGCCGGTGACATTACCATTGGGGAGGGTGACCCAGCTTGTGCCATTCCAGGTTTGCACCTCGTAATCGTTGATACCGTAATTGCTAAAGGTCGTGCTTAAGGTGGGTGGTACGGTAAGATCATCACTTACCGTAAAGACATCGATTTCGTTGATGGTTTTAGGGCTATTAAAGGTAATCTGCAGCCAATCCGGATATTGATCTATGGTGGCGTCATTCCAACCGCCACCGGCACCCCACTTAACCCCCGTGCGATCACCGTCATTGGCACCTTGATGCGCGTAGTTGCTGCTGTAGGTGGAAGAGGCGGCGCTTAGGCCCCCGTTCGTGGCCAGGGCGACGTTGATCGGGGTTGAGCCGGTGGTAGGCGTAACGGTTATATTTACCACAGCGGAAGTTGTCACCAAGCCCAAGTTATCCGTGGCCTTCGCCGTTAAGCTATA
>CAYYOS010000009.1:0-18698 GCA_964473355.1 uncultured Burkholderiales bacterium | reverse complement strand
CAGCGGAAGTTGTCACCAAGCCCAAGTTATCCGTGGCCTTCGCCGTTAAGCTATAGCTTCCTTGGGGAACGTTCGTCCACGTATAGGTATAGCCATCTGCCCCATTGGTATCCGTGGCAAGAAGCGTGGTGCCATTAAAGAATTCCACTTGCGCAATACTGCCATCGGCATCACTGGCAGAAGCGATAAGATTAATGCTCGCCGGTGCGCTATAGCTGGCGTCATTAGTAGGGGCAGTGAGATTGACAGTGGGCGGCGTATTGGCGGGCGGTGGTGCGGTGCTCGCCAGTGCCGAGACTTCCGCGGCACTTAATGCCCGATCATAAATCTTCAATTCATCCACGGCACCATTAAAATAGTTTTCACCGATATGGCTGGTGGCTAAGGTTAAGGGTAAGCCTTGGAGGTTAAAGCTGGCCGGGGTAGTACCAATGTTGGTACCGTTGATATAGCCCGTTAGGTTAACGCCATCCGAGCTAAGGGCAAGATGCTGCCACACGCCGGTGTTTAAGGTGGGTTGGAGCTGATTACCGCTCCAGGCACCCAGTTGCGCGAGACCGGCATTATCGACTAACCAATGATGGGCGCCCGCATCTTCGTGACCTAAGAGTAATATCCAGGCGCGACTGGGAGGCAAGCTATTAATCTTAATCCAGGCGGCGATAGTGTGCGGGGTGTTGCCCGTGGGTAGCGCACTCACAGTGTTTAAACTGACCCCATCATTGGTACCATTAAAGTTTAAAGCTGGGTTAACCTGCCCTGCAACGCTGGTGGGGGATCCGATTAAGCTGCCGTGGTTGGCGTTAGGACTGGCGTCCGTGGCGGTTGCGGTGTCGAAAGACCAACTTAAAATGGGGTTGGTCGTGGCCGCGACCGGTGCACTAATTAAGGAGAGCGCCCCTAATAAGAAGAGGCCCATGAGTTTAAGATCAGGCCAGCCCGGGAATACGCGACTAGCCACCCACCCCCATCCTAACCTTCCACCCGCAAGGAGTACGCCGGTGGGTACCCCGCTGCCTCGCAGCGACCCTTCCGCAGCCCCTGAAGGAGAAGGAATCCGATTCAGCGTATGCCGAGTGCTCACTTCACCACCCCCACCGGACTGGTACCTAAGTACACCGTCTCGGTTAGGGGTAAGCCTTGCGCATCATATTCTCCCAAGAGTTGGCCTTCTTCGCCATAAAGAAAGAAGTTAGTGCCGGTCGTGACTTGTGGCCCATTCTTTTTAATGCGTTGGCCTAGGGCGTTATAGGTGTATTGATGGGTGGTAGTGCCCTTGGTGGCGCTGTTTAAGCGATTACGGGCGTTGTAGGTATAAACATAGGTGCCGTCCTGCAGGAGATTCCCTGCTGGGTCGTATTGATTGGTTCTGACCGTTCCTACTTGCGTTAAGCGATTGCTGGTGGGTTCAGTTGTATAAGGGAAACTCGTGGAGCCCACTTGATGCTGCGTACGGTTGCCCGTGGCGTCATAGTTAAAGGATTGATTGTTGGTTGGGTTGGCGGTGGTAAGCGTGCTTAAGCGATCGAGCTTGTCGTAGGCCAGGGTTAAGTTATTTATTGGATTAGCGACATCATTAAGCTTAGTAATACGACTCGCGGCATCATAGTCTAGATGTTTGGTGATTGATCCTAAGGGGTAATCGGTAATCCTGCCGTCACTATCAAAGGTGGTGGAGTAGGTGAGCCCATTGCCCCACACCCAAGACTTAGGACGGCTAAAGGGTTGGTATTGGATATTGCCGATTAAGACCGTCGGGCTGCCATTCGGTGGGGTAACGGATAGACCCGTGAGCTTACCTTGTGTATAGCTATAGTTAACGGCACGACCGGAAGGATAGGTGAGTTTAGTTAACCGGCCTTGGGTGTCGTAGTCATAACCCAAGGTCTGGGTTAAGGCACCAATGGTTTGACTCTTTTGCGTTAAGCGGCCGAGTGCGTTGTAGGTATAACGGGTGATCCCGGCTTCATCGGTAATAGAGATTAAGCGGCCAATGGCATTCGGGCCCGTGTCATAGCTAAAGGTGTGGGTGGTGCCATCAGCAAAGCTGATCTGGCTAACGCGGTTTAAGGCGTCATAGGTATAAGTCGTCGTTTTGCCTCGGGCATCCGTCGTGGTTTTAAGATTACCCGCTGGGTCATAGGTATGGGTAGTGATACCGGTATCCGGACTCACGAGTTTGGTTTGTTCACCAAAGGCGTTCAGGGTGTATTGGGTGGCTAGCGCTCTCGGGTCGGCCACCGTTTTAATTTGATCAAGGGCGGAGTAGTCGTATTGGGTGACACCTAAATTAGCATCGGTGACTTGGTTTAAGCGATTGAGGGCGTCGTATTGATACTGGGTTTTATTTAAGAGTGGGTTAGTGACCTCTTTTAAGTTGCCATTGGCGTCATAGCTATACGTCGTCGTTTGATTGACCGCCCCGATATCTTGATAGAGACGATTTAAGGCATCGAAGCTGCGGGACTTAAAGGTGACTAAAGTATTAGCACTATTAAAGACTTCTTCACGGGTTCGATTACCCATGGCATCCAAGGTGTAGTGGATGCGGTGATTGAGTTGATCGGTGATGTCGGTTAAGCGATGGGCGGGGTCATAGGTGTAGGTGATCACTTCGCCTGAAGGACTGTTGACTTCTCTTAGGTTACCGACGTTGTCGTAGGTATAAGACGTTAATTCTCCTCCTACAGTTTTAGTTAAGAGCCAGCCACGGGGGGAATAACTTAATACCGTGGTGACACCATTGGCATCCACCATCGTTAAAGCTCGACCATTACCATCGTATTGGGTGATTTGAGTGGTGTGGCCTAGCGCATTACTCGTCGTCTTAAGATCTCCATTGGGGTAGTAGGTATAAGAAGTGATGTCGGCAACATCCGTTCTGGGACCATCGATACTTTTAAGAAGATTGGCGAGTGTGCCGTCACTCGCCGTGGTGTAGGTATACGTGGTGGTGCGGGATTGATTGGTAACCGTATCGGTGATCGTCTTAGCAAGCAGATTACCGGAAGCGGCATCGTAACTATATGAGGTCATCCGGCCGGCCTCGGTAATCTTAGTAGGCAGTCTAAAGTTGGGGTGCCATTCGGTGGTGATGGTACGGGTGGCAGGCGTCGTGGCACCGGAACTTAAGAGCCCTTCAGTGCGGGCGGTTTCTAGGTTGCGGGTGAGATCATAGCTATAAGTGGTCTTGTAGCCGTTGAAGTTGGTCTTAGAGGCGATGTTGCCGTTGGCGTCGTAGGTGAAGTTCGACGATATAGTCCCCGTACAACCTGGTGTACCACAGGGCTCCACGAAGCTCGCTAGTTTTGGCGCCGATAGAACATTATTGAAAAAATATGTTCGCGGCGTACCGAGCGGATCGATCACGACGGTTCGCGAAGAACTCGGGTAACCAATCGAATATCTTTCGACATCTAAACCCGCGGCTGCATGATGCAATGTTTCCACCGCCTGACCTAAAGAGTTGTATTTAAATGTGGCGTAACGCACTCCCTTCTCGTCCACGATCCCAGTGAGGGCAGGCGAGAATGACGTGTTAGCCGTATTGACTTGCTCGTTATATAAAAACTTTCGGTCGGTTAGGTCAGCATGAGCAATTCGAGTAAGGTTGTTGAAGCTATCGTACTCAAATGACGTTGTTTTTCCGTCATATGTGAGGGATGAGACGTTGCCGGCGCCCAATGTGGCGTTGGTCGGGTAGTAAGCATAGGTGAGAGTGCGGCTGGACGCGTCGGTAACTGCATCTAACTTGTTATCAGCGTTATAGGATAGCGTGATGCCCCGGCCGGAGCGGTTGACTATAGATAGGAGTTTTCCGAACCTGTCGTAATGTTCGTTTGAATCTGAGTCGGCGTTATAGTAACGCCAACCTGTCCGCGCACCTTGAAGATCTTTAAGTTCGTATAACCGATCATTGATATCAGCATCAGGTGCCCACGCTCCGGAGGACGCATAAAAGGTAACAACGTCCGCATTGCGTACAACATACACCAGCGGCCTGGTGACATATTGTTGATCCTGAGTGTTGGGAGAAATAGCGCGAAAAAAATCCAGCTGCCAATTCGCCCCAAAATTACTATTCGCTGCACGGGATGGAAAGCTGTATCGGAGTCGTGCAAAACTCGTTAGCGCCGATGAGACATCCGCGACCACTTCTTCTTGGGTCTTGCAGCCGGTGGTAATCCATATTGGGTTGCCCGCCGTCAGCTTAGGAGGATTACCCGCGGTCGTCTTATTACACTGAGGTTTAATCTCGGGGGTTACACAGAACCATTGCGGGTTTACGCCCTTACCCAAGTAGACCGGATCTATGCCGGGTGGTGCGTTGGCGGCTGAGTATCTAAAGCCGTCGAGTTCCGCTCCTACCGGACAGAACGCATGGGCACTCACGCCGGTGCCTCCGCCATGGAAAGCAAATTGTCTGCTGGCGGGCGTTACGTTGTACGTGTCATAACTGCAAGATGCTTGGCTACCTGACCAATGCCCATTGCCCTGGAAGTCCCCGACGTAGGGCAGACTTTTTTCGCAGGACCCCTCGACGTAATCAAGTTCGGTCCAGGCAAGTGGATAACCGTAGGTGGCATTAACCCAATAGGCACGTTCGCGCTGTAAACGATTATGGGTAAGTTCATAGTCTCCGGTGACAGCTACCGCGGAGGCGCCTTTGATAACCAGAGGTGGCGGCTCTGGCTGCCCGGGATATTGATACTGTCCTACCGTCGCAGAAAAATGACTGTCAGTGACTGGAGTGCAAACTAGGGAGCCGCCGAACTGTTTGCAACTTGTTGGCGCTTGGGCGCCGGCGTTGACGACGAAAAGACAACCTACGAGCAACGTCAAAAAACGTCCTATCGTCCGTAACAAACAAGTCAACGTCGTCCGATTGGACCGAGCTTTTAACTTAATGCCCGCTAGGCGGAGAGTTGGGGCGCGCGGTAAAAAGAAGCCGTGAGCTCCGACAACGCTGGGCGCTGCACGCCAACCTGCGAAAACACCCCACATCGATTAGTCTCCCTGAATTAAAGAACGGATAGTTTTTATTGTTTTTTGAATTATTACGGGAGAAATAATGCTAGTGTCAAGCCGTTATGTCTTTTCTACAGGCGTTCCTTGGTAGGCCTAGCTACACACCGCGCGTATCTGCGCGATATCCGTATGGCCTTGAAGGATTTTTTCGATACCATCTTGCTTGAGTGATCGCATACCTTCCGTCATCGCGGCGGTTTGGATTTCAGAGACCAAGCTATGCGTTTGAATGAGTTTTTTAATGACTGGGCTTGCGACCAACAATTCATGCAGACCAATGCGGCCGCGATAACCGGCTTGATTGCACGCCTCACACCCACCCTTCGCATAAAGCGTCCATTGTTCCGCGCTTCCATAATTGGCTTGCCAATGATCTAAGATTTCTTCCGGGTTAAACGGTGTGTTAAGACAGTATTCCGCGGCTAGCGCATGAATTTCTTCGGGCGATGCGGTATAAGGTTTCTTGCATTCTGCACATAAACTTTTTGCCAAGCGTTGGGCCAATACGCCCAAGAGCGCATCCGCGAAATTAAAAGGATCCATACCTAAGTCTAATAGCCGCACGATCGATTCGGGCGCGCTATTGGTGTGTAGTGTAGAGAGGACTAAATGGCCGGTCAGGGACGCTTCGATGCCGGTCTTGGTGGTGTCGGTATCACGCATTTCACCCACCATAATGACATCGGGGTCGGCGCGCAGAAAGCTCCGCATGGCGGCGGCGAAAGTCCAACCGATTTTGGCATTGACCTGCACTTGTCTTAAGCCCGGCTGGGTGATTTCAATCGGATCCTCTGCCGTCCAGATTTTTCTTTCCGGTGTATTGATATAACCCAGCACTGAATGCAGCGTCGTGGTTTTTCCGGACCCTGTAGGCCCGCAAATCAAAAACAAACCATAGGGGCGCGCGGCGATGGCTTTCAAATTATCCAGATTGGCTTTATTTAAACCGAGTTTTTCGATCGCAATAGGCTTTGCCGCCGCCAGCACGCGCATGACAATGTCCTCGATGCCATTGTTCGTCGGCACGGTGACCACGCGCAGCTCGATTTTAGCCGGACCAAATTGCTGGAAATCAATTTTGCCGTCTTGCGGCTTACGCTTTTCGGAAATATCTAATTGACACATAATTTTTATTCGAGAGACTAAGGCGCTGCGGTAATTTGCCGGCAGTTCTAAATAAGGCGTTAGGGTGCCATCTTTTCTAAAACGGATGCGCGTGGGTTGTTTTCCCGGATAGCTTTCCACATGAATATCGGAGGCGCCCATGGCGTAAGCGTCAAGAATAATTTTGTTCACTAGCCTAACTAAAACATTGTCAGACTCCGCCACTGGCTCATCTGGAAGCTCTGCCGAAGATTCGCCGAGTTGCGAAACCAAGTCATCGAGCTTGGTGTTACCGGCGCCGCCGTCATCGCCCGGCACCTGCGCTTCGCCATAAAACGTATCGATGGCGAATAACAAGTCCTCGCGCGTTGCCATTACCGGTTCCACATTTAGCTTGGTATAAAATCGCAGTTCCTGCAAAGGTTCCCAGTGCATCGGATTTTCTATTGCGACGACTAAGGTATTTTCCGAGCGATATAACGGCATTACGGTAAATTTTTGTACCAAGCTTGCGGAAACCAGATTGATGACGTTAGGGTCAATGCTGAACTTATGCAAATTTACAACGGGGATGCCCATTTTTTTAGCGAGTGTGCGCTTTACGGTCTCTTGATCTATTAAGCCCATGCTAATTAGTATTTCCCCCAGCGCCAGCTTTCGATCTTTTTGCTGTTTTTTTAGGGCTTCTTGCAACTGATCTTCGGTAACGAGTTTTTCCTGAATGAGTGCTTCACCGAGTTTTAAAGTAGGTTGCGATTTCTGACGTTTTAACGCGATAGCCAATTGTTCCGGAGAAACAATCTGATTGGCCGTTAGATAATCGCCTATGCGTTGGGTGCGCAACTCTTTCTGTTTCTGCAGGCCGGCTTCCACATCTTTTTTGCTGAGGGCATTTTCCTCAATGAGCATTTCACCAATCGGCGCGCCAATTTGATAGCTGCGAATCGCTGCAGTGGGAATAAAACAGCGAACAACATTGCCAGAATCATTAATTAAAAATAGAAAAAGACCGCTCTGCTCCATAACGAATCCGGCGGTGTTATCGCTGAGCTTCTCGCCATTGGAGAATTCCACCGCACAAGTTTGCGTCTCTGACGGTAAATATATTTCTTCCCCTTGGTTTTCCAGATTACTAAAATGTTTAGTGAAAGAGTGGGCACGCACCAGTCGAAGAATTTGGATTTCGTTAGGTTTCAATCGTATGGTGGCGTCAGTGCGATTAGGCAAAAACTCTAGGATCTCCTGGTCGGGTAGAAACTGTAGAAGCGTACCCAACTGTTTTCGGCCGTCGTTGAACACCGCGAGGCAGGCTTCCGACGAGGGATTCTGCATACTAGGGGGAAAAATGAATTGCGGCGGAGTGGGCCATTTAAAGGTAGGTAACATAATGCAACCTTTCCGTTGATTAGCGTTTAGCGTGGCTCTGATTACTGTGCAGCAGCCGGTAAAAACCCACCGGGTCCATGCCCCTTTTCAATAACTTCCAGGTTATCATGCGCGCGATATGCAAAAAATCCCACCAAGGGTGAAAATGGCTCTTGCGCGCGTGCGGAAAGTAAATAGCAGAAATGGATAGACTCTTGGTGTATACCCCGGCTCGTCCCGCTTCAATCAGAATTTCGCTCTCAAATACAAAGCTGCTTTTCGACATCAACCGTAGCGCAAATTGTTCTACGATAGCCATCGGATATAAGCGGAAACCGGACTGGCTGTCGGCAATCCTATGGTGCGCCGCCCAGGAGATCCAAAAATTGGCCAACCGATTGGCATAATAGCGCAGCGGCGGAAAGTCTGCTTTGTTAGCAAGACGGGCGCCAATTAAGATGTGGTTGGGATAGTCGCGAGCCTTTTGCAAAAATTTTGGGATATCTTCGGGTAAGTGCTGGCCGTCGGCGTCCAAGGTAATCACAACGTCATAACCTTCAACCATAGCCTGCTTCATGCCAATTACCAGGCTGCGCGATTTACCCTGATTGGTGGCATTCTGCAATAGGTTAATCGGCAAGCCGGATAACTGCATGCTGGTGCCGTCATTAGAGCCGTCGTCGATAACAATAACTTTGTCGATGACCTTGAGTGTCCGCGTTACCACGTCTCGGATGGAGGTGGCCTCGTTATAAGCAGGAATGACCGCAACCGCTCGCAAGGCTGACGCGCTCATGTCATCCCGCCATCTACCGACAACACTTGGCCGGTGATATAAGCGGTCTTCTCGGAAGCTAAAAAACTGACCAAATCGGCTACCTCTTGAGGGTGGCCGGCGCGCTTCATGGGGACGAGCTGCGCAAGCAGCGTCGGGGTAAACATTTGCTCGGTCATGGCTGAGGAAATAATGCCGGGGGCCACGGCGTTAACGGTAATGCCCCTAGAGGCAACTTCCAGTGCCAGGGATTTAGTGGCGCCGATCAGGCCCGCCTTTGCCGCAGCATAGTTCGTTTGGCCACGGTTGCCGAGTATTCCCGCCACGGATGAGATATTAATTATGCGTCCCCAGCGAGTGGCCAGCATCGGTAACAGTAAGGGCTGTGTGACGTTAAAGAACCCGGTAAGCGTTGTATCAACGACCGGTTGCCATTGGCTTGGACGCATCCCGGCCATGACCACATCATCGGCGATACCGGCATTGTTAACCAAAATTTGTACGGGGTTTCGTGCCAAGATGGGGGCGAGGCTGTCGCTTACTTCTTGGGCATGCGTGACATCAAAAAACAGCGGCTCGGCACTGCCGCCCGTCGATAATATTTCCTTAACGAGTTGCTGCGCCGCGTCACGACCGTGATGTGCATGCACGAGTACGTGGCAGCCGTCCGCCGCTAGCTGCCGGCAGATGACGGAGCCGATGACCCCGCTGCCACCTGTTACCAGTGCGATTCTCATAAGGCGCCTAAAATCACGGCGGTTCTCCCACTAATAATTTTTACAATATCGGCATATAAGTGAAATTGATAAAGCAGATGCTGGCTATCCCCCATGAGGCGCTCGGCTTCAACCCGCAACATCGCCTGCGGATAATCTAAGGTCTGCGCAAATAACTGAATTTCTCGCAAACCCGCGAGGTAACCGGGTCGCGGGGCGCCACCTTGGGTGAGCAAGGCGCCATGAACCGCCATCGCCTGCGCGGCATATTCAATACCAATTAACGCGTGCAGCCGGCCGTTTTTGCGCAGCGGGTTGTCAACATTTGTGTGCGAATTGCTGATGCATACGATGCGATTCTCATTCCAACTTTCCACGCCATCTAGCAAACACATAATCCCATGATGGGGGATTAGCGCACAAAGCGCCGACTTATCTATCAGCATGGCGTTATCCGCAGGGCAAGGTGATTACCCGGAGGTAAGCTCAAACATATCGACGCCGATTGTTGTCGCGCGAGGCTCGCCAATAAGGGTATGGCACGGGCCGCCGGATTGCCGCAACGCAAGATTTCTAGTGCCGGGTCGTCTAGCGCAGTATCGGGCGCCGGCATGTTGATAACGGCTACCTCTAGCGCGGCCACAGAGCGCGGCGTGCGCGTATTACCCAGTGCCAGCGCGACTGCGAAATCAGCATGCAGTGGCCGCGATTGATACAATGGTTGAGGGTAACAGTGATCATAGGCCGCGAGTAAAACCGCGCTGCTGTCGCTTTGTATTTGGAGTATCGATTCTAACAATCCGGCGGCGAACGTCGCGTCATAGGATGACAAACTTATGGAGGCTTGATGCGATTTAGCGCCAATGCACCAGTATCCCGCCGGGGCGTTATGTACCGAATTGTGAAAACGGGTAGGAGACACCTCGCGTTCGGTGGTTGCCAGCGCCGAGCAGATGGCATCGATGGTTTCGCCATCGCCGCCGGAGCTTGCAAATACTGACGCCGCGTTGCTAAATGCCCAGTCCGCTTCAGTTATTGCTTGCTGTGCGGCGCTAATTGCTAAATGAACAAGGGGTGACGCCCGGCGTTTTTCGGTGGCGGATAAAAGCTGCGCGGTCGGCTTGGGTCTAGAGGTAGCTGCATAAGGAGTGTGCCCCGTTAAGATTAGTTTGGCTTGTGTCCAACCATCGAAACCGGGCGCGACGATGCCTATGCCGTTGACATAAACTGAAAATAAACTCATGGCACGCCAGCGCCAAAAATCAGACTACAATTGTTCCCCCCAAAACCGATGGAGTTACTCATCGCATGTTTGACCCCAGTAGAAAAATTTTCAAGATCGATGCGGCTTTGGAATTGCGGATCCAATTCTTGGGTATTTAGCGTGCCGGGAACAAAATTATTTTGTATGCTTAAGGCGGCGATAATGGCTTCGGTGATCCCGGCCGCACCCAACGTGTGCCCGGTCCATCCCTTAGTGGAGCTACTGGGAATACGTTTCGAAAAGATTTGCGCTACCGCTTTATCTTCGGCGCTGTCATTAGCGAGGCTCGCCGTCCCATGCAGATTGATGTAATCGATTTGTTGGGGTGTAAGGTTTGCGCTGGTAAGCGCGCGTTCCATTGCCAATAAAGCGCCCAGACCCTCCGGGTGAGGGGAGGACATATGATAACCATCACTGCTTTCACCGTATCCCAAGAGAAGCACTTGATTGCCTGGCGTAGGTTTTTCTAAAAGCGCGAATCCTGCGGCCTCTCCTATCGAAATACCGTCGCGGTCTTTATCACATGGCCTACAGGGCAGGGTAGAGACCAGGCCCAAGGACGAAAAGCCGTACAAGGTGGTGAGGCAAAGACTGTCCACGCCGCCCACCACCACCGCATCGCAAATATTTGCCGCCATCATTCGATAGGCGCTGGCAAAAACTTTGGCACTGGAAGAGCAGGCCGTAGCAATTGCCCAGGCTGGTCCCGTGAGTGACAGATACTGTTGAGTGAAATCGGCGACGGAAAAAGTGTTGTGCGTGGTGCGGTAGTTGTAATTATGGGGGAGCTCACCGGTCACCGGGTCTTTGTGCTGATAAGCCTGTTCTGTGACATGAATGCCCGCGGTACTGGTACCTATAATGACACCGATGCGATGACTGCCGTATTTCATTTTCGCCTGGTGCACGGCCTCAACAAAGTTATCTTGCTCTAATCCTAATTGCGCTAAACGATTATTCCGGCAATCATAAGCGCCTAACCTATCTACTACTGGCATATTCTCGAGGCCGGCTACCCGCCCGATATAGCAATTTAAATCGGCAGTTTCGAAATCACAAAACTGCAAGCCGGAGGTGCGTGCATGTAAGGCGCGCAGGGTCGCGGCGACGCCACGGCCGAGGCTATTGACTAAAGTAAAATGTCTTAAGGCTATGGGTTCCATCGAGAATTAAAGGTTTCGCAGGTAGGTAAGATGCCTGAGTTGGATTATGGCATCCTCAATCATGGGGTTCATGGCTAAACCGCCGTTAGTACCGAGGGTTCGAGAAGCCCTGTAATTAGGCTAATAATAAAGAAGGATGGCAGTTAACGCAAGAAACTACGTGCCCCCGCTACTTGTTGCGTGCGAGAATCGCCGAGAAAATCAAAGACAAAAAAGCACCAATGGCCACCGTCATGCCGATGCCATGTAAAACCGGCGTGTCCGAGAAGTAAAGCACTCCAAAAGAGGCAAGGGTAGTCAGGTTGCAAATTAACAATGAAAAGATCGTATTGCGGTTGTCTGCTCTATTAAGAGAATTAAAAAACAAGGCATAGTTCAGCCCGATGCCCACAACCAATAACAATGATGCCATATGGAACACCGATAGTTTTTCCCCACTGAGCGCTAAGAGGCCTACCGTTACAATGATGGCGAAAACTGCCGGGACCATGACGCGCAAAGCTTGTCGCCAAGATTTTAGTCCCACAACTAATAAGATATAGATGGCAACCAAACCTAGGCCAGAGAGCTTTAGGTTTTCCCCGCGGTAGCTATTGATGATTTGATTCGATCCGGCTTTAAGATCGAAAAATGTTACGGCGGGACGATTTAGTTTCTTCACCTCGTGTTCTAGCAGCGCGGGGTCGTTTACATTGCGCAGCGGAATCAGGGCCACCCACTGATTTTGGTGCGGAAACAACATAGCCCGAACTTTTAAATGCAGACCGCCGCCAGCTAATGCTGTCTCAGTAATGAGCGGTTGGCTTTTGGCGCGCGCCACATCATCTAGGAACGGCTGAAATAATCCCGGCTGAAAAGGTAAGGATTGCAACGCAGCTTGCAGATTGCTAGTCAGATCCGCCGCGAGTGGCAGCGCTTTTTGCCGGCTTATTTGCGTAGCTTCGCTGGGCAGATAGCGTGCCGCGAGATCGAAACCGACTATAATTTTTTTTGCCACCCAAGCATCTAGTTGCGGCAACAAGTCTTCGCTGGCGCGTAGCGCCTCCTCTTTAGTTTTGGCACTCACAACAAGCAGGTAGCGAGCATCCACTGCGCCCATTTGTCGGCGCAATTCGCCGTCCAAACGCCGCGATGCCTCGTCCACGGGACTTAAATTCGCGAGATCGTTGTCCCACAGGTCCTGCCGTTGCGTCGCAACAAAGAGGAGAGAAATCGCGGCCAGAAAAATGAGTGGCCAACGCAAACTCGCGGCACGCTGCACCCACAGTTCCAGTTGGGCGGCCAAGCTATCGGGCTTGCGAAAGGTAAAATCCTTGGGCACCAAATGGGGTAGCACCCAGCGCGTGACGAGTCCCGCAGCAGCGATGCCGGTAATCGAAAATAAACCCAGCTGGGCGAGCCCTGTAAAGCTCGAAGCCAGCAGCGCGATGTTGCCGAAAACGGTTGTGAGTATCGCTAAGCGCAAGGTAGGGCCAATACGGGTAACGGTCTGCCGAACATGTTCATTAGGCCGCATTTGTGTAAATAAATAGGTAGGATAATCAATTGCTTCGCCGATTAGCGTTACCCCAAAACCTAGTGTGATGGCGTGCACCGTGCCAAACCCTAAGGCAACGGCCACTACGCCCGCCGCTATGCCGCTAATAACCGGCAGCATGCCTAGCAACCACAATCGCATGGATCGATAACTCACCAGTAAAATGCTGGACACCAAAATAAAAGCCAAAATGGAAAGTACCGTGACGTCGCCATGAATACGATCCCGTGATTGCACTGCAAAGATGCTAGGCCCGCTTAATATAAGCCGCGCCTCCGGGATTTTTAATTCCGCAAACGCGTGTTTTATTAAAGTCTGATTGTGTCGCTGCGTTTCGATTTCAAAGCCGGGTGCGCGTGTTTCTGCAATCAGCAAAGCCCGTTTGCCGTCGGCGGAAGCCCATGCGCCATCGAGCATCGCTGGGCCGCTAGCGGGCGCCCATAACTGAGCCACGCGTAGCACTTCACCGGTTGGGTCACGCGGCAACAGCGTTTTAAATAAACCGCCCGCGGGTGAAGATAACGTCGCTAGGCTCTCTTGCAAAGCCGCGTGTAACCCGGCAGCGGAAAAATACCCCGGCGCGGTAACCACGGGACTGAGTAAGTAACGATTGTTAAATAAGAACGCACGCTCTTTACTATTTTTTTCTAACTCGCCATTGTTTACATAAGTAAATGCGTCGTAGCCGCGCAAGCGTTGAGCCAGCGCTTTGCTGGCGCGGAGTCGAGATGTCGTGGTGCCGCCTTCAATAGCAATTAAAATTAGCCGCGACGCGACGCCGTCACGAAGCTGTGAAACCAGTAGGCTTTCTGTGGGGGATTTGGCTTTCGGTAAGAAAGCGGTGAGATCTGCGCTTACGGTTAGACGTGTGCCGATAAACCAAGCGCAGCTAAGTATTAGCAATAGCCATGCTAAAACTGCTAGCGGCGGGCTCTTAAAACTCATAGATTAGCGAACAATAGTGGTTTCAATCACACGAGCCGATTACTTAAGCCGACTTAGTGTCATAAGCGAACTATCGCCACTGGCCTCTTGAGTTTCGATAGAAACGATCTGACCCGCTTGACCGCTTATGCGTATTGCGTGCACTAACTCGCCCATCTCCGGATCTTTGGGTAACAATAGCAATTGCCATTGTTTTTCGTTGCCGTCCAGACGAACTTTGTAAAACTTTTCCAACGTCTTTAGATCACCAGATAAGGTTGCGCGAAAGCTTTCCACGAAGGCCCAAACGGCGGGATACGCCTGCAAGGAAAAACTTTGCTTTTGGCCGCGCTGCGTTTCTCTAAAAATATTATTGCCGTCTATGCGTAGCAACTCACGATAGGGCTGTAGCGTTTCTTTTTCCAGAAAGGTCGGCGCGCGATAAGCAAGTTTCCCCGAGGTTTTTAAGGGTGCAGTAAGAATGGCCATTTTTTTAACTTCGCTAAATTCGACTTGCGCCTGCTTTACCTCGGAAAGTCTTTTCATTAGGCCTTCCACAGTAAAGGAGTCCGCCGCCATGGTTCCAAAAGTGAGCAGAGTCCCGACAAGAGCCGCCGCGTAACGATTAATCGGCATGATGCCAAATATCATAAAAGTTAAACCAGTTGTAAGGCGCGATCTGACAATAGTGCGCCAGTCTCTCAGTATAGCGGCAGACCATCTTGGGCACCGTATCGTTCACCGCGAAGGGCTCAAGATAAATGGAGTAATTGTTACCACCCTCATATAAACCGAAACCCAATACGATGGGTGCATTGAGCAATTTCGCCAGCTGGAATGGCCCTTGAGGAAAATTCGCTTCTTCACCCAAAAATGTGCAAGGCGCAGCGTCATCTCGACTCAAAATCCTATCGGCCAGCATGCCGACGATTTCACCTCGCTCCAAGCATTCTTTAACGCGCAAAATAGATAACGGGCCATCCATTTCGATAATGCGCGGACAAAGCTCGGGGTTGATGCTTTGCATAACTGCATTTATCTTTTCCGCATTTTCGCGCACCATTAAGATATTTATTATCAAACCGCGATTGCGTATCCCGAGAATCCGCAAAATTTCAAAGCTGCCTAGATGTGAGCCGAGTAATATACACCCACCGCGACCCAAGCTGTCTTCTATGGCCCGATCAGCATGAATTTGAATGTTGAAATTGTCATAGTTATCCGATAACCAAAAGACCCGATCCAAAATCGTGCTGGCAAAGTAAAAGTAGTGTCGGAAAATCATGAAGGGAAATACGCGGCGCCTTAATATTTTCCCCAGATACTTTTTCGAGGCGCGGCGTGCATGAACAGAAAAAATAAAAAAATAAGCGCAAATAGGGTAGAGCAGAATGCGGCTGAGTCTACGCCCCAAAACTCGAGCTACATAGGCCACGGAACGCATGAGATATTGGCTGCCTCGCTCCGGCTGCTCCAACCATAGGGCGCGCATTACAGCAAATCTAATTGACCGGTGGCAATTACCTTATTTTCCGAGGCGCAAATAAATTTGAGGTGATTACCCTGGCCGGTAAATTCAATGGAAAACGCCCTGCGAGGGCGTAGCGGTAGGAGGAATTTTACCTGAGGAAGGCCGGCTAACATTATCTCCTCGCCGTAAATAGTTTGCGCGGCTGCGAGTACCTCGTCCAAAAGTACCACGCCGGGAATAATTGGATTGCCGGGAAAGTGACCTGCAAGCGCAGGATGCGTGGGGCTGATCCCGACTGAATTCTCAATCTTCATTGCGTGACCATTGCCTGTAGGTGAGATAAAGCCTCACGGGGTAGCTTCCCGGTCTCAGTTCTGGGCAACGCAGCTACTAAATGCAAGGGACGAGGCAAAAATACTTCATCCACCTTGTCGCGCAGTGCGCTTAAAATCTGCGCGGCGCTCAACTGAGGGGCAACCACAAATGCGGTAAGACGCACCCCTTGCTCGAGATGGTCGGGAAGAAAAAAAACGCCATCGATGACGCCCGGGATCTCATTTAATGCAAAGTTAAGGTCTCCTAAGGAGGCGCGCTTTCCCGCAATGTTTACCAGATCGCTTATTCTTCCCTGCAATCTAAATTCTTGATCGTTGACTAACTCTAATAAGTCGCACAAAGGCGTCGCCTTGGGTACGTGCCCGCCCTTAGCAATGACGCCGCCATTCACGGCTGCTAAAGATACGCCATCGTGTAAGCTCCAATTTTCCCCTTCAATGGTGCGGCGGCTCGCTAGCGTGCCGGTTTCGGTGCAGCCATAAATTTCGTACACAGGCGCCGCAAACGTTTTCTCTGCTTGCTTGGCCAACTCTAAGGATAAAGGCGCGGTAGCGGATAAAATAAATTCAAGTTGCGGTAGCGATGCGCGTTCCTCTAAAAGCGAGCGAATATGTAATGGCGTGGTAACAAGTACCCGGGGGGCGTTAAGGTTCTCTAACACAGCACGAATATCGGCAGTAAAAAACGGACGGTCATTTACCAACAGGTGACCAAGGAATAGAGGAGTTAAAACGGTAGATTCTAATCCAAACATATGTTGCGGCGGTACCGTTCCTACAACGCCAGCTAGCTTTATGCCGTCCCAGGGTAAAGCCCTAGATTGGGCTACGATACTGGCTTTTAATCCACCCCATGTTTTGGGGAAGGGCCGCGGTTCCCCCGTAGTGCCGGAAGTAAAGCTGATTACCGCAGTTTGCGCTGGTAGGATAGAGGGCACGACATGACTTCCGGAAACATCCTCAGCCGCTTCCTGGTAACGCACGACTTCGAATTTGTCGGGCGCATCATCGTTTTGATCGGCGAGGCAATAACAATCCGGATAAGCTGCCTGCATTTTTTCGAGCATGCGCGGCGTTCGATTAGGAGGGAGCAAACTAATTTGTTTACGAATTAATGCTGCGGCAAAACCCACCAAAAAGGTATATCGTGCCTGCATCAGATTCAGCACAAAGCCGTGTTCAGGCAGCCGCTCCGCTAAAGTCCACACGTCGTGAAGAAATTTCGCCCGCGTTATAACCTCACCATTCACCCAAGCGATGGGGGAGTCATCAGCTAAATCAATTAACGGTATGGGGCTGCCCATCAATTCAAACCATTTAGCGCAATTCGACGCATAATTTTAAACGGGGAGCTATGTTGGTGATGAGGAAAACGCAAAATTCTAAATGGATATTCAAGCAGAAAAAAAGCTGCGATTAAAACGTAACTCAATACGTTGGAAAAGTACGACCACACGTGCAAGGGTGCAAGAAAACTAAGTAGTATCGAGCTTATCGCCATGAGTATAAAAAATACGCTCCAAAAAGTGGTAAGTCCGCGCGTGTACCCCAGCAAGTCGGCGGGCACCACGCCACCTCTTTCAAGCCGGGAAATACCGGTAATTAGGGGTTCTTTCCCTTGCTTTAGGGTGCGTGCAAAGACCCAAAATAAAAGTAGGTAGATGGCGACCGGAAAAATATATACCCAATAAATTAAAAACTGCTCGAAAAAAAACGGGAGCCCAGCGACGAGAATAGCTGCAAGAGCGGTAACAAATGCTCGAAGACCTGATTGCATAGTAGCGGCGAGGAGGAGATAAAAAACAAATACGCCAGTAACCAATATCGCTGCGAAATAAGATTGATGATTGAGGATGGCAAAGTGCACCGCTAGTGGATAGGCGATGAAAAAAATAAGGGTGAGTAGAATTCTAAGCTTCATAAAATAGGCAATGGCCGTCGCCCAAAATAAGCGTCAGTCCCCTATTATAGCAAGGGGCGGGCCATTTCCCATGGCATTGCGCCAAGCGTGGCGATAAGTATCGCGGCATTCGCGGCTTACGATGTTTTACGATTGCTCGCTATATGTGTGGCCAAGGCGCGTAAAGAAGAGAAAACCTCAGTATTATTGCG
This sequence comes from uncultured Burkholderiales bacterium, assembly GCA_964473355.1. Taxonomy (GTDB): domain Bacteria; phylum Pseudomonadota; class Gammaproteobacteria; order Burkholderiales; family REEB80; genus CAYYOS01. The sequence goes on along the minus strand of CAYYOS010000009.1, from coordinate 904 downwards.
ATCATCTGATTTTAATTGGAGACCATATTTTTTTGAGATAGCTAAGGCAATTTCCAGCATGTCGATAGAATCCAAGCCTAAACCTTCCCGAAACAGCGGTTGTTCGGGTGCGATATCATCGACGGAGATATCTAAGTTTACCGCCGTAATAATTAATTGACCTACTTCCTGTTCAAAACTCGTTAAATCACTCATTCGTCTGCTTCTACTTTCCTTGAAGATTTTGCGAAGACCCACGCGAGCCCAAATCCCGCGGTGATGTGGTTTTCAGATTTTACCAAAGGGCTATCGACAAACTTTGCCCCACCAAGGTAACCCGCGCGCACAAATGCCCCTACCCATAATTGCTCGAAACGACGGCTAATGCTAACCGTTGCCTCACTGCCGCTATACCCACCGCTAGCCTCGAAAGCGGGACGTCCGACGGTGGCGTATTGGGGGGCGACATTATAAAAATAAGCGTGATTTTGGCGCGTTGCAAATAACGGACCAAAACTAAAACCGTAATTCCATCCCGACGGATTAGCAAGATTGAGATTAATTTTTGGACTAAAAACCCACCCTGCGCTATGAACACTAGAAAAATCGCTGGCAATCACATACCGTAACGGCAGCTGTAAGGTAGCCTTGAGATTGTCGCGTTTATTCTGGTAAAGCAGCACTTCTAAGGATGGCCCAATTTCCACCGTCGGGTCCAGATCGGGCATCCCCTGCCGGACTACGCTATCGTCACTGTTTACGGGTACGGAGGCGTTCATACTAACGTCCAGATTAACCCGCTCGCCTTTAAACAACATCCCACGCACCCGCTGGCGATCAATTATAAGCGACTCACCCCGATAAATGAGAGAGGGAATGGGTAACACATAAGTACGTCGTTCGTCGGAGCCCCGATAATCAGGGA
>CAYYOS010000008.1:23922-32541 GCA_964473355.1 uncultured Burkholderiales bacterium | reverse complement strand
TGAGCGCAACGCCGCCAATCCCGCGCTAGGGTTGCGCGCCATCCGTCTCTGCTTGGCCGAGCCCCAACTTTTTCACACGCAATTGCGCGCGCTATTACGCGCCTCGCATTACGGCAACGTCAAATTATTAATCCCCATGCTCTCTTCCATACCCGAGCTGGAGCAGGTGCTGGTACTAATTAAGCGCGCCCAAGAAACATTGGCCGACCAAAAGCTGCCTTTTAATCCCGATATTGAAATCGGCGGCATGATAGAAATCCCCGCAGCGGCATTATCCGTGCAAGCATTTGCAAAGCGTTTAGATTTTCTTTCCATCGGCACCAATGATTTAATCCAGTATACCTTGGCGATAGACCGTACTGACGATAGCGTGGCACATCTTTACAACCCCTTGCATCCGGCAGTGCTGCAGCTGATTGCTTACGCCATACGGCACGCGCACAAAGCCGGGGTGCCCATCGCCGTATGTGGCGAAATGGCGGGCGATGCTAATTTAACCCGGCTTTTGCTTGGTTTGGGATTGCGTCAATTTTCCATGCATCCCACGCATTTGTTAAGCGTCAAACAGCGCGTCTTAAAAACGAATTTGTCGGAATTGCCGGCGCTGGTAAATAAAATACTTAAAAACGATGATTCGGAACGCGTGTTTGGTCTTCTGAGCCGATTAAACGCGTAATTTAAGGTTCAGGGTTTGAGTTTGCCTTTTGCCTTTTGCCTTTTGCCTTTTGCCTTTTGCCTTTTGCCTTTTTGATTTTGGGTTTAAGACCCCTTTCCCCACCGCCGAGCAGCGCAACCAAGCCAGGAGTAGTCGGCGAGCACTGTTCGAATCCCGAGGTGCTTTAGCGCCGAGGTTGAGTTGCGCAGCCGCCTGGCTTGGTGAGCAGGCGAGGGAACCCGTTAGGGCGGATGGGGCGGGTGGCCTTTTCTTGGGTTACTTTCTTTTTGGCCAAACAAAAGAAAGTAACTAGCTGTCGGGCTACCCCCGACAAGTTAATAATAAAACCCTGGATTCCCGCTTCTCGCGGGAATGACGGAGGTGGTGACGAATAGTTTGTTATGCTGTCTGTGAAACGGAAATGCGGCGCAATGCCATCGCTTATTGCGCCTACCAAGTTAAACCAACAAATCCCCACTGCGCATGCCGACACCGGCGATTGCTCGTACACTCTCGACGTATTCCGTTTGCTCGCGAAGCTCTATCATAGAAGGCGGGTTGGGTTTGCCGTGCATACGCGCCATACGCGCCAAACTAACCGCCGACATCTCCCATTGCAAGCCGGCCAATAACTCATCCGCCCCTTTGCCGTCGTTGCATAGCAAAACCATATCACACCCAGCCGTTAAAGCTGCGTGGGCGCGATCGACTACGGTGTTACCGATGCGGGCACCTTCCATACTCAAATCATCACTAAAAATCACCCCGTCAAATTCGAGTTGCGTACGTAATATTTGTTTTAACCAAATGCTGGAATACCCCGCCGGCAAGCTGTCCACTTTTGGATAAATAACGTGCGCGGGCATAATTGCTGTCATGCCATAGTGACTCAGCTGTCTGAAGGGAACGAGGTCTTCGAGCTCTAGATCTACTAGCGCGCGGTCATCAACCGGCACTTCCAGATGCGAATCGGCACGTACAAATCCATGACCGGGAAAGTGCTTTCCGACGCTGCTCATGCCTGCCTTCTTTAAACCCGCAATAAGCGCTTGCGCGAGATCACTAACCGCTTGCGGGTAACGATGAAGCGCTCGATCCCCGATCACACCGGATTCGCCATAATCTAAGTCCAATACCGGGGTAAAACTAAAATCCACGCCGTGCGCCCGTAATTCTGCCGCAAGCACATAACCAGCTTGTGTTGCGAGTTGCTTGGCTTGCGCTTTGGATTGATCCCATAGCGTGCCTAATTCACGCATAGCGAGGATTTTAGTAAAGCCATCCTGGAAGCGTTGCACTCGCCCACCCTCATGATCTACCGCTATAAGTAGGTGCGGGGTACGCAGATTATGAATGGCGGTGGTTAACGCAGCCAATTGCGCGGGGTTAGCAAAATTTTTACTAAATAAAATAACGCCGCCGGTTAGGGGGTGACGCAAACGCGCTTCGTCTTCCGGCGTGAGTTCGGTGCCTGCCACATCCAACATGATGGGTCCCAACATTATTTTTCCCTTTCCAACACGACAAAGGCCGTGGCTAATTGTTTTTCATCGCTAATCGATAGATGCTCGCGATTGACACCCTGCTGAGTAAGATAGGCGCGGAGCTTCGGATGAAACGCCAGTTCCGGTTTGCCCTTTTCATCATGCTTAATCTGAATGTTATGCCAGGTCGCCGGCGTACGTATGCCCAAACCTAACGCTTTAGCAAACGCCTCTTTTGCAGCAAAGCGTTTGGCGATAAAACGTTCCGGTACCGCGCAGGCGAGATACTCGGCCCACTCATCCGGAGCCAGAACCCGCTTGGCAAACCCCGCACCATAACGGTTAAGCGCCCGCCCGATGCGCACCACTTCTACGATATCCGTGCCTATGCCGTATATCATAAAGGTACCGTGATCGCGTTTTTCATTTCGCGCACCGCGCGCTCCCAGCCTACAAAAATAGCATGGGCAACAACGGCATGACCGATATTTAACTCCTCAATTTCCTTAATGGCAGCAATTTTATAAACATTGTGGTAATCCAAGCCGTGACCGGCGTTCACCTGCAAGCCTAAAGAAGATGCTATTTTAGCTGCCCGCTGGATACGTTCCAATTCCTGAGCGAACTGGGCATCCGTGGTCGCGTTAGCGTAGTGGCCCGTATGGATCTCAATAACCGGGGCCCCAGCCCTAGCAGCCGCCTCCAGTTGCTCGGGCTCGGTATCAATAAAAAGCGAAACGCGGATACCGTTATCCTTAAAGATATTGCACGCACGGCGGATTTTTTCAAAGTTGGCGGCAACATTCAGCCCGCCTTCCGTAGTCAACTCCTCTCGACGCTCGGGCACCAGACAAACATCTTGCGGTTTAATATGCGTTGCGATTTCTATCATTTCATCGGTCACAGCCATTTCCAAATTCATACGCGTAGTTAAAAGCTCGCGCAAAATTTCTACATCGCGGTCCTGAATATGTCTTCTGTCCTCCCGTAGATGCAGTGTGATAGCATCCGCCCCCGCAGATTCCGCCAGCAGTGCCGCTTGAATGGGGCTGGGATAACGCGTGCCGCGCGCTTGCCGGATTGTGGCCACATGGTCGATATTTATTCCCAGTTTCATCGTTGCTGCAGATCCAATAAAATTTTCCGGGTATGAATCGTAGCGTCGCCTAAATAATGGTTGATTACCGAGCGCAACAAAATTTTGCATTCATGCAGCGATACTGAGTTAGTAAAGCTGCCCACTGACAAGTCCAACAAAGCTTGCCCGGAGACCATGACCGCATTACGACTTTCCTGCAAAGTTGGGCCGCGCTCGATTACATAGTAATAGGATTTATCTTGACTAATCGCACGCCCAGAATCCATTTCTTTATCTAGAGGGATGGCGTAACCAAGTTGCTGCAGCAGTTCTTTTTCGAAACGGCGCAAAATTGCTGAGTAATTTTGCGTCACCGCAAGTTCCTTCAAGCTGTCTTGATAGCAATCAAACAAACTGGTATGAGGATCATCGCGGGCAGTTAAGCGCAACATGAGTTCGTTCAAGTAAAATCCGCATATTAGCGCCGTGCCTGACAAGGGCGGCTGCCCTCCTTGCCACTCGGCACTGCGCAAGGTGCGCAACTCAGACTTACCGAACCAGCTTAATAAAAGCGGCTGAAATGGCAAAAGCAAGCCTCGCAATGCAGAGCGTGGGCGCTTTGCGCCCCGCGCGACAACTGCAAGACGTCCATGTTCACGGCTTAATATTTCAACAATTAAGCTAGTCTCGCGATACGGGTAAGAATGCAGGACGAAGGCTTGTTGGCCCGGCCCCGGCAGCTTAAGGGCGTTAGTCATGATACCCCAGGCTATGCAAGATGTTCACGTCTTTAGACCAGCCTGATTTAACCTTCACCCACAATTGTAAATAGACCGTAGTGCCAAAAAATTTTTCCATCTCTTTGCGAGCCCGGGTTCCTATTAGCTTAAGTTCCAAACCCTGCTTACCGATAATAATGGCTTTTTGACTGGCTTTATCAACCCAAATACTGGCTTGGATGTGATGCACTTTTTTTACGACTTTAAATTCATCAATAATAACATTTACTGAATACGGGATCTCATTGCGTAATAAGCGGAAAATCTTCTCCCGAATAATTTCAGCTGCAAAGAATGGCGGGGGTTGGTCACTACGCTGCGCTGCCGCAAACATAGGTGGTCCTTCTGGCAGTAAGGGCCGAATAACGCTAAAGAGCGTATCGAGATTGAGATTTTTAGTCGCGCTTAAGGGCACAATATCTCGGAATTCATGCTGCTTAGAAAGCTTGTCGATAAATGGTAACAGCGCCTTCTTGTCCTTAACTTCATCTATTTTGCTTACAACTAAAACCACCGGCACGGAGTCAGGTAACAGGTCGATGATAGTTTGGTCGTCCTCGCTAAAACGCATTGCTTCCACCAGCAACAGGATAAGGTCAGCATCGGCCAAGGCGTGATTGACGGTGCGGTTTAATGCCTTATTGAGCACCCCCGGATATTTAATTTGATAGCCTGGGGTGTCGACAAAAATATATTGGGTCTCTTTGTGAGAAAGAATTCCGGTAATTTTATGGCGAGTGGTTTGCGGCTTGCTCGAGGTAATGCTCAATTTTTGCTGCAGCAAATGGTTTAGAAGTGTCGATTTACCGACGTTTGGCCGCCCGATTATCGCAATAAATCCGATCCGATGATTTGCTGCAGGATTCATTTCTTTATAAGTTGATACGCATTTTTTGCCGCGAGCTGTTCGGCACCGCGTCGACTACTACCCTCGCCATGACAGCGTATGTTGGATTCCTTTAAGAAACATTCAACAGTAAAAATTTGTTGGTGCGCTTCGCCTTGAACTTCGATAATGGTGTACAAAGGCAAGCTCATTTTTTGACTCTGCAGGTACTCTTGCAGTTGAGTTTTCGGGTCTTTGCCTAGCTCACTGGGGTCAATCTTTTCCCATACCCTATCGTACAAGGCATTCACCCACTTAGCCGTTTCTTCAAACCCGGCATCCAAAAAAATTGCGCCGATAATAGCTTCAAGTGTGTCGGCCAAAATAGAAGCGCGTTGCATGCCACCGGTTTTATGCTCGCCCACCCCTAGCATTAGTGCCTCCCCCAATCTTAAAGATGCGGCGATATTGGACAAGGTTTGCTCTTTAACGAGGTGGGCGCGCAGGCGCGATAGATCGCCTTCTGCTAAATCTGGGTGCGATTGATACAGGCGTTCAGCTATGATGCAATTAAGTAGGCTGTCACCCAAAAACTCCAAGCGCTCATTGTGCGCTAAGCTGTGGCTACGATGGGTTAGCGCGGTAGACAGTAACTCCTTATTTTTAAATGTGTAACCTAGCTCAGAACTGAGCTTTGCTGCTGCGGCCATAGGCTATTTGGAGTCGGCGCTTTCCACGGTAAAGTCCATGACTAGGCTCAAATTGCCAAATAGCGGTACCTTTTTTGCGTATTCGGCCGCTATGACCGTTTGACCCGCCTCTTTACTTACATCCAAATCTTCGCCGGAAATTGATTTAATATCGTCTATGGTCGCGCGACGATCAAAAGAGCTTTTCACTTGCTTGATTGTCATGGTGTCTACTTCCGGGTCATTTTTCATCGCTGCAAAGACTTTTTTTATTGCAAGATATTCGATATATGCGGGAGCGACGCGCATAAGTAAAATTGCAGAAAATATGATTAGTAATATGATAAACATCATGCCGAACATGCCAACGCCGTGTTGTTTTTTCATCATTCCTCCTAATGAATGGACATTCCTATTCTTTTAAAATCATCAAAATTGAGCCAAATTAAAAAAGCCTTGCCGACTATGTTTTTATCTGGAACAAAGCCCCAATAGCGGCTATCGCGACTGTCATCCCGGTTATCTCCCAATGTGAAGTAATGTCCCGCCGGAACCGTGCAGGTAAACCCTGCTTCGCTGTAGTCACAATTTGCCCGATGCGGAAAAGTTAAATTCTGGCTCATGCGCACACTGGGTTCGCCCGGCTGTACTAACGTTCGATAAGTATGGCTACCAAGCTTTTCCGTATAGCTTTTAGCGCTCACAAAGTTTAGCCCGCTCTTAGTATAGCTGTATTCCTCCGCTTCCAGGGTGGGGACGGCTGCGCCATTAATAGTCAGTTTCTTATTTAGATAAGCGACCCGGTCGCCGGGCAAACCGATCACCCGTTTTATGTAATCCAAGGAGGGGTCTTCCGGGAATCGAAATACTAAGACGTCCCCGCGTTGAGGCTGCTCGACGTCGGCGATTTTTATATTGGCGACCGGCAGGCGTATGCCATATTTATACTTGTTGACTAAAATAAAATCGCCTACCAGCAACGTCGGCATCATGGAGCCGGAGGGAATTTTAAAGGGCTCAACCAGAAACGAGCGCAACAAAAATACAATTAAGATCACCGGGAAAAAACTTTTTGAATACTCGATGAGCCAGTGCTCTTTTGCGTCAGGCGCTCTGCGCGCTTTAAGCCAAAATGCGTCAAGCACCCAAATCCCGCCGGTGATGAGCAACGCAACGAGCATAATCAGTGGAAAATTCATGGGCTCCCTATTTGCTATCTACTTGTAAAATGGCCAAAAACGCCTCCTGTGGAATTTCTACATTACCTACTTGTTTCATGCGTTTTTTACCGGCTTTTTGTTTTTCCAATAACTTGCGTTTTCGTGAAATATCGCCGCCATAGCATTTTGCTAAGACGTTTTTTCGCAAGGCCTTAACGTTTTCCCGCGCAATCACGTGCCCGCCTATCGCCGCTTGCACCGCTACGTCAAACATTTGCCGGGGGATTAGCTCACGCATTTTCGCCGCCAATTCCCGGCCACGAAACTGGCTGTTGTTGCGATGCACAATTAAAGACAACGCATCGACTTTGTCGCCGTTAATTAAGATATCCAGTTTAACCAAATCTGAATTGCGATATTCTTTAAACTCATAGTCAACCGAAGCGAATCCTCGGCTCGCCGATTTCAACTTATCAAAAAAATCCATCACTACTTCATTTAGGGGCATTTCATAGGTAAGCCGAACTTGCCGCCCCAAGTATTGCATATTGCGCTGCACGCCTCGCTTTTGCGTGCACAGGGTAATTACCGCGCCCACGTAGTCTTGGGGCACAAGAATGGTCGAAGTAATAATGGGTTCGCGAGTTTCTTCTACCCGTGACGCGTCGGGCAATTTTGCCGGGTTATCGATCTCAATCTGACTACCATCCTTGAGCATGATTTGATAGACAACCGTGGGTGCAGTGGTGATTAATTCCAAATGATATTCCCGCTCTAGGCGCTCCTGAACAATTTCCATATGCAGTAAGCCTAAGAACCCGCAACGAAAACCGAAACCTAAGGCCTGCGATGTTTCGGGCTCATACTGCAGTGAGGCGTCGTTTAGCTTTAATTTTTCCAAGGCGTCACGCAGAGCGTCGTATTGATTGGATTCAACCGGGTAGAGGCCAGCAAACACCTGCGGCTTTATTTCCTTAAAACCAGGTAAGGGTTTGGCCGCCGGGTTATCCGCTAAGGTGATGGTATCGCCCACTTTTGCGGATTTTAGTTCCTTGATGCCCGCCGTTACGAAACCTACTTCTCCCGCACTTAGGGTTGCTTTGTTCTTAGCTTTGGGCGTGAATACCCCCACCGCCTCACACAGATAAGCCGAACCGGTCGCCATAAATACAATGCGCTGCTTAGGCGCGAGTATGCCATCCACAATCCGCACTAACATTACCACGCCCACATAGTTATCGAACCAAGAATCAATAATTAAGGCTTTTAGTGGTTTGCTTATATCACCGCGCGGTGCCGGAATACGCGTAATGATGGCCTCCAATATATCATCCACCCCATCTCCGGTCTTGGCACTCGCGCGAATTGCGTTTTGCGCGTCAATACCGATGATATCCTCTATTTCTGTAATCACTCGCTCGGGTTCAGCGGAAGGCAAGTCAATTTTATTAAGCACCGGGATAACTTCAACGCCTTGCTCAGTGGCGGTGTAGCAATTCGCGACGCTTTGCGCCTCCACCCCCTGAGATGCATCTACGACTAAAAGCGCCCCCTCGCAAGCCGCCAGGGACCGCGACACTTCATATGAAAAATCGACGTGACCGGGGGTATCAATTAGATTGAATTGGTAAATCAAACCATTTTGCGCGCTGTACTCCAGCGCTGCCGTTTGCGCCTTTATGGTAATACCACGCTCTCGCTCCAGCGCCATGGAATCCAATACCTGGGCTTGCATTTCGCGCTGGGCCAAACCGCCGCAGCGCTGGATAATGCGATCGGCCAAAGTCGATTTACCATGGTCAATATGGGCAATAATGGAAAAATTACGAATTAAATTCACGCCTGTATGGCCTTTTATACTGGGTCATTTCGTGCTTCGCTTACCGAGCGGTAGGTATGAACAACGAGGTTTGTAGGACATCATCAGGTCAGACGCGGGTTCCCGCGA